>JAJDAH010000001.1 GCA_029261965.1 Polyangiaceae bacterium
GCTCAATCCCACACAGCGGAGGAACGATGCCCGACGCCCCTTCCGTGCTTCTTCGACGGTCCGAGGCCTTTCGCACGCCAGGCAGAAGCAGGCCGCTGTCTCCATGAACCATTGAACGGTCCAACGTCTGGTGGCTTTAGCGATTTTTAGCGGGATGCCGGGTCCCCTCACGAAGCCAAACCCTGGCCTCGACATCATCGCCGAACACCTTCAGCTTGACGCCTTTGCTCTCGGCAAACCCTCCGGCGATTTGCTCCAGTGCGATGTGGTACTGGCCGACGACGACGGCACATCGGCACTTGAGATGACGCGAGACGTCGGCGACGAACATGATCCGCCGCTCAACCTCGCCGATCGTCATGCTCTCTTCGGAGCCGCGATGATCAACTAAGATCCCCATTCTTCGTTTGAATCGTTTGTCCTGCGTGACCGCCTGCACTGTCGCCACGACGCTGCCGATAGAGCGTTCTTGGTTGCCGATGATCACGAGGTTCTTCTCGAACTCGAAGTTGTCCATGTCCCCTCGGCCTCGACAACCTCATGGGGAGGAATCGTGACCACGCATAGTAACGTGCTACGGGCTGATCGCGGGGGATCGAATCGTAGGTTGCCGTGTATCGTTTGTGCGAGGATGCCCCGAAGCGATGATCTGAGCGGCCCAAGTCATCAACGTGGTTGCCTCCCTCATCGTCGTTTCGGCGATCTCATCAAGCCTCGACGCTACCGACCCGTACTCGTCGCCTCCGCACGTGCGGATACTTCTTGCGTGAGCTTGCAGCTTGTTCGCTACGCCGAACAACTTGTTGGCCTGCACCCACACTTGGTGGGCCTCGGCGTAGGCGTCAGTGACGCTCCTCACGTCGTCGCGACCTCACTCGACAAACCGAGCACATCGAGCAGCAAGGCCGTGTCCAAAGGCTTCCCAAGCACGCCCACGGCTCCAGCATCGACGAATGCCGATTCCAGCTTGGACGTGACCCGCCCCGACATCGCGACCATCGTGATGTTCTGCGTCTCTGGATCGCGCTGGAGGCGTCGGCAGAGTTCGACGCCGTTTATTCCGGGCATGTAGGCGTCCACGAGCACCGCGTCGGGTCGAAAGATTCCGATCTTTAGCAAAGCATCCATCGAGTTCGTCGCGGTCTCTACCGTGAGATGGCCCGCTCTCTTCTTCAGAAGTCGTTTTGTAGTGCGAAGGAAGCTGTCGTCGTCGTCAACGACGAGGAGACGAGCGACCCCAGCGAGTGAACGTGGAATCGGCATCTCATGATCGCGGAGGAATCGGATGAGAGCACCACGCTCGACTCGTCGGTGGCCGCCGGGCGTCCGGTAGGCGGGAAGGAGGCCGTCATCGATCCAGTTCAGCACTGCCGACGGGCTGGCCGAGATGAGCTTTGAGATCGCGTGAGTGCTGACGTAGTCGGTGGTGGGCATCGCGGGAGCCTGTGATCTTGACTGGCGGATTTCAAGGAGGAGCGGTGGGCGGGTCGTGCTCTAGACATGGCGAACCGTGTCTTTGGGGCTGCTGTCCGGGTACGCGATGCTCGGCCAATAGCCTTTGCGCCAGTTTCCAGTGCGGCATCCAATTCGAACCATGTCAAAGCGACTCGGATTGTTGCTTCGCTACGACGTGCCAATCCGACAAGACCTGTTCGCTGTTTTGAGCCGCACCAATGGGAATTCTCGCGAGAATGTGCAGGTGCCCGAGCACATTCTTCGTTGCGGCCTTCTGCGTGGCTTGCGGCGGTCAGACTGCGAGTGAAGGCCAGCGTGACGCGGAGCCCGATGCAGGAACGGGCGGTCTTGCCGGAGCTGTCTCGCAAGATTCCGGCGGAGCAGGAACTGCGGGTGGGTCGGGCGTAGGCGGGAGTTCGGCAGGAGGAGCGAGTGGACGCGACGGTTCGACGGATTCGGGCGGTGCGAGCGGCACGGGCGGCACGGCGCCTACCGATTCAGGGCCCATCGATGACGGGAGATCGTGCGCCGTACATGGCGAGGCTTGCTTTAGAGGGTGCTGTCCCGGAACAAGGTGTTCCGGCACGGGTATTTGTGCGAGCCGGCAATGCCAGATCGAGTTCGAGCCTTGCCAGGACGATTCCGATTGCTGCTTCTCTACCTGCCAAGCGAACAAGACCTGCGGGCTGCTTCAATGACGCCAGGTAGGCATTATGATGGGCTAGGGCCTAGAGCCGCTGAGTCCCTGAACCGAGGGAGCCGAAGTCCTCCCCACACCCCCGGCACCGCCACGGCCGGCTATCCTCATCGATCATGCAACCGGCGATGATGACTTCCCCACGCTCAGCTCGCTCTCCAGCTTGAGGTGTCGGCTCCCCGTGGATGACGGGAACCACATCCTTCGGTGAACGGCACGTCGAGCACCTGGGCCGATCGATGCCGACCTCGAACGAGTAGCCGCCGTCATCGAGCGTGTAGCTCACGACTCGAATGCCCACCTTTGCGAGTTCGCCTTCACGAGGGTCAGCTCCAGGACCGGCAGCCGGCCATACGATCCACCGCTCGGTCTCGGCGTCGAACTCGACGGTCTCGCCGAGGACGGCGGTGTACAGCCTCTCGAAAGACTCGGCGTGCTCATCAATGAGATCGGCGTAGGCGTCCACTTGCTCGACGAGCCTCTTGAGCATCCTAGCGTCCTTCAGCTCCAGGAGGACCGGGGTCGAACGCCCACCATCGACTCGCAAGGCGAGGAGGTCGCAAACGATCCTGCCCGTCTCGGTCGGGACAGGGATCTCGTCGGTGATGAAGGTCAACTCGACCGGATGGTCGGTGTCCTTCGAGGCCGCGTTGATGGAGACGAGCCGTCGGTCGTGTTGATACGCCTCGGAGATGAGGTGGCTCTGGAGTGCCTTCTCTCCCGTCGGTCGTCCTTGGGGTACGTCCTCGCAGTGCTTTGCGAAGAGGGCGTCGAATGCCTTGGCGACACGTTCGAGGTCCCTGAGCCCGCTCTCGCCCCGCTGCGGTCGGTCCGGAAGAAGCCCGATCATCGCCACGCTCTTTGAGCCCGGTCTGAAGTGAACACGGCCAGCGTTGGCTTCAAGGGTTGGTCCGAACTTCGTCCGGATCTTCTCGGCCCAGGTCGTCACGGCTTCGAGGTGCCGGGCTTGTCGCTCGTGGAGATCCACCCGACGATGGTCGCCGGAGACCCGAGTTGCGTCAAAGGCGCCGATGCTGATCACCAACAACATCCTGGCCGATCATCACGTCCTGATTGCCTCGGACAACGAGTTCCAGCGGGAGGCTCGACTCCGGCAGACCCTCTGGCGGATGAAGAAGGGACTCCCTATTGGAGAGCATCGGGGACGGCAGCTTGGCTCACGTCTGGCGATGCCGTTCGCCGAAGAGAGTTTGGCGAACTACCTCACCCACAACATCCGGGACGTGGTTCGTGCCGAAGTGAAGAAGACCCAGAAGTTGTATCAGGCACCACGGATCTACAACGACCTGCTTTCGTCGCAACCATTGTGTTTCAATCTCTTCGGCGAACTGCAACTCGATCTCGACCTCGCGACCGAGGTCTTTGGGCACCTTCTCGGTGAGGCGGTTCGAGTCAAGGGCATCGCATTCGAGCACTCACCTGGTCGTGGCGATTCGACGTTCACTGGGGACCGCTCGGCCTTCGACGTGTACGTGACCTACGAGGCGAATGGGAGAAAGGGATTTCTCGGCATCGAGGTCAAGTACGTCGAGGACTTGGGCGTGAAGGAAGCTCGCCATCGGTCCCGGTACGATGAGATCGCGAAGAAGATGGGATCTTCTCCGAGGAGGCTCTGCCGCGGCTCCGGCGCCGACCTCTTGAGCAATTCTGGAGGGATCACCTACTCGCATGCTCGCTGCTGCTCGATGCGGACTCGGGATTCGACGAGGGCCGGTTCGTGGTGCTCTACCCATCCGGCAATAGCGTCGTCGAAGCCGCCGTCCGCGACTACGAGGCGTGCCAGACCGACACGACGACGTTCACAGCGTGGACCCTTGAGAGCGTTCTCGATGCCCTTGACGAGGCCGGGGTCGGATCGTGGGCGAGGGACGTGCGGCAGAGGTACGTAAGCTAGGTTGCGGGTCCTCAGAAACGAACCGGGGCAACACAGACACCCGACGTACACGTCGCGTCATCCGTTGGACAGTCCGCGTCGATCGAGCACTCCACCGAGCAGACAAACTGACACAGGGGGTGCGGCCGGGTGCTGCATTCAGGATCTCCAAGGCGAGGATCTGCCAGGCACGAGAGCGGGCGTGGGCACTGCTCCGGATCCGCTTCCTTCGAGTTGCTGGTGCAATCCCGGCCAAAAAACTTCTGAGCGGTCGAAGCGTTGTCTCCGCAGGACAGCGGGCCTAGCGAGCCGATCAGTGCGGCCACGACGGCAGCGGAGGTGCGAGGCATTGAGCGAGTTTAGCACCACGGTCAGCAGCCCGCCTCAGCCACGACGTCGAAACCACGTAGTCCGGCGTCACCCTTGACTCCGGGGATTCTGACGAGAGCGTCATCTCCGCCTCGTGAGCCTCCGCATCATCGACAGCACCGAGGCGACCTCTCTTGCCTCTTCGGGGTTGCTCACGTGTTGGCAGTGGCCGACGAGCTTGGGTCAACTCCTCGGACATACCTTGTCATGGGCGTCCTTGCTCTCGCATCGGTTACCCAGTAGTTTCCCACTCGACCGTGTTTTCGTGTCCTGTCCCGTCCTGTCTTGTCCGCTTCGTAGGGATCGACGTTCGAACTTTTCGGCCTGAAAACTTCGGAAATCGTTAGTACCCCCGAGACGATTCGAACGTCCGACCTACGGTTTAGGAAGAGCAAGAACCCCCCACCCCAACGCCGCCGTTTCCGGCGTTTTCCGCCGCTTCTTCTAATACCGAGGGTCGCAGTGGCCACGTGGACGACGTGCTGCAACGAGTAGAGACGCGCTGCGGCGGGTAACATATGGGTAACGCGGGAGCTGCTGTGGTCGGCTGATTCGCTGCGCAGTCGCAGGTTTAAATCGAGGGGCCGCAGAGTCACTGTTGCGGCAATGGTGGCCACATACGGGCGTGCTGCTATTCCCGAATCGGCGCGAATTCGCTCGGTCGGGTTTCGGCACAGTACGAGGTCCTGACGTGCAGCAGGGCTCACGCCTCCCAGAGACGGCACACAGGTCGAGCCGCCGTGGCCGAAGGAATCCCCCGATGGCGGCGTTCCGCCGAACGACGAGACGGCGCCCTCGGACTCGACGCCGCAGCCATCCGAGGATGCAGACGCTGGCGGCCCTCCAAGTGCCGCCTTTCCGCCTGTGCCACGGTAGAGTCCTCGACCGCGTTACCGAAGCGGGTCCGGTGGCCACGCGCGGTCAGCGGGGCGAGTCGTGCCGCGTCCGCTCGGACTGCGAGCAGGGGCTCGCGTGCGTGAACAACGTGTGCGCCTTGAGTGACTTCGACATCACGCGAACCGGCAAGGAATGCGTTCGCATCGAATGCCGCGCGCCCGTGGATTGCTGCCCCGAGCCATCGAACTTTTGCGACAACGCGCGAGGCGCAATGCAACGATCCGATCTTTCCCAATCCCTCCGCTTGCCAGCAATTCCAGAGCTTCTGCGTCTGCACCGCGGCGCAGTGGAATTGCGTCGAAGACCAATGCGAGAGCGTCGCGACCTGTGACGCCACCACGCCTTGTTCGTTCGGCACAGTGTGTAGCAACGGTCGCTGTGTTGAGTGCGCGACCGACGACGACTGCCCGACGAGTCAGGCTTGCTCGAGCAACGAATGCGTCGCGAGTTGCGCGATCGACGAGGAGTGCCCCATCTTCCATCGATGTGAAAACGGCGGCTGCGTCGACCGTGGCTGTGAGACGGACCGTGAGTGCGTTGCTCGGATGCGCAGCCCTCGAGCCTTCTGCCAAGTCAGCGAATGCCGCACGCCGTGCTCGTCCGATCTCGAATGCAACCCGGGCACGTTCCAGTTTCGTGGTTGCATTAGCGGATTCTGCGAGGACCTGGGTTGCGAAAGCGATGAAGAGTGCAGGATCCGTCTGAACATCCCGCAGTCGAGCGGTGACGAGGCGGAGTGCCGCGATGTTGTCCCCTGAGCTCTACCGAGAAGGATCGTCCGCGCGAGACCGTGGACCGTGGAGGCTGAAGCCGAAGTCAGAGCCGCCCAGATGGCAGGCAGCTGCCCGGGTCGGGGACACCTCTCTTATTGGGAGCGCCTACGCGATGGGCGGCCACGGTCCCACCACCGAGATGCCTCGCCGAATCTCTCAGCCTACGTCCGACGGCCGAGAAAGTTGAATGAAAACGAAGATGTCGCAACTGCATCACGAAAAGTCTCGAATGTTCGACGCCGCAGCTGCGCAGAAAAGTTCAACGATGTCGACAATGTCGCGATTGCGAACGGAAAACTTCGGAATGTCCGGAATCACAGCACGGCGAAGTCGTCGGGCAAGACGGTCAATGCGTCCAAGTCTACGGCGCTCTCGATGACACCCCGACGTTCGAGAAAAACGAAGGAGACTCGCTTTCGACGTCGCGCCGGATCCATGCCGTGCGGGTCAACGGTCACAAGTGCAGGTGAAGCACACGTCGAACGTGTACACCTGGCCACACGGCGCCTGTTGAGCCTCGCGGCAAGCTAGAGGGCCAATTTCGGCAAGACTACACGTCAGACCGAGTGCGGCGCAGACGTCGTCGCAGGGACCCCGAAACGAGCACCGAGAGAACTCGCATTGTGATGCACGTGCCCTGCAAAGCTGATCACCCGGCGGAGCGATGCTCACGAGGTCGTCGCAAGGCCCTCCGCCAGACCCCGCGGCGCCTGCGCCCGTGCCAGAGCCTCCGCCACCGCCAGATCCTCCGCTGCCGCCCCCACCAGAGCCGGCGCTCCCACCAGAGTCGGGTGCGCCGCCGACACCACCCGTGGACGCGCCGCCGCTGCTAGTTCCGCCCGATGTGCTAGCCCCTGACACACCGCCGGTCGCGGCTGTGCCGCCGGTGCCGCCCGTTCCACCAGCGCCAGCGCCAGATTGGCTGGATCCACCTGACGATATCCCACCGGTGCCACCTACCGTTTGATCAGCGCCGCCACTTCCTGCTTGCGGGGCACCTCCGCTTCCGCTGGACCCATCGCCCGCAGTGTCAGTGGAGCAGCCTGTCGACAGCACAAACACCGTCAACACGACCCACCTTTCGCACTTCAACGACGGCGGCATCGAAAACAACGCTGCAGTGAGACGGGTCTACTGTCAAGAGTTACTGCGTCTCGTCAGGGCGATCCCGACAACGCGCTACGCATCAGCGCGCTCTCTCAACGTTTATTTGTTTTTTGCAGACCTCCGAATACCGTTCGAATCTACAGTTCCTGCTCGTTGACACCTGCGGGTCACTCGGTACCCTCGATGCTGGCCGCTACACCGCGCCAGAGAGGAAGCGCCCATGAAAGAGGTCGACGACTCGCATCTCCGCCTGGCTCGGAGTGCGACCAGCGCCTTTCGCAGGCTAGCGGCTCTCGCAGCGTTTTTTGTAGTGCTTTCGGCAAGCGCTGTCGCCAGCGCACAAGCGACTCCTATCCAGGTGCTCATGTCGAGCTGCGTCGTCCGAGCGACCGGCGATGCAACCGGAGGTTTTGGCGTGACCCCCGGGCAGCGTCGTCTAGAGGTCAATCTGGGCTATGCGCGGAGCCCGTCGGGGAACCCATTAGCAGAGCAGATTACTGCCACTGGTAGGATTGAGCTGTGCGTGATCGGCGCCGTATCCGGGCAGATAACTACGTCGTGCCCCGGCATCGGCGATTGGCTAATACACGACGCGTTTTTCAAGCCCACATTGAGTGAGGAGCAGGTCTTTCAGCGTGTCGGGGTTGCAAGGGCCGAGGTCATGGTCACGCTGCCGCCGGGCCTTCTTGGCGTCTCGTGGGGTGCCGTAGGTCAGGACGAAATAATCTTCGCTCGTATAAACGGGGGTTTGGGCTTCGCGACTCTGGCGGATGAGCTGGCGGCAAACGGGTTTTGCGGCATCCCTCGCGAAATTTTCGATGGTCCCAGATACAAGATCTACGGCGTGCAACCGTCGCTTCTGGGGTTCGACGTTTGCGTCGGCTCACACAGGATCTGGTCCGGCGCCAACGGTGGTGCTTGGCTGCTAGACCCGAGCCTCGTGGCGCCCACTCCCGCGTCCGTGTGCATGTCGCTGGTGGACGCCGTTAATTTCCACAACATCGCAGTCACGATGGCTGACGCCGAGATCCAGAACGTGATGGGTGACGCAATGGGGATGTCGATTCCCGGTTACGATCCCGATGCGAATGGGACCATGGGCGCAAAGACGGTTTACGCGTTTGACACCCAGCCAGCGGCGCACAACTTTGGACCGGGTTGGGCTTTTGGCACGGGGCGGGGCTTCAATAACGTCACAAACTTCGGCATCCGAAACATAGTAACGCACGAGTACTTCCACCGTGCGCTCTCCGAGTGGGTACGCCTCAACCCACTCGACAGGCCGCTCGAACTTTTGATGCAGGAGAGCGTCAATAACGCTCTTGCCGCTAACCTCTGTCCGGTCGACGGAACGGGTACGTGCAATTCCGCCGCCCTGACTGGTTTACCTGCGGGCGCGAACGGGGTGTCGCTCCAAGGGCAGCAGCCGTTTTTACAGCCCGACATCGACGTTCTTGTACCTGAGGCGGATCAGACGACCATCTTCTGGCGGTATGTGATCGAGCAATTTTCACATCCCCTTGGCACCGTGTCGCACCCGGCGGGTCCGGCCTCGAGGTTCGAACTGACGGGGACGGTCGGCGTGCTCACCAATAGACGCTCGGACGAAGGAGTTGACGTTCTTCGGCAACTCCTGGACGCGTACGCCTTCAGCTTCATGGGCACGCGCCGCGACATGAACAACGCTTTCCAGTCAACCCTGGGGCGTTCTCTCGAGGACGTGCTTTTCGACCTCCACACTGCATACTTTCTTAAAGACTACACGGACACGGACTCGCGCTGGCGCTTCGAGTGGGTGGGCAGCCGCAGGTTTCCAATGACCCGCGCTGTGTCGCTTCCGAAGCCGTTCGTGCCGGTCATGATCACGGGCCTGCTGCCCGATGGTTTACCCCGCGCAACGCGGGAAGTGGATTCACTCGTGACGCCCGCCATTCCGGCGGGGGGTAGCCTGCAGAGCGCCCAGCCGATCGGTCCGGACCCCAACGGGGTAGTATTGGTCTCGGCGCAGCTCGGTCCCGGTTGGGGCGTGGCTCCCCTCAATCGCATCGAGGTGCGCGCAAGAGTGGAGGCCGGTTCACCGGTTGGTCCGCGATTTCGTGTTTTCACGGTTGAGCGGGCTCCGGGTGGTGCGTGCGACGCGACTGCGACCGCTCTGACGCCCGTGCCGGCCGCGGCCTGCTCCCTTTCACTGGATCCGCGCATGCTGGCCGAGTGCCAATTGGGCCAAGCCCCGGGGAACATCGGACAAACCCAGCGCGTACTGAGCGCCTTCGCCGTGGTCACGCCGGACACATGCGAGGTGCTCCTCGTGGCTGCCTCGCGGCAGGGTGAGGGGAGCTTCTTCACCTGGAGCATCGGGGCGCCAACCTCGACGCTCGAGATCATCGATCCAACGACGGCTGTGCCCGCGTTCGTCGGACACCCAACCACGCTGAAGCAGAAGTTCCTGTTGAAAGCGGCCTTTCGTGATGCGGACGGTGTCCCGTCTCTGATCCCGGATCCATCGACTCTGACCGTTACGGTCAGCCCGTGCATCGTGCCTTCGGGCGATTGCACTCTTCGAAACGGCGAGGGCTTCACGTTCGTTCCCGGACTCGGTGCGGGCAACATTTGGCTTATTGCCGAGCTTCCAGACGCTTTCTACGATATGTCAGGGGGTCCGACCGCGGGTCTAGGCGCTTTCGATCTGACGCTGACACTCGACGCGACCGGCACCTCCGACACGCAGCCGGCGGCTCTCAGCTCTGGCTTCGCCTCCCGGTTGGCTACCGTGGTTGTCGCCGACAGGAGCGCGGGCATGGGGAACTTCGGGAAGTTCGACGCGCTGAAAATCGTCGGTCGCGCGATTTTCGAGTCCCTCGTCCCAGCAGGGGAGTCCGGTTCACTGACTCCCCACCCGGGCGAGCTGGCAGCTCTCGTCTTTTTTGACGGCACCGCCAGCTCACAGACGCTCAATCCGCTGTCGGGATTGGGACTCGAAAGCCTGGCTAACTTCCTCGACACCATGAGTCCATCATCGAGTGCTGCCACAAGCATCGGAGACGGCGTTTTCGAAGCGCAGTCAATTCTTGGCGCCGCGTTCGATGGTGTCTCGCCGGCATCCCGGCCACATCGGCAATCAATGATCGTCCTTTCGGACGGGATGCAGAACAGTTTTCATTCTCCGGACGAGTACTACATAGGCCCCATTGTTGAGCCGCTCGGGGACGAGAACGGTCTGTGGGCTCCGGTGCCGCTCGACCGCCCGGCACGCATTGGCGCAGGCGTCCCGCTACCTCGAGTATCCACCGTAGCTTTGGGCCAGGATGCGGACCTGTTCCACCTTGACCCTCTGGCTGACACTGGCCTCGGGACTCGGGCCTTCATTCGCGACATCGGCGGTCCGATGTTCTCGATCCTCACGGCCGACATGGCCAATTCCCTGTTTAGCGTGCTTGACTCAAACAGCAGTTGGGATCGCATCCTTTCATTCAACCTCGTTCCCGCCGACGAAATCGATCCGTTCTTCCTCGTCGAACCTGGCGCGAAAGAACTGCGAATCGACATTGTGAATGCCGATCCTGGGGTAGTCAACGTGCAGGTATTCAGTCCGTCGCTCCAGCCGGTGCCCCCAAACGTCATCCGTGAGCCAGCTCAAGACGCGACCAGTGCGACGTGGCGGATCCTCGAGCCCCAGCAGGGATTTTGGCAACTCCTCTTCGTTCCTACGACGGCGTTCGTTAGTGCGAGTGTCCGCAGTCCCGTACAAATGTTCACGGGGGTGGACGTGGCCTCCGTCGTCCCGGTTCCGCCGCCAGGCGTTCCAACCCCAGAATACGATCCCAAGCGATGGATCGGTTCGGACGTTTTCTTGCGCGCGGTGACGGTGGACAACGCTCCGTTGGTGAGCTGCGGGTATGTTGCGCTGGTCACACTCCCGAACGGCACGCCACGGTTGCTCGTACTCGCCGACGACGGCAACCACAACGACGGCGAGTCGGAAGACGGCGTCTTTGGCGCCCTGTTTTCCGAAACTGGGCAAGCTGGGTTCTACGACGTCCGCATCAACGCGATTTGCCCTTCGGCGGGCGTGATTCGAGAGAGCCATGAAGGTTTCATTCTCAAGAACCCCGGCGACACCGATGGCGACGGCATGCCAGACGAGTTCGAGAATTCTGTTGATCTGGACACTCTTAATGCCGCGGACGGGGCGCGCGACGACGACCTGGACGGCTTGTCGAACACTTTGGAGTTCGCTCGAGGAACGTTGCTCTTCGCAAGCGATACGGACGGCGGGGGTGAATCAGACGGTTCAGAGCTGAACGCGGACAGAGACCCGCGCAATCCGAACGACGACGCGATTGGTGGCCCGACGCCGTTCATCGTGCCAGCCTCGGGGGCTGTTTGCTTCAACTCGAGGATGACACTTCCGGTAAACGGGCGAATCCAAGTTGTCCGGACCTTCGGTGCGGATCCTGCCGAGGTTGTGTTTGACGAGTTCATCAGCGCTACCGATTTCGTCAAGATCTCGGCGCCCGACGACGTCGAAGGTTGCTATCGTGCCCGCGCCCGCACAACAGACGGCACCCTCGAGAGTGGCTGGTCGCGGGCGTATTGCGTCACGCCGGGTGCCGATCCTGACCCGCCTCTTCTGCGCCTCAACAGCACGTTCGTCGCCACGACCTCGCGCAACGTGACGCTCGACATGCTCGTAATCGACCCGGACGGGACAACTTCCGATACTCTGCTGCCTTGCGACCGGGGCGTCACCTCAAGTGGCGTGGATGAAATCCGTACGTGGTTCGACGACGAACCCGTGCCGGACTATCGTTCCATTCATGATGACGGGCTCGATTTGCGACTTTCCGACCAACAGAGTGTGGCCGTGAACGTCCAAGTTCGCGACGCCGCGGGCAACCAGAGTGCGGTGCTGCGCATTCAGTACGTTCGTGATCTGGCCACCGATCTGGAGTTGGCGGTCGACCTCGAAGAACGCGCCCAAGACCTCATCGAGTCGGGCGACCTGGTCGGTGCGCGTACCGCCCTGTCCGAGTCTCTCGATGAGATCAAGGATGCGCACAAGGGCGCTGTTAAGGACCTACCGCATGGGGAAGTTCGTCAGGCGGCGATCACCACGCTTGGACGAGTCAAGGGGCTCAAACACGACGCGCTCGCGCATGTGAAATCACAATCCCTTGACCGTGCCCGTGAGCGGCTCGCCGAGGCACTCGCCTTGGAGCTCGGGCTTGTGCAGTTGCTGGCGGAGAACGGGCTCCAATTGTGAAACTCGCGCCGCCGGTGCTGTCTGCGCTCGCTCTTCTAGCGTGCGGGGAGGCCGGCGCGGACGGTACCGGTGGTGCAGGCGCCGGCGCCAGCGGGCGGAGTGGTAGCAGTGGGCAGGGTGGTGGCGGCGGGCAGGGTTCTGAGGCCGGGCAAGGCGGAAACGCCGGCAGCGGTGGTAGCGGCGCTGGGGAGGGGTGCGTCGACATCGTGATGTCAAGCAAGATTCTGCCTCCCCCGCTCGACATATTGGGGGTCATTCCGAACGCATTCTGGCGCAATCCGGAGGGACTCTTCCTGGCTACAGAGGGAGCGGAAAGGATCGGCATGTTCGGCCGTCACAGTTGGGTGACGCTGTCTCTGTTCGATCCGGCTACCGGCGCATTGCTGGAGCAATCGATCTACGACGTGTTCCCGCCTGGGCGCACCGATCTACGGACCGGCATGCTTTCCACACTTGACGCGGCCATTGGCGGTCTGGATTCCGGATTCGGCGTCGCCGCGACGCGCGTCATCGACCCATCGACCGTCGAGAAGGACCTGCAACTCATCCACGGCACAGTCGGCGATCCGTCGTTCGAATCCGTATCGCTGACGACGGCTTCGGGAGACACAGTGGTCTTCCTTTGGCATGTGGGATGGGACGGTGAAGCATTCGCGATCCATGGACACGGTTTCAGCCAATCCCCAGCGCAGCTGTACGCGTTCGTGGCGCGTGTGGACCCGGATGGCAACGAGCTTCTGCCCTTCACTCGCTATGGCACGGTCGCCCGACCCGGCGCCGGACAACTCATTGATCAAATAGCGACCCACTCCGAGACCGGTATCACCTTCCACTTCGGGGCAGTGGGGGGTCTTCTCCTAAGTGCACATGACCGAGAAGGAACGACGCTTCCTGGGTTCGATACGTTGGGAAAGGTCATCAACATCCCAGGTGTCGACACGTCCAATGCGCAGTGGCCGTCGCTGGCGATGACTTCGGACGGCGCGTGGCTGGGTTGGCTGGCGGGCTTGGAGCTTCTCGTGCAGAAAGTCGATCTTGCCGGCGAGCCCGTGGGTCAGCTGATCCGAATCGACCGGCAGCCCCTGGACGACGGAGGCTTCATCGAGCCGCACGCACTTCTCGCGCTCGGCGAGGATCGGTTCCTCATCGCTGGGGGCAGCGAGCACAGGGTTTACGTCTGGGAATACGACGGCCAAGCGGTTAGCGGTCCCGCTATTCTCATCGACGGCCCGGTGAACACGACCTTCACAAACAAGCTCCAGTTCTTCGACATGTCCGCGGCGGGCACTGACCAGGAGCGCTGGGTGGGCTTCAGTGAATCGAGAGCCCACGTGCGCGGATTTGCTCACGTCGTGAAGGCGGCGCCGGGTTGCGTGTACGAAGCCGCGACGCCGCCGGTCGACCCGTCCGTCTGCCCCGAAGATCTTCCCGGCGAGTTCGAGCGGATCTGCGTTCCGCCGTACCGCGCGGGTCTGACTTGCTCCTACCCCGCCGATCCCTGCCCACACGAGCTGGAGTGCTGGGCTGAGACCGGCACCTGGGAGGACCGGGGACCCGACGACGGCACACCGTGCCCCAGCGCTGACCTCGTGTGTTCGTACACCTACGCGATGGACGAATTTTTCACGGCTCAGACCAACACAGCGACCTGCACGGCGGCCGGGACTTGGTCTTTGGTCCTCACCCCCGAGTGAGACCAGTGATCGCAGCACAGCTGTGGCGTCGAGCATTGTGGGGCTACGGGAATGCAGTTGCGTTCGGCCGTGAAGAAGTCAGGAGCCGCGATGGCACCCCAGTGGGCCTGGAGGATGGTCTTCCAAGGCGTTCGCTGCTGCGCTCCGGAGCAAGGCTCGATAACCGTGGTCGGCGAGAATGCGTCTGGATCGGGCTTCGCCTGCGGAAATCGGCGCATCGTGAACACTCAAATCGGCGCATCGTGAACACCCAAATCGGGCATCGTGAACGCTGAAATCGGCATCGTGAACGCCTAAATCGGGCATCGTGAACACGCCCGAGCGGGGGCGAGGTGACGCGGGCAGTCGACTCTGAAACCGAGGCTCCAAAAGGAGCTTTCGGAATGGCAACGGAGCGACTGAGCATGAGACGGGTCAAGGAAATACTGAGACTGCGGGAACAGGGCCGAACGGTACGCGAGGTCGCCCGTAGTCTCGGCGTCAGCGTCGGCTCGGTGTCGAAGACGACATCGCGAGCCAAGGCCGTAGGGCTGTCGTGGGCGGCCGCGAAACGGCTGGAAGAGGCAGAGATCGAGCAGCGGCTCTACGGGCGGCGAGCGGAGCCTGGCGTGGAGCGACCGCGCCCCGATCCGGTGGTGATCGCTCGCGAGCTCCGTCGGCCGGGCGTGACGCTCGAGTTGCTTCACGTGGAGTACCTCGAGCAGCACCCGACGGGGCTTCGATACACGGCGTATTGCGACGTGTACCGGAACTGGCGCGGCAAACGCGGCGTGACGATGCGGCAAGTGCATCAGGGCGGCGAGAAGTGCTTCGTGGACTACTCGGGCAAGACGCCGTTCTACATCGATCCGACGACAGGCGCGCGCAGGCACGTCGAGTTGTTCGTCGCGGTGTTGGGAGCAAGCAACTTCACGTTCGCCGAAGCCACGGAAACTCAACAAGTGAGCGACTTCATCGGCTCTCACGTACGCGCCTACGGCTTCTTCGGTGGCGTGACGATGATTACGGTACCCGACCAACTGAAGTCAGCGGTGACGAAGTCCTGCCGGTACGAGCCGGGGTTGCAACGAAGCTACTCGGAGATGGCGACGCACTACGGCACGGCGATCGTTCCTGCGCGGCCGCACAAGCCGAGAGACAAGGCGAAGGTCGAGGTGGCAGTGCAGGTCGTGCAGAGATGGATCCTCGCTCGGCTGCGCAACGACACGTTCTTCTCCCTTGCTGCTCTGAACGAACGCATCGCGGAGCTGGTCGAAGAGCTCAACGATCGGCCGATGAAGAAGCTCGGCGGAGTGAGTCGTCGAGTGCTCTTCGAGCGCTACGACCGCCCTGCGCTGAAGCCGCTGCCGACCGAGACGTACGAGATCAGCGAGTGGACGCAGGTGCGAGTCAACCTCGACTACCACGTCGAATACGACAAGCACTGGTACTCGGCGCCGTACAAGCTCGCGCGAGAGCCGCTCTGGCTGCGTGCCACGGCAACGTCGATCGAGCTGTTTTGCCGGGGCAAGCGAGTTGCGGCCCACGCGCATAGCAGCGTGGCCTATCGGCACACGACCGACCGAGCGCACATGCCCGAGGCACATCGCCAGCACTCCATCGGAGTCGACGGAGTGTTGGAATGGGGACTCTCCGTCGGGCCGATGACGGAGGCGATGGTGCGCCGGCTCATCGAGGCAAACCCGGTGCGCGAGAAAGGATGGCGCTCCGCGCGCGGTCTTCAGCGAGTCGGCGAACAGTACGGCCCGAAGCGAACCGAGCTCGCGTGCGAGCGCGCGCTACGGCTCGGCGGGCGGTCATACAAGATCGTGAAAAACATCTTGTCGAGCGGTCGCGAGGAGATGCCGCTCCCGGACGACGACATCACCGACGCGCCCGCCATCGACCACGAGAACGTGCGCGGCTCTGAGTACTACCACTGAAACCAAGAACCCAAGGAGACAGAAGACAATGTTGAACGAACCTACGATGGACAAGCTCCGCGAGCTACGTCTCGGCGTAATGGCCGACACGTGGCTAGAGCAGAACAAGAGCCCGAAGAGCGCCTCGCTCGACTTCGACGAGCGCTTCGGCATGATCGTCGACGCCGAGCACCTGGCCCGCGACAACCGGCGCCTGACGAGGTTGCTCAAGGGCGCGCAGCTCCGCATCAGCGGGGCCTGCATCGAAGACGTCGATGCGGCATCCGGGCGCGGGATCGACAAGGCGATGATCCGACAGCTCACGTCGTGTCGTTGGATCGACGAGCACCTCAACGTCTTGCTCTGCGGACCGACCGGCGTCGGCAAGAGCTACGTCGCATGCGCCCTCGGTCAGCTCGCCTGTCGGCGAGCACACCGCGTGCTCTATCGGCGCGTCCCTCGACTGCTCGACGAGCTCGCGCTGGCTCGCGCCGAAGGCACCCACGCGCGTCTGCTTGCGCGGTTGGCGAAGCTCGAAGTGCTCGTCCTCGACGACTGGGGACTCGGGACGCTCAAGGAAGCGCAGAGGCACGATCTGCTCGAGGTCGTCGAAGACCGGTACGGCAGCTCCTCAACGGTGGTGACCAGCCAATTGCCCGTACAGAAATGGCACGACTGGATCGGTGATCCGACCCTGGCCGACGCCATCCTGGACCGCCTCGTCAACAACGCTTACAAGCTCGATCTCAAAGGTCACTCACGGCGGAGGCCCGACAAGGAAAAGAAAGTCAACTGAAACAATCGACGGCTCGCGTCGCTTCGCTCCGATCATCACGACGGTAAGCGTGTTCACGATGCCCGAAACGATTGTTCACGATGACCGGAATACGCACTTCGCCCGAGCCCGTGCCCGAGGTTGTGCAGTGCGCTACGAATCCGAGTGTAACCCACGTCGGGTTCTCTTTCGCCATCCTGGTGACGAGACCTGCAAAGCGCGGCTCGTGTCATCGGCCTTCCGCGGCGCCTATGATTCCAGTCGTACCTTCTCGCGACGAGCTTCCTGTACCAGCGGAACAAGAGCGTCGCAGCTGGCGCCCACGAAGCTGCTCCCGCAGCACGCGGTTTTCCTCAACGAGGTAATCGATGACCTGCTTGCTGGCCGGGATGGATCCAACCAGCGACCGTGAAGACCCAGATCTGCAAAATGAACGAGTTCATCCCGCGAGCGTACTCGGCCGAGAAGCCACCTCAGAGAGCGACTCGGGGCCCCAACATTCAGGCCAATTCCACCGAGCTGAGTTTTGGAAACACTACGGGTTCCCGGCTCGACCGAGAGGAGAACCAAGGTTGATGAGATTCCGCATCCCGTGAAGCCCATCAGCCCATCAACGAACTCCCCTGAAGGGTACCACGCCGACCCAATCGACGCTCCGCGGCGTTAGCGCGGTCGCTGTGCCAGTTGGCGCATGAAGGGGTGCGCATTCGGGCCACATTTGGCGACTTTGCGTTGGTACGGCTGTTGCGTACGCTAGGAGATATGTTTCAGCGCCTCCGCTACGCGATTCTTGGCGCCGCTCTTGTCCTGACTGCGGCATGCGGCGACACTGTCGTCGAGACGGCGGATGGCGGAGGCTCGGGAGGGTCGGACGGAGGGACGTCTGGCAGCGGTGCGATGACGGGGACTGGCGGAAACGCCTCCGGGGGAATGCCGGGCACTGGTGGAGAGGGAGTGAGCGGAACGCCGGGAGCTGGCGGGAGCTCGACGGGTGGAATGGGTGGAACGCCGGGCACCGGCGGCGCCCCTGGCCCTTGTGGCTACGAGCCATGCGCGAACGGCACGACCTGCGCAGACGATGCAAGTTGCGCTTGTTCCTGTTCCTACACGTGCGTCGAAGGGCAATGGCAAGTCCAAGCGTGCGCCGGGTGCGCTGCGCGCACGTGCCCATTGGAGCTCCCCGACGGCTTTGAGTGCGATTCTTGTTCGCTCCCCGCGTTTACCTGCGTCTACCCGCAGTGTAGATCGAACAGCCTCAACGGGATGATCACCCTGAGGTGCGAGTTCGTGATCGGGGGCGGCCCGCGGCAATGGACTTGGGAATCGACGCCGTGCCCGACGCCGATCCCGTGTGGCGAAGGAGTCGACGCGCAGCCATGTCCTCCAACCCAGGTGTGCGTCGTAGTCACGCGCCGCACCGGCCCCGGCGCTGACTTCGATTACCATTGTACAAGTAATCCTTGCCCGCCTTCGGCTACCGACTGCAGTTGCGCGCTCCCGGCTTGCAGCGCAGGTGGCAACAGTCTCGCTGTATGCACGGCTGCCGGTGACGACTTGATCGAGTGCTCCGATCTGTAGGTCGTCAAGGACGTGATTGGGAATGACGTTGAAACCGTGGCAAGACGTTGATCGTCGGGGATCCCATCCTTTCCGTGGCCAGACGCCGTGCTCCGACTATGGGGTGGCCTCTCAGTCAAGGACGAGCTTGTCCATCGCCCCGAATGAAACTGGAAATGACCGGCGTGCAAAGGGCTTGGAGGCCAATCAACGGACTGTCGGAATCGACAATGACCGGTATGAGAAGGGCTAGAAGGCCGATCAACGGGCTGTCGGAATCGACTATTCGCGCTCGCAATGGCGCTTAGGTGGAGGTCCGTTGGCGGGGCGCAATCGCGAAAACGGGGTCGTCGGCACGGAGCCGACACCTGGAGCGGAGCACTCGCACTCACCGCCTCTGGACAGCCGTGGTTGGGCCTCTGCCCGATCGCGGGGACCGGTAGAGATTGCTCAGCGAGCTGGTGCGAAACTACGCAGCAGCGACGCTCTTTCTTCTCGTGTGGCTTGCTTCGTAGCGCGCAGCTGCGTAGTCGAACATCCTGGAGCTGGGCGCGTGCAGTTGCACATCGCGAATTTTCTCCCTTTTCGGCGGCCCAGCGCTCGCCAATACTGGCCAGCTCGGCCGTGCTCAGCTCGAGAGATGACCGCTCACTCTCGCCGCTCCTACGATCACCGAATCAAGGCGCAGATCATCCTCACCCGGAATCCCGACCTCTTCCCGAACCTGGAGATCCC
>JAJDAH010000002.1 GCA_029261965.1 Polyangiaceae bacterium
CCTCGTGTTGTTGCCGGATCGACTGGTGTTCGAGATGTGGGCGCCGAAGCGTGAGCTCTCGGTTTCGCTCGATGACGTTGTCGATGTCGACACGGCCTCGAGTCACCTGGGGAAACTCTCGGCAATGGCGCCGCTCGTGAGGGTGAAGTTTCGATCTGCGGCGGGGCCGACGGATTCCGTGGCGTGGCAGCTTCGAGACACCGAGCGGTGGCTCGCCACGCTCCGAGAGATGGCGGGCCTCGAATGAAACTGCGCCGGCCCCCGGGCGGGCTTTCGATCACCGGGCGGGCGCACTAAGACTATCGCGGTGCGGTTCAACAAGAGGGTCCTTCCCTACGCGGTCCTGCTCGTCTTGCCAGTGGCCGTCGTGCTGCTTCGGTTGCCGTGGTGGGCCGCCGCGTTGGCGGCGGCGGCGACGCTGCTCGTGGCGTGGGTGTTCATTCTGCTCGACTTGGGCATTCCTGAGCGGGGTCCACGACTCGTGCTCGACACCATTGGCGCCAGCCACTTCGTCGAGAAGGTGCGCTGGTGCATGGATCGCCTCGGCATCGACTACGTCGAAGAGCAGTCCGTCGGCGTCATCGGGGTTTGGTTCACGGGGCGTACCGTGCCCCGGCTCCGCGCGAGGACGGGCATGGTCACCTCGTCCATCGGAAATTCGGCGGATATCCTGCGGTATCTCTGGGGCCGCTATCAGGGACGCCTCGGCGAGAAGGCGGCGTTTCTCGAACCGACGGCCGAGGCAGTCGAGCTCGAGAGGCGTTTCGACATTTACGGGGTCGAGCTTCAGCGGTGGGTTTACGCGCACGCTTTTACGAGCGTCGGTTTCACGCTGAAGGTCTGGGGAGCTTGGGACAAGAAGCTGCCTGTTTGGCAGCGCGCGACCGTCGTCCTTCTCTATCCGATGTTCAAGTTCCTGATGAAGCGGGCCTTTGGCATTCGGCCGAGCGGGCTCGCCAAGGCCCAGAAAGAGATCGAGCTTCTTCTCTCCGACATCGAAGAGCGACTCGGCGACGGGCGCCGGACCCTGCTCGGCGGCGACGAGATCTCCTTCGTCGACATCACCTTCGCTTCGCTATCGGCGCTCTGGGTGATTCCGGACGGCTACGCGGGGGGGCGGAGCGACGCGGTCGTGCCCACGGAAGAAGACTTGCCGCCGTCCTTCGTCGAGCACCGAAACAAGTGGAAGCAAGAGTTCCCTCGGGCCACGGCGTTCGTCGAGCGAATGTACGAAGCTCGAACCGGGGCGGAGCAGCCCGCGCGAGCCGCCGCCTGAGGCGGGTTCGGCTACAAAAGCACGGAGGTAGGTCGCGATGTTCGTCATTCTGCTCGACTACACGGCGCCTCTCGCTGACATCGACCGGCACATGAGAGCCCACGTGAAGTTCCTGAACGCTCAGTACGCCTCGGGGACCTTCGTGGTCTCCGGGCGACGGATCCCGCGAACCGGCGGGGTCATTCTGGCTCGCGGCAAGAGCCGCGAAGAAATCGAAGCGATCATGAACGAGGATCCGTTCGTCGCGCGCGGCGCGGCGACTTTCGAGGTCGTCGAGTTCAACAGCAGTCAGAAAGCGCCCGGATTCGAACCGTTCGCGGACTGAGTTCGCTTCTCTTGTGGCGCGAGGCTCAGGAGCCCGGGGGCCAGAGCTTCTTGACGATTTTGGCGATCTTTTTGACGCCGTCGCCGCTCATGCCCGTCGCGGAGTGCGGCCACGCGAACGTGCGCGCTTGCACCTGGTTACACGAGAAAGAGATCAACATGTCGTTCGGCTGGGTGCCGGGACCTGACTGAAAGCTGATGCCCATCTCTGCGTACAGGCAGTTCGAGTGTTTGTTGTTGAAGTTGTCCTCGTCGCCCATCACTTCGGCGAGTTCTTCTTTGAGCCGCTCGTCGACCACCGGGGTCTGACTGAGGATCCGGAAGGTGTGGAACCTAGGCGCGTCGGGGGCCGGGGGCGGCGGGGCTGCGGCGCCGGCGGCGGGGCCACCAAGGCCTGGAATCAAACCCGGGGGAACGAGGCCCGGGGGGATGAGCTGCTCGAGCCCGGCGGCACCCTGCTGCAGCCACTGACCAATCTGGGGCGGCAGGCCTGGTACGCCACCCACTGGGGCGGGTGCACCGGCCGCCGGCTGAGCCGCAGCTGGGGGCTCGTAATTTTGAAGTCGAAACGCCGTCACGTTCGCGTGCTTCATCGTGTCGAACGGCGGTGCGGGGCCTTTGGCACAGCCCACAGCAACGAACGAAAGAACCACGACCGAACCACAGAGCCCCTTGAGCGATTTCATGGGCTTTCGGTATCACTTTTTCCCTCAGGTTGCACTGAAACGGAAAAAAACGTGGCTTTCGTGGGCACACGGCCGGTGTCGATTCGAGACGACACCCCCCGTGTAGCTGCGCATTCCCTGCGGCAGCCACGTGTGAAACTGTGAGGTCTCGACGATGAAGATTGTGGTTACGGGTGGGACGGGCTTCGTTGGTCGAAGTGTCGTTCGGGCACTGCTCGCCCGTGGCGACGAAGTGACCGTGTTCGGTCGGAGCGCGAGCAGCATCGAACGAAAGTTCGCGGACGCCGGCGGCCCCGTCCGTGCCGTGGCGTGGCAGCCGATGGAGCAGGGAGAGTGGCAGCGCGAGGTCGACGGACAGGACGCGATCGTGCACTTGGCCGGCGAGCAGGCGGTCGGCAAGCGGTGGAACGAAAAGGTCAAGCAACGGATCCTCAAGAGCCGCACGCTGAGCACCGGCAACCTGGTCAAAGCCATCAAAAAAGCCGCGGACAAGCCGAGCGTGTTCGTGTGCGCATCGGCGGTCGGCTACTACGGTGATACCGACGAAGCGTGTGACGAGACGACCGAGCCCGGAGACGACTTTCTCGCCCTCGTGTGCCTGGGGTGGGAAGCCGCGACGAAGGCAGCCGAGGACTCCGGGGTGAGGGTCGTGAATGCTCGACTCGGAATCGTCCTCGGACCGGACGGCGGACCGCTCGAAGAGATGGCAAAGCCGTTTCGTGCGTTCGTCGGCGGTCCCATCGGCAGCGGCAAGCAGTACGTGTCTTGGGTGCACATCGACGACGTGGTCGGAATGATTCTCCGAGGCATCGACGACGACACGGTGCGTGGTCCGGTCAACGTGGCGGCGCCGAATGCGGTCACCAACGCCGAGCTGTCGAAGGCCATCGGTGCGGCTCTCGGCCGGCCGTCGTTCATGCCGGTGCCGGAGTTTGCTCTTCGGTTGCGGTTCGGCGAAGGCGCGGACCCCCTCGTGACGGGCCAGCGCGCGATCCCGGCCAAGATGCAGGAGCTCGGCTTCGCTTTCTCATATACCGACGTGCGCGCCGCCGTCGCCCAAGCACTCGGAGACAGCTGAAGAGGCCAGCTGCTCGCTCGTCGCCGCAAGCGACGCGTCCGCGGTGGTTTTTTGACCGGAGTCAGACGGAAACGTTTCGGTGTTTGAGCACCTGACTGATGGCTTGGCGAAGCCTCGCGGAAGCGCCCGGGTAAGCATCGCGCGCCGCCGAGACGAATTGAGAGCCTCGTGCGTTCTCTAGCGCTTTCATGGCGACTTTTCGTTCGCCGGGCCCGCCGTGGTCGAGCGCCGCGAGCAGCAGCTCGGCGGCTTCCACCGTGTCTATCCGCGCGATGGCTTTGAGCGCCGCCTCGCGGTTGATCCCGTCGCTGGTTCGGTAGATCCGCGCCAGAGGATCGAAGGCGTGGTCGAAGCTCAGGCGACCGAGCGCCGTGCGGGCGACGTCGACCACCGACGCGGCATCGTCGCGCAGGGCGTCTTCCAAGGTGACGAACGTTCTTTTGTAAAAATAGTGAGACAGCGCGCGCACGGCCGCGACGCGGACGACGGGATCTGGGCTGTCGTAGAGTCGCTCGAGCGGGGCGAGCAGTGAGTACAGCTCGATGGGCCGGAGCGAGTCGGCCAGCAGCACGTCGGCTCTCTGGCGCAGGTCGCCCGGCGCGGCTTCGGCGCCGAGCGCGACCAATCTTCCGACGAGCGCGTTTCGCCGGGTGATGCTGTCGCTCTGTTCCTCCGGATCGAGCACGACGTCGGCGCACGCCTCGGAGGCGACTCCTTTCTCCTCCCATTCGAGCAGATCCACGTGCCACACGTCGGGGGGCTCGACGTGTCGACCGAACCGCTCGTCGAGCGGGCCCGATTCGAGCGTGGCGTTTTGGGCCTCGCGGTATCGCGAGGCGGCGCGTCCGTAGTGCTTCTTTCGCACCGCACCGATGTCGAGGCTCTCGAGCCGGGTGTAGAGCGCGGCGACCTTTTGGTATTGGCCGGCTTCGGCGTGGGCCAACAGGCTGGCGAGCAGTGCGTTCTCCACGAGTTCGAGCGGCCCCCTTCGTTCGATCATGGCTTCGGCGGACGCCTGCCAGAGCGTCGCCTGCCGGACGATTCCGCGGGAGGCGACGCGTTCGAGACCCTGCTTCCGAGCGTAGTCCGTCATGTCTCGAGCGAGGCTCGCGCCTGCGGCGTGCTCGACCGCTTCTTCCGCCAGCTCGATCGCGTGCTCGTAGAGTCGAAGCGCGTGGTAGCGAAGATTGTCTTCGCTGAGGATCCGGATCGCGTTCACGTAGCCTTCGAGCACGTGCTCGAAGGTGTCCGTCAACCGACCGACGGCGACCAACACGTGGTAGCAATCGAAGGCGCGTTCGCGTTGTCCGATGGATTCGAAGCGGTCCGCCGCTTCTTCGAGCCGATGCACCGCGGCGACGGTCGCTTGGCGTGCCGCCGTCGTATCGTTCGAAGCTGCACACAGCCGCGCGAGGTTGAATCGCGCGAGGCCGGCGGCGTAGGGATCGCGGTCGCTCGTGTCGAGCATCTGGCCGAGTCGGGACCACAGCGCGCGTGCGGCGTCGGGTTGCTGCGCGCGTTCGTAGCTGATGGCGGCTCGCACGAGGTGACCCGAGCCCTCGAGGATCTCGGCCGCCTGTCGATAGCTGCTCGTCTTCTCCGCATCGCCGCGGTCCGCCCACAGACTGAGCGTCCGGGCTTGGTCGATCGGAAGAGCCTTCTCGGCGAGCGCTCGCTGCCTCGACGGATCTTCGGCATACCAGGCGGCGCTCAGCGCCGCGCGGTGGTCACCCCGTGCGGACAATAGCTCGCTCAGGCGGCGGACCACTGGCGCGTAGGCCTCCTCGCGGCTGTGAGTCAAGGTCAGCGCCGCACAAAGCGTTTGAATCGCGTTCTGGTTTTCTCTCGCCCCGAACCGGTTGGCGCGGTCGTAGAGCGTTTCGATGTCCGCGGTCGGTCGACCCGTGGTGAAATCGCTCAGCACGGGCACGGTCGAACCGCTCAGGGAAACAGAGTGTCCGCGTTGTCGACGACGAAGTCGCAGCCCGATCCGTCGGGGATCTTGACCAAGCTGAAGCTCGCGCACCGCATCGGGTTCGGAAAATCGCTGACGGTCAGGTCGAGCAGGTTCGGCGGCTCTGCCGAGACGCTCGACTGGGTGGCGTCGAAGCGGATGAGGCCCTCGATGCGATCGCTCGCCACTGGCGCTCCCTCGAATTCGAACCACCCCAGAACGAGCGAGTGGATCTCCCCGCTCGCGATTCCGGCGAGTCGGATCGTGCCGCCGGGCTTTCCGTCCCCGTCCATGTCGAAGATCCGGGGATCCGTCGGCTCGGTGGGCAGCGTGTCGTTCTCGGGATCCGCGAGGTTCACCCCTTCGGTTTCGTAGTACCGGGGGATCGAATAGCGGAAGACGCCGTCGGGATCCTGCGTATAGGCGGCGGGCATGTTGATGTCGCCGAGGGCCCCGAAGTAGGCGCTCGGCACGATGACGTCGACGATGGCGCCGGGGGCTTCCTTGTTTTCACGGAAACAGAAGTCGCCGGTCACGTCCACATTGGTGCCGGTCTGGGTGTGCTCGACCAGAATCAGCGAGATGATCTCGGACTCGACCGGCTCCGCAAAACCCGGGGGCTGTGCGAGCCGCGGGGTCACCCGTCGGAGTGCCCAAGTGCCGCCGACATCCGGGAGGGTGTCGGGCACGCCGGCCGGCTGACAGTCGCTGCCGCCGCCCGAGGTGCCGCCCGTGCCGCCGCCGCCAGCGGTTCCGCCGGATCCCCCGCCGGCCCCGGCGCTACCGCCGGTGGCTCCGTCCGAGCTGGAGCTCGACCCGCACGCGAAGCAGGCGCTGGCGAGAAGGAGACAAGAGAGTGAGGAGAGATGCATGGGCATGTTGGGCTCGGATCTGGTGACGAAGAAGGGGGCAGCTGGCGAAAGTCTAGTGAAAGCTGAACGCCGGGGCTACCGCGACGCCCGGGGCCGGACTGGCTACGGCGCCGCGTCGTTCGGCCGGGGCGCGGCGCCGAGCTTGCTCGAGGTCGGCGCGGTGTCCTTGGCCCCGACGTCGTCGAGAATGTCCCGCGCCAGATCCGCCCGGTCATCGCGACTCGCGAGCGATTCGTGGTCGACCACCCAGTAGGCGTCGAGCAGATCGAGGTAGTCCAAGTCGAGCTTGCCGCCGGAAGGCAGCATGAACACCGCCGAGACGTCGGCGCGGCGCGTAATCTCGTCGACGGTTTCCCGCGGGATGTAGAGCGCGGCGTGAGTGAACACGTGCACGATCGGCTCGCGCGGGTCGCGATGCTGGGAGAGCTCGAGCGCCGTCAGTAGCTCGGAGAACACTCGGGCCGGATTTCGGCCTCGCTCGCCCTTGAACGACAACAAGTAGGCGATCGGGAGCTTTCCGCTGTGGGCGGCGTGGGGTTCGTACAGCCGCGAGTCGAAAAACCGGAAAACGACGTCTTCTCCTTCGAGAAGTAACTTCTTGGCGGCGGCGATCGCCATGCCGCGAGCGAACGTTGCGCGTTCGCCACGCATCGATGCCGAAGCGTCGATGAGGATGTAGTGGATGCGTTGGGCTTCGTCGTGGGTCGTTTCCCGCGCGTAGTAGAGAACCTCGTCGTCGGCGAGGCGCCGCATGAATTCGCTCTCGTCCCAGGTGAGCTCGGTCAGAACCATGCTGTCGATGCTGCCTTTGCGCGACAAGCCCGAGTAGCCGAACGCCGCGACGGTACCCACGCCGGGACGGACTTTGGCTTCGAGCACGCTGGGCAGAATTTCGAGCGAGAAGTTGACGACGTCGTTGGCCTCGGGGCTTCCGAGAACTCGAAAAAGGTCGACCTGGGCCATCGCGCCGGCCGAAGCGTCGCCGCCCAGCATGCCGAACAGCTGCAACGTGTCCAGGTCGAGCGCGTCGACCACCGTCAGTACGTAGAGCCGCGCCCGCAAGAGCTCGCTCAGCGCTTCGAGCTCGAACTGGCGATTGAGCGAATTGAACAGCCGGGGCAGCTCCGGGTCGAGCCGCTCGAAGAGCGAAGCGTCGAGCGGTACGCTCGACAGGTAGGCGGGCTCGGTCCGACATCGGGCCGAGACGCTGCCGAGCAGTCGCGCGATGACGATGACGACGAGATCGTCGCTCATCGACAAGGCGTGGGAGCGAAGTGCAGCTTCGCTTTCGGCGATTTCGTCGATCAGCCCGCGGTATTGGCTGAAGAGCTGCGCGCCGCCGGGCGCCTGGGCGAGTAGGTCCGCCGAACCGGCTCTCGGCCCCAGGCCCAGCTGCTCGTTTGGTGCCGCGAGCAGCATGCCGATATCGTGCACGATGAACAGCGGCATCGACACGCCGAGCCGAGTGAGATCGGTGTGCCACTTGAGCGCACGCATCGCGAGAGTCGACGACCGAGGGCGCACGACACTCAGCGCGAGCGAGCCGAGGGGCCCGGCGACCTGGGGGTCGGCGAGGGCGCCCGGCAGCTCTCTTCGCTTCGCAGCCATCCGGCGCCAGGGTAGCTGGCGCCGGGCTGCGAGGCGAGGCTCAGGCCCCGAAGGTGCGGTAGCAGAGGTCGATGAGCCCGGGGGCAGCGTCGACCGCGCGTTCTTCGTCGTAGCTCTCGAGGTACTCGCAGGCCACGCCTTCGATGGCGAACACGAGCGCACGAATCGTCACGTCCTCGGGGATGCTGAGGATGTACCCTTGCTCTTTGGCCTCTTCCAGGCTCGTCCTGAACAGCTGCGCCATTCGCCGCAACGTCGCGGCTCGGATGCCCGCGCTCGAGGCCGCCGTTCCGGGTAGCTCACGGTGCAGCACACGAGCAAAGTCGCCGTAGCGTCCAACGAGGTCGAGATAGGTTCGGATCGCGACCCGAATTTTCTCGGGCGACTTCGGACAGGCGAGCACCGATTGCTCGACGGCGTCACCGAAGAGCTGCGCCGCCGTTCGCTTGACCGCCAAGAGCACGTCGTCGAGGTTGCTGAAGTAACGATAGAACGTGCTTCGGCTGACGCCGGCGGACTGCAAGATTTGCTCGACAGAAGCGCCGTGCAGTCCTTCGCGGGCAAAAACCGATGCTGCAGCGCCTTCGATGCGTTGCCGCTGATGTTGGCGCCTTTCGGCGCGTGAAATTCGACGCCCACTCGGTGGAGTGGATTGAGGCCGGCGTTCGCCGGTGGGGACCGCGGCGTCGAGCGCTGTCGCGCCCTGGGTGACAGGTTGGGGTTCGGGGGTGGGGAATTCGACGATGTCGCCAGTCATGTTGGACCTCTCTCTCGCTGAGCCGGAGCGATAGAACTATCAGCAACTCTCGTGCCGACCGCGGGGCCGGGAAAAGTCCGGTTTTTGCCGGAGTTTCAGGAGGTTGGGGGTGTACGCGATACGTACACCTGTGCGGATCGCGAACGATCACGTCTGTTCGATGCGTGAGTTTTCCAGCCTCACCGGACCGCCAGCCTCACCGGGGACTGCGGGGGCGACCGCGCTCAGCGGAGGCCGTGTTTTTTCATTCGGTGCAGGAGCGCGCTTCGGCTCATCCCGAGTCGTTTGGCGGCGCGAGTTTGGTTGTCGCCCTCGGCGGCGAGCGCCTCCTGGATCGTCTGTTTTTCGACGTTGGCGAGGTGCGTATCGATGGCCCCGCCTGGAAAGGCCGAGGGACGGCGGCCACGTCGGACGGACTCGGGCAGGTGATCCTTGGTGATGCGTCCAGCGTCCGCCAACACCCAGGCGTGCTCGATCGCGTTTCGAAGCTCGCGCACGTTGCCGGG
>JAJDAH010000011.1 GCA_029261965.1 Polyangiaceae bacterium
GCATCGCCCATCGGCTCGTTGTGCCGTGCTGGCGCCGCCGAACGGCCGACGACTTCCAGCAAAGTACGCCGCAGGGTGTCCGGTCCCACCGGTTTGGGAAGAACGCGGGCCGCGCCGAGGGCGACGAAGTTGTTCGCCGCCTCGGGTCGATCGAACGATCCGACGGCGATGATCGCCACGGGATCGACCATGGGATCGCTTTGCACGGCTTCGACCAGATCTTGGGCGCCGTCGGTATCGGCGTCGATGATCGCGACGTCCGGGGCCAGCACTCGGAAGAGCTCGCGAGCCGTACCGGATTCTTCGGTCCGTTCGCACTCGATTTCGCGAGCGTCGCCGATGCCTTCAGAGAGCACCGACTCCGCCAACGCCTCGGAGCCGAACACGACGACACTGATGGGGTGAGCGCTGCGGTCCGGCGCGCGATCGGCTGTGATGACGGGCTCGTCCGACTTGATCGCAAACGGAGAACCCCAGACCCGCGAGGGCAGGGCATCGAGCGCGCGGGAGACCTGAGCGAGGTGCCGCGGCGCGGCTTCTCCCTGGGCGGCGGCGTCGGCCAGCGCCGCCTCGGCTTCGTCGAGCGACTCGGCTACCGCTCCAAAACGAAGGACGCGCGCCGCCGAGCTCAGCGCGTGGATCCGGCGACGAAGATTGTCGCGGCGAGACGTCGAGGTTGGCTCCGCCTCCACGCCGTCGAGCGCGGCCTTCAGAGCGACGAGGCGCCGCGTCAGGCTCGCGACGAACTCGGCGCGCGGGCCCGACAGCTCCGAGCTTTCACTCGGCGGAGCCGCTCCGGCGTCTTCCATGCCGTTCGCCTACCACACGCCGTTTTTTTGCAGAACTTTTCGGGTTGTGATTGGGGCGCCCAAAAATCCAGCTAATCATTGGATATCATACGGTTTATTCGTCAGGAGCCGGCAAAAGCGCTGAGCGCGCTGTCGATCAGCTCGGCCATCTGCGACGGATCCGCCTCGTCGAGCTCGCCGTCGCGAAGCGACGCCGCGTCGATGATCGGCACCTCGGCGACCGAGCAGGCTTGCTCGAGCACGTCGGTGCTACCGGTATCGAGGCGCAGTGTGGCGATGGCGCCGGACAGAGCCAGCCCCCAGAGCGGGCTGTACGCGTCGAGCGCGGGCAGCGCGATGATGTCCAGCTTGGCGCCTTCGGCGAGTCGAATCGTCGCCAAGAGGTGCGGCACGGGCGCAGCGGGTCCCGTTTCCGGAGGAGGCACGGCCTCGGCGATGCGCCGCACGGCATGACCGACCGTGGCCAGCTGGGATGGTGACGCCGCGATCAGCAGACGCGGAGGGCCAGAAAAACCCTCGGGCCGAAATCGCCGCACGAGGGCTGACAACACCGTGCGCCGCTCGGCATCTCCGAGCTCGACTCGCTCGCCGCCCTTGTCGACGCGCCGGATGTTCCCCTGCTTGATCATGCGGCTGACCGCCTCGAGGATCTCGAGGTCGGCCGCCGGCACGTCGTCCAGCAGCTCGTCGATGGTGCGAGGAACGACGAGGACTTCGGCCACCCGCTGGTCGATGTCGGCGTCGTCATCCTTCGGCGGCGCGACGACGAGCAGCGCGTCCTGGTCGGCGCCGATTTGATTGCGCAGCGCCTTGATCTCGTCGACCTGCCGCATGCCCTCCATCAGCAGGTGCTGGGTCGGAGCCTCGAGTCGGCGAAGGGTCGAGACCGCACCGCTCGTGAACGCGAACGAGCCCTCGTTCTCGCCGAGCAGTCGAAACATCGCTTTTTCGCCTTCGACTCGGCGATAGACGACGTCGACGATGTCGCCGGAAATGATTCGCAGCTCGCCGGCACCAGCGGACGTCGTGATGCTGAGTGCCCCCGTCCGTCGGTTCATGCTGAGCAGCTGCAGCAGATCCGGCACGCTGACCTGTTTGAGATCTCCTCGAAAATCCCCCTCGGTGGCTTCATCGGCGGGAGCGTCGGCGCGGAGGGTATAAATCCTCGTCGCGATCAGATCGACGTTGTGGCGCGGCAGCCGATCGGTCGGCAACGCGTCGCCCGCATCCTCCACCAGCACGAAGGTGGGAATGTCGGAAGCTTCAGGAGCCGAGGTCAGCTGGTCCGCCCCTTGGGCATCGATCGACTCGCTGACGAGGATGGCGTCCGGGCGTTTGTTCCGAATCGCCGTCAGCGCCCCGTCGAGGCTGTCGGCGAGCGATACGTTCAGACCCCGGGACCGCAGCCGCGAGGCCAGCGCGCCGAGGGTATCGACGTCCTCTTCGAGAACCAGGACGGATTTGCTCATCAGTCGATCAGCCTCTTGCCCGCGGCTTCGCCGAGGCGCTGGATCATCAAGTCCGCCAGGAGCGGGTCGCAGGCGTGCACGGCACGAACGACGTCGCGATCGAGGCGGCCGACGATGACGTAGGCGCCGTGTTCCGCGATCAGGCACAAGGCGTCGATGTCGGCGCAGCCCGGGACCCGGCTCACGTCCACCGCCCGGAATCCTTCCGGCTCGCGCCCGAGCGACGCCCGGACGGCGGTTCCCACGCTCATGCCGGGCCGTTCGGTCACGATGATGTGCGTTTCGCCGCCCCGAATGGCTTCCCCCACGGCAGCCACGGCGACGGTCATGAAGTCCATCACCGGCAGCTCGATCGAACGCGGCGCTTCGAGCAGAGGCTCGTCGCCCCCCGGATCGGCGTCGTGCCAGAGCAACATGTCCACGACTTCTTCGAGCGACTGGCGATCGAGCGCGAGACGACGCACCACCGAGGCGCGAGAGGCGTCCGCGCGATGCTTCGCCACCCGAAGCAGTCGCGACAAGTCGCTCCCGTCATGCGGAAACGTCGCGACGCCCATCGTGAGCTCTGGCCCCGGCGGAGCCGCGCGCCGATCTTCGGCGCTGCCGGTCTGACGGGTGACTCGACGACGAAGCGCGTGGCCACCGGCGCCGCCGGTCTCGGGCAAGAGCAGGTAGAATTCGCCCTGATCGACCCGCGCCAGCACATCGGTGTCGCGAACGATCTTGAGCACTTTGTCGGCGACGTCCGTGGCGGCCTGCTCGATGTCGCTGTCACGTTCTCCCTCGAGCACGAGGGTCGCGAGCGCGAAACGCCGCTTGTGGCGACGCGACTTGTCGATCTCGCGACCCGCCACGTCGACGAAGTAGGCAAAGGTGTACGCGCTCGACCGCGGATCTTTCATCGCGCCGCTGTCCGAGTGCTCGCGCTCGTGCACGAGCGAAAGCATCATCGCGGACTGCGCGGCGAGCATGCGGAGCAGCGGGGCGAGTTGCTCGCCCGTGGATTCGGTTCCCTCGAGCACCACCAGGCCGCTCATCTTGCTCTTGAGAGCGAGCGGAATGACCTCCAAACCGTTGGCGCGCGCGTGGTTATGAAGCTCCATTTCCGCGCAAAAGCTAGGGGCCTGGCCCACATCACCGCGCTCGGCCACGCGCATCAGCTGTGTCGAGCCCTCGCCGGCGGGCACGTACACCATGGCGGTCGTCGCGCGCGTGGCCTGAGTGAAGACGTTCACGACGGCCTGACCGGCAGAGCTTCGATCCTTCGCGTCAGCAGCGTCCGCGATCTGCACGGCGAGCTCCGCCCCTTGTCGAACCTCGGCTGCCTGCCGTTCGAGTCGAATCAGCTCGCGCTGTTCCGCGCGCCGGCGCCGCACCGCCGAGACGGCCATCAACAGCTCGTCTCCCGTGAGCGGGTGCATCAGTACGCCCTCGCCACCCAGCGCCGTCACCTGGCTACCGAGCTCGGTCGAGCTCTCGTGAGCCAGGGCAAAAACGCTGACTTCGGGGGAAACTGCTCGCAAGTGGTGAACCAGCGCGAGACCGGCGCCGTTGCCGAGGGACACGTCGATGAACACGACTTCCGGCACCTCTGCGGCCGCGCGCGCGAGACCCTCGGCGAGATCGGTCGCGAGAACCAGGTCGTCGCCCGCGCCGGTGAACACGCTGTTCATCAACTCCATCGTGCTCTGCTCGCCCACGATGGCCATGACGTGAAGCGACACGGCTTCGTTGGAGCTCACGGGATCTCCACTTCGCCACTGAAGACGCGTCGTGCTGGGCCTCGCAGGTGAACCTGGAGGGTCTCCTTCTCGACTTCGAGGGTCAGCGGACCGCCTGGCAACCTGATGGTCACGGCCTGTCCAAACGGGACCCGTCCAGAGCTCGCTGCAGCCACCGCAACGGCCGCAGCCCCCGTCCCACAAGCCAGAGTTCGCCCCACACCACGCTCCCAGACTACCAGCCCGAGCGAGTGATCCCCCCCGGTGACGAATTCCACGTTGGCTCCGCCCTCGATGCTTCCCGAGACCACCGGTGCGAACCGGTCCACCTCCGCGTCGTCGTAGCCGGCGTCAAAAAGCACGGCGTGCGGATTACCCATCGAAACCCGCTGGAAAACGTGGCTCCGGCCATCGAATTCAGACACGTGCTCGCCGAGCTCGACACCGCGCCCCATGTCCACGCTCACCAAGGCGCTGTCGCCACCCAAAACGACGTCGCACGTCTTCGTTCCAGCGTCGGTGTCGATGTCGATGGGCCCCGATCCCCGAGCCACGTGAAGCGCGATGCACCGCAACCCGTTCCCGCACATTTCGGGTCGAGAGCCGTCGGCGTTGAGCACGAGCATTCGGGCTTTGGCCCCCGTGGTCGACGGCAGGACGAGGATGACGCCGTCGGCGCCGATTCCGAAATGGCGATCGCAAAGCGCGCGCGCCTGCTCGGGGCTCACCGCGTGCTCGGCATCGGCATCGATCAGGATGAAGTCGTTGCCGAGCCCTTCGTACTTGCCGAATCTCAGAGTGCTCATCGGAACGTGCCGTCGGGTGAAATGCCGGTCGCGCCGCCTTCAGTTCCTGAGGGGCGAGGCAACCGCCGAGGTAACCTAGAATGGACCACGCCCGCGCCAAAGGGGCGAGCGGGGAAGGCGCGGCGAGGCGCGGCGGTCGGGGGCAGGGTCCCCCGAGGACCGAGAATTGCGCCAAGGGGGGTGGCGGGGCTGCGACGTCGGCTGGCGAGCGCCCGACGGACTAGCCCTCGGCGACGCTCAGCACTCGCTCCACCCCGACTCCACGAACCTCCACCACCTTGCGCCGTGAGCTCGACCCGCTCGAAATGCAAACGTCGGCCCGCCGGACGCCGAATGACTTCGCCACGGTTCGCACCAGCTCTTCGTTCGCGGCGCCATCGACCGGTGGGGCTCGCACACGAACCACCAGCGCACCGTCGTGCACGCCGCCAAGTGCGCTCTTGCTGGACCGAGGCTTGACGAGCACGGCGATACGGACGCCGTCGGAGAACGCAGTAACGTCGAGAGCCCGAGCCAACCTTGCAGCATGGTCGCGGGCTGCCCCCGGACAGCGCAAGGGCGATCCCAACGCCGGTGTTAAGCTCCGCGCCGTGCTGCGACCGCTGCTCATCAACGGGTTCATGGCGACTGGAAAGTCGACCGTCGGCCGACTCGTCGCCGAGCGGACCGGCTCGCCGTTCACCGATCTGGACGAGAGGATCGAAAACCGCGCTGGCCGAAAGATTCGAGACATCTTCCAGAACGACGGAGAATCGGCGTTTCGCCGACTCGAAGCGGAGGAGCTCGAAAGGATTTTCGGCGAACCGCCGGCGGTGGTCGCCCTCGGTGGAGGCGCCCTGCTCGGCCGAGAGCGGCGCCTACGCGCCCTCGACCAGGCGGTGGTGGTCACCCTAGGGGCAACGCCCCGAGCGATTCTGTCCAGAACCTCGGGCAAGGGGGACCGTCCACTGCTCGCGGCCTCGGACGACGCGTCCCGCCTCGAGCGGATCGAGACGCTGCTGGAAGCTCGCCGGGCCGCCTACGTGGAGGCTCACGCCGTCCTCGACACCACCTCCGCCAGGCCTACCGAGGTGCGAGACCGGGTGGTGGACGTCTGGAAACGGGACCCCATCGCCGTCGCCGCGGGCGAGCGCTCCTACGCCGTAGACGTCGGCGCTGGCATCGCCATCGAGCGCCTACCCGGTCTCGCCAGCGCCGCTTCGAGACGATTGCTGGTCACCGACGACGTCGTCGAGCCACTTCACGCGGGGCCCGTGCTCGCTCGCCTGCAGAGCTTGGGCTCCACCAACTCCGTCGTGCTTCCCGCCGGCGAGCAGCACAAGGCCGTGCCGTCTCTCGAACGGATCTGGCACGCGGCCACGGCTCACGGCATCGACCGGCGAAGCATCGTGGTCGCGCTCGGCGGCGGTGTCGTGACGGACGTCGCGGGTTTCGCGGCAGCCACCTGGATGCGCGGGATCTCTTGGGTGGCCATCCCCACCACCTTGCTCGCCATGGTCGACGCGTCCACCGGAGGCAAAACCGCCATCGACTTCGGCGAAGCGAAAAACGCCGTCGGCGCGTTCTGGCAGCCGAGCGGCGTGATCTGCGACGTCGATTGGCTTCGAACCGAGGGACAGCGCAACTACGCGAGCGCGCTGGCCGAGGTCGTCAAGACAGCCATCATCGGCGACGAAACCCTGCTCGACCGGCTCGAAGCCGAGACGACAAAAGTCTTGGCCCGAGATCCGCTCATCGTCACCGAGCTCGTTCGACGGAGCGTCAGGGTCAAAGCGCGCATCGTCAGTCGCGATGAGCGCGAAGGTGGCCTCAGAGCCACGCTCAATCTCGGGCACACCATCGGCCATGCGCTCGAAGCCGAAGGGGGCTACGGGCGGCTGACCCACGGCGAGGCCATCAGCCTCGGGCTCGTCGCCGCCGGTCGGATCGGGGTGCGCCTCGGCACGACACCAAAGGATCTCGCGGACCGAACAGAACGACTGCTGGGGGCGCTGGGGCTGCCCACCGATCTCAGCGAGCAGCCGCTCGAAAGCGCCATCCGATTGATCGCTCACGACAAGAAGCGCGACGGAGGAAACCTCGGCTTCGTGCTGGCGCGGGCACCAGGCCGAGTCGAGGTCCAAAAGATCGCCCTACGGGACCTCGAAGAGCACGCCGCAGCATTGCTTTGATGAGGCGTTCAGTAAGACGAGCGTCGACGACGCGAAGTAGCGGAGATGTTCAGTAAGCCCGGGCGCCGTAATGTTGGCGCACATCGAGCGGGGCCCTTAGACTTTTCATTGAGCCGAACGGTTCAACCCCGCCGCGCCTGAACAAGGTCGCGGAAACCCCTTTCGAGGTCATCCATGCGCCGCATCTTGCCCAAAGCCCTCGCCGTCTGCGCCCTGGTCGGCGCGACTCTCCCCGCCACCTCCGGCTGCGCCGACAACGAGACCATGTTGTTCGTCCGCCAGGTCATGGCGGTGCAGTCGCCGGAGTGCTTCGTTCGCGCGGACGCGAGCGGTGACTTCCGCACCGCCGGCGCGCTCGACGTGCTCTTTGCGGACAGCTACTCCGCCGTGCTTCTGGTCGGCAACCAACTCGTCCAGCGCAGCTCTCGCGACCAGCTGCGCACCGAGGCCAACCGAATCGTGCTCAAGGGCGCGGAGGTCCGGGTGTTCGACTCGCAGGAGGCGCAGCTCATCGCCTTCACCGTCCCGGCGTCGGGCTTCGTCGACCCCGCCTCGGGCGCCACGCCCGGCTTCGGTCTCACGGCAGCCACGCTCATTCCATCGAGCCTCGGCGCCACTCTCTTCGACCAGCTAGCGCTGTTCGAATCGACCACCGTCGTCGCCAACATCAAGGTCTTCGGCGATACCCTCGGCGGTGAGGAAATCGACTCCGCCGAGCTCGTCTACCCGATCGTCGTTTGCAAGGGCTGCCTCGTGTTCAAGCCCGCCGACCTGGACGATCCGGTCACTCCCATCTACGAGTGCAACGTCACGGGTGCGACGGGCATGAGCGACACCATCGAAATCGACGAGGTTCCCTGCTCCTTCGGCCAGGACGACCTGGTGGACTGCCGGCTGTGCTGCGCGAACTTCGCGGGCAACCCCGAGTACGACGCGGCCTGCTCCTGTCCGTAGGACCCGGGCCGAATGTAGTACCGTCGAGGCCATGCCTCGCTGTCTCCGCTCCGCGGCTGGAGCCGGCATTGCTGCGGCGATTCTCGGCCTCGCCGGCGCGGCGCGTGCCGACCCGCAGTGGAACGTGTCGTTGACGACCGGCGTCTGCGGCGTCGGAGAAGGGGGCAGCTACTGGGACGACACGTGCTGGCACAACGGCCTCCGCGGGGACGTCATGTTTCTGCGCGAACGAAACTCCGACTTCGGTCTCGGCCCCTATCTCGATTTCACGACAGCGGGATTCGACGACGTCAAGCTCGGCGGCGGCGGGAGCTTGCACATTCCGGTGCATCCCTTCGTCCCGATAGTTCTGTCCGGCGGAGGCTACGCACGGCACTCGAAACCGTTCGGATGGGAGCCCGGCATCGCTGGATGGCTGTTCATCGGTAGCCGCAGCTACAATTTTCATTCGAGCTACATCATCGCGAGCGGACTTCTGGTCGGACTGCAGCGGGGCTTCGGAGACTCGGACGAAACCGCCGTCATCATTGCGATTCAGCTCGACGCGGTATTGGCGTCGCTCCCCTTCGTCATCGGGTACGAAGCGATAAAGGGGCCCCCCGAACACTGATCCTTTGAAGATGATTTTGCACGGGCTTGCGCCAAGCGAATTTTTTCATGCGGCGACAAACGCGCAGAACGACGACACGTTATCCCCAATGCCACCACATGATGGCCAGTGGGTAAAGCAAGCCCCATTTCCATCATGGGCGCGCGGTGGTACCGTCGCTCTGATGGATCGACAGTCAGTCGAGCTGCGCGTCGGTGGACAGACCTATCGTGTGGTCGCGTCCGCGGACGAAGAGGAGCTGCAGCGACTCGCCGACGTCGTCGACCACAAGCTTCACGAGCTCACCGGACCGGGTCGTGCCATCGCTCCGCAGGCGCTCTTGCTCGCGGCCATTTCCCTCGCCCACGAACTCGAGGAAGAGCAGAAGAAGCGCGCGGCCACCGAAGCCAACTGGAAGCAGAAACTTCAGTCGGTGCTCGCGCGGATCGACGCGGCGCTCGAGCCCGAGGAGGGTGAGACGCCGACCCCGCCGAGCGAGGGGCCGTCAACGACGGACGAGCGCCCCCAAGACCTGCACCGTACCTGAATACTCCCCGGCGTGGAGTATAGCGAGGGCTCGGCGAGCCCCGAATGGGTCGAGCGGGCACCAAGACTTACCGACGCTCGCTGGCTGGCTGGCTGGCTGGCTGGCTGGCTGGCTGGCTGGCTGGCTGGCTGGCTGGCTGGCTGGCTGGCTGGCTGGCTGGCTGGCTGGCTGGCTGGACGGCTGGACGGCTGGCTGGGAGCACACGCGGCCAAAATCAGCAATTTTCTAGCTGCTTTCCGCGCTGACCGTCTACCGAAACGTCCTCAGCAACAAGTCCACGACGACCTTTGGGGCCTCGGCCCGGGCGCTCGGGTTCTCGAGACAGAACAGACCGATTGCCTCGGTAGCCGCAGTGACCGCGGCGATCCGTAGCTCGTCGGGCGGACAGGTCACCACGTAGTCGCGGCGAGCCTGACTGAGCGCGCTCGACAGCACCGCGCGAAGTCGTTGGGTCACCAAGTCGCGAGTCGTATCTCCACGCGCTGCGGAGCGCCCTACCAGCGCTCGAGCCAACTCTCGGTGCTCGACCACCGAATCGACCCACGCCCGAGCTATCGCCCGCAGGCGTTCGGTCGGCGTCGCCGTTTCTGCCGACGCGCGTTCGACGGCGCCGACGATTCGTTCCACCGCCAGCGCCTCGAGTTGCTTCAATGCCTCGTCGATGCCGCCGAAGTGCTCGTAGAATGTATTCCTGCCCGAACGCGACTCGCTCACGATGTTGCTGACCGTCAACGCGCGGCGCCCTTGACGGGCAATGAGCCGCGCGGTCCCGCGAAGGAGTCGCTCACGCTGCTTCGCTGAGCGCTCCTCCGCGGTGAGTCGCCGATCGTAACGACCTCGTCCGAGCGCTGGAGCAACGTCGAGAGTGTCCACTGCCATAAAGACGAACTCATTTTTATCCTAGTTCCACACGGGAAGCGAGAAATGAGCAAAGTTGACCTTTGGCAACCCAAAAGGACTAATTATTTCTTTTATCGAGTTAACTATTCAATTTTATTGTGATTTATGATCGCGCGAATGGCCACTCGGGGCGAGGACCTCTCGTTCGAACCGGTGGGGGACCATCCGAGGCCAGTGCGTCCATCGCTCGATTCGGCCAAAAGGCAACCCACTCATAAGAACCCAATCGTCTCTTTGAACACCCAGGAAATTCACCTCGAACAGCGAGTGTCACTGCGGCGCGGAACGGGGCATGAATTTCCGCCCCCCGGCAGATCGCCCATCGGGCATGAATTTCGAGCAATCATCGCCGTACTGGCGCGGAATCCGACGGCCGAACTAAAAAGACGATCGGGTCTTCATGCTCAGGGCGAACCCCTTGCCCCGGGCTAGGCACGCCCACCTGCCGGGTTCGGTCCCGGTCGGGAAACCGCGTGCTCCGAAATGCACCGGTGCAAAACCGTCGACGGGGCAAAAACCCACGTTTCACGGGCTTCGTTGAGAACCGCCTCGCCATCGCTTCCCGCGCCCTAAGTGCCGCTGGGTTTCCCGGGCGAAGCGGCTGGTTTCCCGTGATAGAACCCGCCGACGTGTCGCTCGACGCCCATTTCGAGACCGAGCTCGCTCGACTCGCTGAGCAGGGCCTTCTGCGGGAGGCTCCAACGCGCACAGCGGTGGCGGCCACCTCCGACCTGTTGGACGCCAGCTCCAACGACTACCTGGGCTACGCGGCGGAGGGCGTTTCACGTGAAACACTGCTTGCTCTGGCAGGGGAAAAATCGGGCTCCGGGGCTTCCCGGCTAATTCACGGGAGCTCGGCAGCTCACCTCGACCTCGAGCAGGACATCGCGGAATGGTTGGGCCTGGAGGCCGCAATGCTGTTTTCGTCGGGCTACGCCGCCAACGTGGGCCTGCTGCCCGCGCTCGCCGGGTCGGGCGATCGCATCGTGTCAGACGCGCTCAATCACGCCTCGATCATCGATGGGTGCCGTTTGAGCCGTGCGAAAACCGTGGTCGTCCCACACCTCGATCTCGACGCCGTGCGATCCGCCCTGGAAGCCCCCGGCGCCCACCGAAAGTGGGTCGTGACCGAGACCTATTTCAGCATGGACGGCGACTCGCCAGATCTCGTTCGGCTGCGAGGGATCTGCGATGAGCAGGGTGCGGGGCTGCTCGTGGACGAAGCGCACGCGCTTGGGGTTTTTGGGCCCGAGGGTGCGGGGCAGTGCGCCGCCGCTGGAGTCCAGCCTGACGCGCTCGTCGGGACGCTCGGAAAGTCCGTCGGAGTCCAGGGGGCGTTCGTCGCAGGTTCGACGGCCCTCCGGCGGTGGCTTTGGGGAACAGCTCGAAGTCTCGTGTTCTCGACGGGAACGAGCCCGCTGCTCTCCGCGCTCACCCGACATCAGATCCGGCGACTGCGCGCCGACGAGGCGGCTCGCAGACGGCTCCAGACGCTCTCTGAGACGGTTTTGCGACGCCTGAGGTCAGTGGACGTCCAAGTGCCGAAAGCCGCTCACGGACCGATTGTGCCCGTCCTGGTGGGCTCTGACGGCCCCATCGACCAAAACACCCGCGCGCTTCAACTCGCCGAGCGTCTTCGGGCTGACGGCATTCGCGCTCAGGCCATACGCTCACCCACCGTGCCGCCCGGAACCGCCAGACTAAGGATCACCTTGCACGCCCAGTTCACCGAAGCAGACGTCGCCCGACTGTGCGACGCCATCATCGACGCATGCCGCGCGCAATAGTTCTCGGCACGGGAACCGGCGTCGGAAAGACCTTCGTCGCCGGACGACTAGCCCGAGCCTTGGGCCCGGCCTCGCTCACGCTCAAACCGGTGGAAACCGGATGCCCGACGAGCATCGTCGCAGCCGCCGGCAGAGACCCCACACCTTTGCCGAAAGCCGCCACACCAAGCGACGCGGCGACGCTCGCCGAGTTTCACGTGAAACGACCCGGCTTCGTGCCGCGGTACGCGTTCGCAGACGGGGTGTCGCCGCACCTGGCGGCTCGACGGGCCGGCATTCGCATCGATGTCGAGCAAGTCGTCGAGTGGACGGCCAGGTGCGAGCAGGGGCCGCGTGGCGTCAACGGGCCCCGGAGCGCGAACGGGCGCCGGAGCGCGGGCGAGCGGGCGGGCCCCGGGGACGCCTGCTGGACGGTCATCGAGACCGCCGGGGGTGTTTTTTCGCCGCTTGGTCCGGGGGTGAGCAATCTGGACATGGCCCATGCCCTCGGCCCGGCGGTGTGGATTCTCGTCGCCCGCGACGCTTTGGGCGTGCTGCACGACGTGAGCGCGGTGCTTGCCGCCATGTCGGCGGATCGCCCCATCGACTTCGTGGTCGTCAACGCCCCTGGATTCGTCGACGACTCGACGGGAACCAACGCCACGGAGCTCGAGACCCTCGGAATTCATGAGCGTGTGTGGTCGGTCCGGCGCGACGACTCGGACGACGTTTCTGCGCTGGCGAACGAGATTTCGCGCGGGTTTTCCGTCGAATAGCATACTGGTGGCAGGGGAGTATGGCGGCGCGCGACGCGGCCACCCGGGCCGCGCGACGCGGCCACCCGGGCCGCGCGGCGCGCCGTTCGCTCGCCACCCGCGCGGGCGCGGGGCGCCGCCATTTTACTCCCCCCTACCCAGTATGTTCATGGCCCCCCGGCCGCGCGGCACTTCTGCGCTGTTCGGTCTCAACTCGACACGACACGTCCGCGCTCGATGCGAATCCGTTCGCCGCCGAGGCGCTCGGCCATCGCGTCCGAGTGGCTGACTACGATTACGACGGCGCCGCGGTCTCGTTCTTCAGTCAGCACGGCTTCGAGGCGTTCGGCGCTCGCCGAATCCAGGCCGGACGAAGGCTCGTCCAACAGTAGTACGCTCGGACCGTGCACCAGCGCTCGCGCGAGCGCGACCCGCTGCTTCTGCCCGCGGGAGAGCGTACCCACGCTTCGGTGCGCGAAGGCCGCGGCGCCGACACGTTCGCTCACGCGCTTCCACGCGCTCGTGGGCTCGACGCCGTAGAGCTTGGCGGCGAGCTCTACGTTCTGTTGCGCGCTCAGGTCCGGGTAGCACTGCGACTCGTGAGCGAGCCATCCGATGTGGGCACGCGCGCGTTGTCGGTCTTGGCCGAGCGGCTCGTAGGTGACGGTGCCAGCGCTTGGTCGGAGAGCGGTGCCGATGATCGAAAGCAGTGTCGTCTTGCCAGCGCCATTAGGACCCTGAAGAAACGAGATGGTGCCGCTCGCGAAGCGGGCGTCGACACCTCGGAGGGCGGCGGTGGCACCGAACAAGCGAGTGACGCCTTTGACCTCGATTGCGTCAATCCGTGCCACGGATTTCGGGATACCACCGACCGCGTCACACGTTCAGTTCCGTGTGCATTTCGGTAAGCGCGCCGGTTCGGCACGCGGCTCGCGTATTGGCACTCGGGGCCCAAGCTGGCGACGGTCCGTGGGTCGGACGAGGGTGCAGACTCCACCGAAGAGCATCGCGGAGGCCACGACCACCCGCCCCGAGCCCCCGCCGCCACCGAGCGCGGTCGAAGGGCGGCCGCCCCCGCCATCCCGGCGTCCCGGCTTCAAACTGATGCCGCTCACAGGACCCACGAGCAGATTGCCAGCAGCTCGGAATCTGCGTGCTAACATCGCTAGGATGACGTCGCCAGCTGCGGAAGCCGACGGCGAGCGCGGAGAACGCCTCGCTGAGCTTCGGCAGGCCGTGGAGGGCGCGCTCGAGGGCAAACCCGAGGCGGTCGAGCTCGCGCTCATTGCTCTTCTCGGCCGTGGCCACGCGCTCATCGAGGACGTGCCCGGGGTCGGCAAGACGACGTTGGCCCGCGCCCTCGCCAAGGCGGTCGGTGGGGAGATGCACCGCGTTCAGTTCACGAGCGATCTCTTGCCGAGCGACGTCTTGGGTGTCTCGGTCTTCGATCAGCGTCGGGGCGACTTCGTTCTTCGACAGGGGCCCGTGTTCGCGAATGTGCTCTTGGCCGACGAGATCAATCGAGCGAGCCCGCGTACGCAGTCGGCGCTGCTCGAGGCGATGAACGATCGACAGGTGTCCCTCGACGGCGAAACGCTTCCGCTGCCGGAGCCGTTCATCGTGCTCGCGACGCAGAACCCGCAGGACTTCACCGGCACGTTCCCGCTTCCCGAGTCACAGCTCGATCGCTTCATGGTGCGGATCCGCATCGGCTATCCGCCGCCGCAGGTAGAGCAACGGCTGATGCTCGAGCCGGAAACCGATCGGGTGGAAAACGTCCGGGCGGTGCTCGATCCGAAATCTCTCGTGGAGCTTCAGCGGGACGTCGACAGGGTGACGGTCGACAACGCGCTCGGGGCGTATCTTCAGGCGCTGATCACCGCGACGCGGTCCACGCCGGCGCTGGCGCTCGGCGCTTCGACGCGCGCGGGCATGAACCTGTCACGGGCGGCGCGGGCGCGGGCCCTTCTGCACGGCCGGAACTACTGCATCGCCGACGACATTCACGACTTGGCCGTGCCCCTCTTGGCGCACCGCGTGCGGCTTGCGGCCCATGCCGAAGGCTACGTGCCGAGTCGCGAGGAGGCCGAGAGCGCCGTTCGCGACGTCGTAGCGCGCGTTCCCGTCCCGCTCTAATGCCGAGCGTTCAGGGACGACCTCACGGTCATCCGGCCCAGCAGGCCGCACTGCTCGACGAGGCGCTCAAGGGAAGTGGTTGGCGCCGACGGCTCAAGCGCCTCCTCCGCCTGCCGCGCAAGCTCAAGGTCACCCGCGAAGGCAAGTACTTCATCGGCATCACCTTCGGTGTCGGCTTCGCGGCCATCAACACCGGCAACAACCTCCTGTACCTGCTGCTCGGCATGCTGCTGTCGCTCATCGTGGTGTCGAGCGTGATGAGTGAGCTCAGCCTTCGGAGTCTGACCGTGGTGCGCCGGCTGCCGCCGCGCGCTCAAGTGAGTCGCCCGCACCTCGTCGAAATCGAGGTGTTCAACCACAAGCGGCGCGTGCCCTCCTACGCGATCGAAATCGAAGATCTTCGCGCGGGGCAGCCGGCGGACAAGCGCTGCTTCTTTCTGAAAATCAGTCCGCGCTCGGCGCAGGTGGCCGCGTACCGGCGCACGCCGGCGCGGCGGGGTCGCGACCGGCACATCGGCTTTCGCGTAGCGACTCGGTTTCCCTTCGGGCTGTTCGAGAAGTCGCGCGAGTTGGCCGCGGACGGCGACTTGATCATCTACCCGGCGGTCGACCCCGTCCGACTACCGCCGGAACAAGCAGGACGCCGCCTCGGCGAAGGCGGCGCCCTCGGCCGTGGCGCCGGCGACGAAATCGTGACCGTGCGCCCGATGCGCGACGGCGACGATCCCCGCGACATCTACTGGCGAAAGAGCACCGTGGCCGACCAAATGGTCCTACGCGAGCGCGCTCGGGAGACCCGCGCCGACGTGGATCTCGCCGTGGACAACGTGCATTCGGGCAACGAGCCCACAGACCAGTGGAGTGCGAAGTTCGAGCAACGGATCCGCGACATAGCCTCGCGTTCGGTGGCGCACATCAAGCGCGGCGACGGCGTGACCGTGAAGACCGCTAGCGGCGAAAGGGTCCGAGCGGACCGCACCGTGGGCGCCGACCCGCTCTTGCGATTCCTGGCCTTGCTCGACGCCGTTCCGGTGCGGACCGAGACGAAGACCGCCGACGAGGATGCCGAGGCGCGCCCATCCGGTGGCAACCCATCCGGTGGCAGCCCAGCCGACAGAAAGGAGCGCTCCGCGGCATGAGGTTCGGGCTGATTCATCGAATCATGACCGATGCCCTGGCCGTGCTCGGTCTGCTCGCGCTGGTGACGAGTGGCGAGCTCGAGCAGTGGATGACGATCCTCATCGTCGTCGGCGCCGCCGCGGCCCTGACGATTCCCGAGCGGTGGCAGGACAAGGCGTGGCTCCGTCAAGCCGGCAACTACGCCCCGGTCGTGCTCCTGGTCGCGCAACTCGCGCGACTCGCGATGGGTGGCGAGGTCCTACAGCTGGCGGTGGAGTTCGCCTCGGCGCTCCAGGTCGTCCGGTTGGCCACCAGGCGTGGGGCCGCCCACGACCAGCAGGTCATCGTGCTGGCGCTCCTGCATCTGATCGCGGGCACGGTGCTCGGCGGTGGGCTCGCCTACGGCCTGTGTTTCCTCGGGTTCTTGGTGGTGGCTCCTGGCGCGCTCGTGCTCAGCCATCTCCGCAGGGAGGTGGAGGGTAACTACCGACAGGGCGCGCGCGATCGCACCGGACTACCCGTCGACGTGCCTCGCATCCTCCGGAGCCGCCGCGTCATCGGCAAGCAGTTCTTGGTGTTCACGTGCATGCTCTCGGTGCCGATCTTCCTGTTCACGGCGGTACTGTTCGTGCTGTTTCCGCGGGTCGGCCTCTCGCTCTTGCTCCTGAATCATTCGCGTCCCGAGCGCATGATTGGCTTCTCGGATCGGGTGGATCTCGGCGGCGTCGGAAAGCTCCGGAGCGACCCCACCATCGCGATGCGGGTCGAGTACGGCGACATGCCCGCGGGCGATCCGCCAGCGCGGCTGGCGATGTACCTGCGCGGCACCGCGTTCGACCGCTACGACGGCGGCAGCTGGGCGAGGACGGACGTGAACCGCCGCCCCGCATCGAGGCGAGGGCGCGACGTGGAAATCCGGCGGTTTCCGGACCCCGCGCGCGACCGCACCATGACGATCGACCTCGAGCCGATCGACCCACCGGTATTGTTCCTTCCGCCGCGAGCGGCGGCGATCACGTTGCTCAACCGCGGCGAGCCGCTTCTCGGGATCCCGCCCACGGTCTTCGTGGGTCCTGAAGGCGAGCTCAAATACGCGACGAGCGACGACCGCGGCATTCGCTACGAGGTGTATCTAGCGAGGCCGGACGAGCCCCCCCCGCGCGCGCTCACGAGCGACGAGCGCATCCGTTATCTCGCCATGCCAGTCGACATGCCGACGCGCATCGGCGGGTTGGCGCGAACCTGGGCGGGCAGCCTCGAGGACCCCGTGGCCCAGGCGAAAGTGGTCGAGCTGCGGCTTCGCACCGACTACTCCTACGATCTCGAATCACCGTCGGGGGCGGCCCCCAATCCGCTCGACCACTTTCTGTTCGAATCGAAACGGGGCCACTGCGAGTTCTATTCGACGGCGATGGCGATGATGCTGCGCTCACTGGGGATTCCGTCGCGCAACGTGACGGGCTTCATCGGCGGTACCTACAACCGCTTCGGCAAGTTCTACGCGGTCCGGCAAGGTGATGCGCACTCGTGGGTCGAGGCATACCTGCCGGACCGAGGTTGGACGCGGTTCGATCCCACGCCACCGGGTGACGCCGCACCGCGGAGCGAAATCTCGGGCGTCCTAGCGTTCGTTCGCGACGTGCTCGAGGCGGCCGCGCAGCGCTGGAATCGGCACATCATCGGCTACGATCTCAAGCAGCAGATCCAGATCTTGCGGAGCTTCAACCGCGACACCGACGTGCCCGGAGCGTCCAAGATCTTCAACGCGATCACGAGCTCACCGCGGCGGGCGGCCATGCTGGTGGGCGGCGTGATTTTGATCGTGCTGAGCATCATACTCTGGCGGCGAAGAAAACGCGGATCAGGCGACCCCACGGACACGAAGACCGCCGAAGAGATCGCCGCGATCCGAGTCGTAGAGCTCTACCGTGCGCTCGAAATCGCCCTGGCCATGGTCGGAATGCCGCGCCCCGCGAGCACTCCACCTTTGCGCCATGCCCGAGCGGTCGCTGCCATCGGTCACCCGGCGGGCGCCGAAGTGCTCGCCCTCACGGAGATCTACATCGAGGTTCGTTTCGGCCAACGCCTCCTCAGCGAGGCCGAGCACGACGACTTCGTTCAGCGAGTCAAAAACATCCGCATGGTGCGGCCTGAGCCGCAGCGCGAAGCGGCGTGACGTCTGCCGCTGAGTGACGACACGAGGGGACGGCGTCAGACAACGCGAGTGCCGCAGAGCCGACGGCGCTCGGACGAAACGAGCGCTCGCCGTCGCTAGGTTCGCGCCTTGAGCACGACATGCGAAGCACCCACATGGGCGCGCTCGGCGCTGCCGATCCAGGCGTCCTCCGTGGGACGAGCCTTGAGGGCGTCGAAGTCGAGATCGGCCGGTCCGCGCTCGAGCCACGCGACGATCACGGGGTTTTCTACCGCCTCACCGACATTGACGAGATCGACGGCCACGCCACTGCGCAGCTCCTCCGCGGTGATGGGCCGCTGCACCGAGGCGCTCGGCCTCGCGAACTTTTGGGGGCCGTTCGCATCGACGCTGTCGCTCGCGTACGAATGGACGACGAGGCGGTAGCTCTCTTTGTCGTCGGTCTGAACGCCGGGCTCCGCGGAGATCTCGGTGCGAAGAAGATCGAAGTCACCCGATCCGAGCGTGGTCGCAGCTAGCAGCGCCATCCAGGAGGCGCCGGCCGCGGCTCGATTTTTTTGGGGTGGGGTGGACATTCTTCTCGGTCTCGGAGTTCAAACGGTTGAAGGAGCAATCTCTTCCAGGGGCTCGAGAGTTTTTTTCTCGCGCCGACGCCGCCGACGGATTCAAGCGAACTGACCCAGCCAACCGATTCAACATAAGCACTGCTCGTGCCACCGCACGCGGCGGACTGGTGCTTCGCTAGATGCTTTTGATTTCAGTGACTTAGGCGCCGGCCGGGGTCACCCGTAACCCGGGTCACGGGTGACGATCGGGTCCGAGACGACCCTGCTCAGCCTCGTTTGGCGACGGCCGCCGCCCAGGACTTCGATTGGGCGCAAGTACCCGCAGACGTGGCGCCGCTCGGCTCGCGCCGTGTGTAGGGGCCGGCGACGAGCACGACTTCTCGTCCTCGCACGGTGACCGCAACGGGCCCGCGGTCTGCGCGTTCGACGCAGACGGTCGTGGTCGCCGCCCCCGATCCGATCCCTTGGCGGAATGCCGCGTAGCCGCGGTCGGCGGCCGCCTTGTCGTCGTACCTGATGTGCCACGCCATGGCGTATTGGTTCTCGGCGCCGAACACCGCAACGTAGTCGCCGGCCCAGTCGCTCGCCGCGGTCTCCGCTTGTTTTCGAGGAAGCCATTCTTCGAGCACCAGGCGTACGGATTGCTCGCCCATGACGTCGGCGTACAGGCGTTTTTTCGGCCCCTTTGGCGGACCCTCCGGGATCGGGACGCGCTCGGGTTTCTCTCGCGCGTGCATCTTTTCGGGGTGGAGGATCTGCTCGGTGCTGTCGGGCGGATTGCGCCACACGGCGTCGACCGCCGCCCATCCGCCGCGTCGGCGAAGCGAGTGCACGAAGACGACCCCGTCGACGTAGGGGGCGACGATGGAGGTGCGCATGATCGACGGCACCTTTTCGAGCGACGGGTCCTGCGCCACGCCCGCGCGGACCTGCGGCCCGATGAGCTCGTCGGGCAGATCGATGGCCTTTCGGCCGGTGGGTTCGAGCACGTCGTCGAGCATCGCGCTCGTCGCGTCGCCCTCGGCGAGCGCGTGAATTGCCGCTTGCTCGTCGCCCTTGCCCTCGGCGAATTTGACCTTGCTATCGAGATCGAAGTGCTGGTCTTGCAGCGCGTGAACCAGCTCGTGGCTGAGCGTCGCTCGACGCTCGACGCCTTCGAGATCCGCCGCGAGATACATGGTCTTGTTCGTGGTCTCGTAGAAACCGGCGAGCTGCGCTTCGAGCAGCGTGGCGAGACTCTCTTCGTATCGAAAGTCCACCGGCACGAGCCCGAGCATCGAGAGAATCTCCCGAGTGCCGACCACGACCTCGGAAGGGACTTCTTCTTTGAGCTTTCGCCGCACGTGCTCGACCATGTCGCCACGTTCGATGACGCGACCACGCACCGGGCCCTTGGACGGCAGCTCGCGAATGCGTTCGACCTGACGAAGGGCACGCGCGACGATCTGGTCGCCGAGACGCGGCTCGGCTTCCGGACTTGCGTCGACCTGAACGATCAGCGGCTCGGGCTCCGGCGCTCCGGCGGGGGGGAGCTCGCCGCCGCAACCAGAGCCGAGGCCAGCGACGAAGCTAGCTAAAACTAGCCCGAATTGCGTCGATCGCTGCACGCCGGTCCTCCCGTCCGAAAACGGCCGACCCCGCGACCAAGACGCGCGCCCCCGCGTCGACGACTGCCTTCGCCGTGTCGGGAGTGACCCCTCCGTCGACTTCGAGATCGACGTTCAAACCGCGGTCGTCGATCATCTTCCGTAGCGCGCTGAGCTTCGGCAGAACCGACGCGAGAAACTTCTGACCGCCGAAGCCCGGGTTCACGCTCATCACGAGCACCAGATCGACGTCGTCGAGCACGTAGCGAATCGACTCCTCGGAGGTGTGCGGGTTGAGCACGACACCAGCCCGTTTTCCGAGCCGACGGATCTCCGCGAGTGTCCTTTGCAAGTGGGTGGATGCCTCGACGTGCACACTGATCACGTCCGCCCCGGCATTCGCAAAATCCGCGATGTAGCGCTCGGGCTCGACGATCATCAGATGAACGTCGAGCGGCAGCTTCGTTGCGCGGCGAGCCGCCCCGACGACGATCGGCCCGAGAGTGATGTTCGGGACGAATCTTCCGTCCATCACGTCGACGTGGATCCAATCCGCGCCGGCCTTTTCCACCTCCTGAATCTCCTCCTCGAGCCGGCCGAGATCCGCGCTCAAAATGGAGGGGGCAACGCGAACGGCCGAAGACATGCGGCCGATGAGATAGCAGAGCCTCGTCCGTGGGGCGAGATGACCTCCCGACGGAGCGTGGTATCGTCGCGGCCGATGATCACTCGGCCCCTCGGCAAGAAGGATTACGACCACATCGTTCAGGTGATCGATCGATGGTGGGGTGGCCCGACCAGCGCGCTCGCGCACCCCGTGTTCTTCTATGAACTCGGCTCGCTCGCCCGGGTCGCCGAGGACGACGGAATCCTGGTGGGATTCCTCTTTGGCTTCATCGTGCCGGGGCCACCGAAAACCGGCTACGTGCACCTCGTGGGCATCCACCCCGATCACCGGCGGCGCGGGGTCGGCAAGATCCTCTATCAGACGTTCGAAGAGGACTGCCGCGCCGACCACTGCACGCGGCTCAAGGCGGAGACGACGACGGGCAACCTCGGATCGATCGAGTTCCACGACGCGGTCGGCTGGACCGCCACAGAAGTCGAGGACTACGCGGGTCCTGCCAGACCCCGAATGGTCTTCAACAAGTCGTTGGCATGAAGAGCGAGGCACCCGGTAGTTTTCCCGCGGCTAAGCCCGCGAAACAGGCGCGTGAGCTCTTGGTGGACGCGCTCGCGCGCCTGCAGGCCGACGACGTGGCCCCGCCTGTGTCCGAGGCGATCGAAGAGATCGCCGCCGCATCCAGCGCGCTCTACACGGTGGAGAAAGAAGCGGAGACAGCCCAGGCGTCGGCAGGGGGCGTGAGGATCGCCATCGAGCACCTCGGCAAGGGGCTGGCGAAATTGCAGGCGGCGCCGAAGCCATACGAGGCGCTGATCGTCGCGACTGAAACCCTCGCCCGAACGCTCGCGCTCTTGTACCCCGTTGGGCGCGCGCAGCAGCGTCGCCGGCGCCAGGCCGTCATGGTCGAGGGCGAGACCGCTCCAGAGACCGAGCCTCTCGCGCCGGGTGTGCCTCCGGCGCCGGAGCCGCTTGGGCGGCCGAGGACGAAGACCCCCGTTTTCGAGGGGGACGAACAGCGCATCAGTGTCGTTCCACGGACGTTCGTCGAAGCCGACATCGGGCTGATGAGCGATTCGCACTTCTACACGGGGCTCAGCCTGGACATTTCGACCGGCGGCCTGTTCGTAGCGACCTATCAGCCCAAACCGCCGGGCACCGAAGTCTCGCTCTACCTGGTGCTCCCGCTCGACGGGCACGTGGTTCAGGCAACGGGAATCGTTCGCTGGACCCGCGACCACGGAACCGATGCACCCCCGGGAATGGGCATCGCGTTCAAGAACCTGAGCGAAGCGGATCTCGCGGCCATCACCGCCTTCTGCGATCACCGATCGCCGATGTACCACGACTCCGCAGACTGACGGGAAGGAGGTCGAGGCGTGACCGACGGACTATCCAAGACAGTCACCGCCGACGAGCTTCGTGACATTGGGCTCTTCGGCGCGCTCGGCGACGAGGCATTGCATCGATTCGCCGACTCGCTGGAAATGACCACGCCGTCCGCGGGGGCGTACCTCTTTCGCGAGGGGGACACCGCGCGGGAATTCTTCGTCGTGCTCGACGGCGAGATGGAAGTGCTCAAAAAGAGCAAGCGGGGACAGGAAGCTCGCGTGGCTCTGCTCGGCGCCGGCGATTGGTTCGGCGAAATGGCGGTGCTCGACATTCAGCCGCGGTCGGCCGGAGTCAGGGCGATCGCGCCCTCACGACTATTGCGGATCAAGGCCACCGATCTCGACGTGCTGTACCGCGAGGATCTCAAGAGCTACACGCTCATCGTGCTGAACATCGCGCGCGAGCTCAGCCGCCGCCTGCGCGTCGCCGACGGAATCCTCGCGGACTTCGTCGCGAGCGTGGACGACATCGTCGGCCGCCCAATCAGCGAGCGCTGATCGCGGCCTCGGCAGGCGACGTTTTCCGCGAGGTTCGATCCGCGAGACCGACGCTCACTTCGGAGCGACGCCTGCAGTGCCTGCCGCACCCGCAGTGCCTGCCGCACCCGCAGTGCCTGCTGTGCCGCTCGCTCCGGCCACGCCACCCATGCCTGAGGCTCCGCTCGTGCCCGAAACACCGCCCATGCCGGATACGCCACCCATGCCCGCTGCGCCGGCCGAGCCACCCATGCCGCCACCGCCGCCGGTCGCGCTACCCGCCGAGCCGCCAGCCCCGCCGGTGCTCGATGTGCCACCGGCGCCAGCGATTCCGATCGACCCCGCCGAGCCGGCAGCACCGCCCATGGCGCCGCTCATCAACCCGGTACCGCCGGTTCCTGGGGCACCCCCCGTGCTGCCTCCGCCCGAGCCGCCGGTGCCGCCACCAAATCCGCCTGCACTGCCCGCGTCGTTGCTGTTGAATCCGCCCGTACCGGGAGTTCCGTCACCGCCGGTGCCGAACGTCGCCCCCGCGGCGCCGGCTTCTCCGCGCGCGCCCGGAGGCTCGGATTGTGGATTGAGCGCGCACGCCGAAATGACGGCGAGCGTCCCCAGGTGAATCGATATCCAAGACGAAAGGCGCACAGCGAGATGGACGGTAGCACGAGCCGCGCCAGCGCCCGATCCTGCCGGATCCCGGCTAGAGCGTCGACATCTGGCACACCCTGGCACAGGGCCGCGACGTGGGTGACGCTACGACCGCGGAGCGCAAGGTCACACGCGGCCTACTCGGCAGTTGCGTCGCCGGCTTCGGGCACGTCCGCGTCGGAGGCATCCGGGGCGCCGCCATCTCCGGCGTCGCCGCCGGGGCCGGCCTCGCTGTCGAACGCGCCGTCAGGCACCTCGCCGCCATCGGAGTTTGGCGGAAGGCCGGAGTCGGGGCCCATGCTCGCGCCGGCCGAACCCGACGTTCCGCCGCCGCTCGTGGCTCCCGAGCCGCCCGTGGACACCGTGGCACCGCCGGTTCCGTCCAGACCACCGGAGCCCCCGGTTCCCAGTCCGCCAGCACCCACGGTGCCCCCTCCGTCGGCAGCCGTGTTCTCGAACCCTGGCGGCTCGGACTGTGGATTGAGCGCGCACGCTCCGACCACGAATCCCAACAAGACCCATCTCCAGCGCGCCCGACCCAACATCCTCACCCCCCTCAAGATAGCAAGGACCCTGCCAGAGCGCAGGTCTACCGTTCGCGCAACTTTCGCGCGGCCGCCAGCACCTCGAGCGACCGATCGAGCGCGGGAGGATCCGCCCCGAGTCCCTCGGCGGCAGGACCCAATACCGCGATCAATTCGCGGAGCACTCGTGCGATTTCATCCGAATTCGTATCGAGAATGTCGTGCCACATTCTTGCTGCACCGCCCGCGCCCCGAGTCATCCGCTCGAAGGCCGGACCCCCGGCGCCAGTCGCTCCTCGCTCTTCGCCGAGCACGGCAAGCGCGCTGGCCAGTAGCTGGGGCACGTGACTCGTCACCGCGACCGCGCGATCATGCTCGTCCGGGGTCATGCGCCGCGGCTCCGCCCCGAGCGAACGGGCCAGCTCTTCGACCGCCGCCACGTGGCTTGGCTCGCTGCCCTCCGCGCAAACGATCCACGGTCGTTGCTCGAAGAGGTCGGCGCGCGCACTGTCGAGACCGCCCTCGGGCGTGCCGGCCATCGGATGGCTACCCACGAAGCGACTCGCGTGCGGCGAGCGGCGAGCCGTGCGAGCAACGGCGCGCTTGGTCGAGCCCGTATCTGTCACGACCCGGGAATGTTCGAGCGCGTGCCCGAGCATCTGTTCGATCGCGCGGACTGGCGCGGCCAGTATCGTGATGTCGGCGTCACCGAGAGCCGCTTCGAGCGCCACCGTGTCCCCCGCGTCCACGGTCCGCGAGACCACCGATCGCGCGGCATCGCTCGACACGACCTCGCGCACGTCCGCACCCACGACGTCGGCGCCAAGACGCTCGCGCGCCGCGAGCGCCACCGAACCGCCGATGAGCCCGAGCCCGACGACCGCAAGCTTCATCCGCGAGCCGCCGAGCTCACGTTCCGGACGACTTCGGCGACGCGCACCGCCTCGTCCCATGGCAAGGTGGCTGGAACGCGCGGGAGCGTTCCCTCTTTGCCGACCCAAGCGCGCAGGATGATCCCATCGGCGCCCGCAGCGATGGCCGCCATGGCGACCGAGGCGCAGTACCGTGAACGCTGGGCGACCGTGGGAACGTCGACGACCACGGGCAGATGAGAACGCTGCTTGGCGCGGGGAATCGTCCCGATCTCGAGGGTGCGGATGCCGCTCGGGTACTCGCCACCCGCTTCGAGCAAAACGACCGCCGTCTCGCCGCGCGCCAGCTGCTTCTCGGCCGCTCGGAGCCACGGGCTCATGCCCCAGGTCGGCTGTCGGGCGACGAAGATCATGGGCTGGTCGGGCTGCGGGTGCAGGGTGACGCAAGCGAGAGCGCCCATGCGCTCGTACGGAATGGCGGACCGCGTGACCGCGGCGTCGAACGGACGACCCGCGGCGACGTCGTAGCGAAGCTGAGCCGACGGTGGCGCGCCGTCAGGATCTTTCGACGGCGGACCGAGCCCCACGGGCTCGATGCCGATCCACGGTCGCTCGCCACCTATCGATCCCCAATCACCCTCCACGACGGTGGGCTCGCGCCGAAAGCGACGGGACGCCAGACGGCAGGGCTCACTGACGTTCACCACTTCGGCGACGCCGGGGAGATCACGGACCACCGCGATGTCTTCGTCGGTCACGTCACCGACGACGCCGAAAATGGAGCGAGTCTGGCCGCTCGAGCGGTGCACATCGAACCCGGAATCGACCAGGAACGAAATGACCGCTTCCGCCTCCTCCTCCGGCGTCTCCGCCTCCATCACCACGATCATCGGGACGCCACGAGAGTAGCAAAACGGCGTCCCGATGCGGGAACGCTCGACGCAAGACCGAGTTGCCGCGGGTCGACGGGCTTGGTGCCCGCCGCCCGTCGCGCTAAGTTCTGGGGCCCGCCGCCCCGAGCCACGAAATCCGCCGATGGAACAGGAGTCTACAGACCCGCTGATCGGGACCATGGTGTCCGGCCGCTATCGGGTCGTGAAGAAGCTGGGCGAAGGCGGCATGGGGAGCGTCTACGCCGGCGAGCACGAGGCCATCGAAAAGCAGGTCGCGCTCAAGGTGCTGCACGCGGAGTACTCCGCCAAGGCCGACATCGTCGAACGCTTCCAGCAGGAAGCCAAAGCGGCGTCGCGCATCAAGCACCCCAACGTCCTCGACATCTTCGATTTCGGGCAACTCGACAACGGGAGCTTCTTCCTCGCGATGGAGTTTCTCGAGGGGCACGACCTCGCCGACGACCTGTTGAAGTACAACGTGCTCCCGCCTGCGCGCGGGATCCCGTTCGCGTTGCAGATTTGCCGAGCGCTCGCCGCAGCGCATTCGCGCGGTGTAGTTCACCGCGACATGAAGCCGGAGAACGTCTTCATTCTGCGCACCACGGACGGTCAGGAAATCGTCAAGATCGTCGACTTCGGCATCGCTCAGCTGCGCAGCAACGACGCGGCGGCGGCGGCCGCCGAGTCGGCGCCGAAGCGCCGGAAGCTGACGAAAACGGGCATGATTTTCGGGACGCCGGAATACATGGCCCCGGAGCAAGCGGCCGGAAAAAAGGCCGACCTCCGCGTCGACATCTACGCCACGGGGATCATTCTGTACGAGATGTTCACCGGCCACGTCCCGCACACCGGCGAGACGTTCATGGCGGTGCTCGCAGCGCATTTGAACGACACCCCGCCGCCCATGCCGTCGGTGAACCCGGAGCTCCCGGTGAGCCCAGCGTTCCAAGCGGTGGTCATGAAGGCGCTCGCGAAGAAACCCGAGGAGCGCTACCAGTCGATGGCCGAGCTGGCCGAGGCGATCATGGCCACGCCGGATGCCGAGGCGGTCGGCACCCAGGCGCAGCGCATGGCGTCGATACCCGACACGACCGCCAGCCAGTTCATGGCTCAGTCGTCGAACACGGCGGCTCAGTTCGCGCCAGATCCGAACCAGGGCACCCACGCTCAGTTTCCCGGAGGCGGGGCCGGTCCAGCGCCCGCCCCGCTCCCCGCTGCCGGCGCGCAGATAGGCAATGCGATGACGGTGGGCCTCGACGAGGCCGCCCCGCTGCCCACCCCCGGAGCGCGAGCGCAGACCCAGCTCGAAGCCTCCACGACGTCGCCGACGCCGCTGCCTAAAAAGTCTTCTTCTGGCGGCCTTTTTGCTGCGATCGCGGGCATCGTGGTGGTTGGCGGGGCCGCCGCGGCGTACGGTTTCATGGGCGGCCAAACGCCCCCGCCAGAGCCCGAGCCCCCCTCAGACCCCGCAACGGCCGAGCCGGCCGCTCCGTCCGAGCCGAGCCCCGCGGCGACACCGAAACCGCCCGTGGCAGAGCCCGCGCCGGTGAAGCCAAAGATGATCAAGCTGAAGATCGAGACGACGCCGCCCGGAGCGATCGTCCAGAAGAACGGTTTTCAGATCTGCGACAGCACGCCGTGTGACATCGAGGCGCACCCCAACGAAGGCATGGAGCTCCTGGCCAAGAAGGGCGCCGCGAAGGGGAAGATCAAGGTGCTGGCGCAGAAGGATCAAACCGTGAAGATCAAGCTCGCCGCGCCGCGAGCGGCACCTGCCCCGCCGGCGAAACCTCGTTTGTGTGAGGTCGAGGTCGACGGCATCAAGATCCTCCGGCCCTGTAAATAGGCCCAGATCCGGACAATCGCCCCAAAGCGGTAGCTCGGCCTACTCTGCGGGGCTCGGCTTGGCGTCCCGCGGGGGCATTTTCCCGCTCGTGTAGCGGCCCCAGTAGTCCCGAAACAGGCCGAGCAGCTTGGGCGCCAGAAAGACGCTGCCCACGATGTTCGGGAACGCCATGCACAGAATCATGAGGTCCGAAAAGTCGAGTACCTCTTTGAGCTTGATGACCGAGCCGAGCACGACGAACCCAACGAAGGTGATCCGGTAGACGATCAACGTCTTGATCCCGAGGCCGTCGCCGAAGTGGTCGAGCAGATAGATCCAGCCGCGTTCGCCGTAGTAGCTCCACGAAATCATCGTCGAGTACGCAAAGAGCAACACGCAGATCGCCAAGACGTACGGGAACCAGCTGATGACACTTCCGAACGCGGCGGTGGTCAGCGCGACGCCCGCCTCTTTCGGGATGGAAGGATCCGACCAGGCGCCGGTCACAATCACGACGATCGCCGTCATGAAGCACACGATGATCGTGTCGATGAAAGGCCCCATCATGGCGACCATGCCCTCGCGAACCGGCTCGTCGGTTTTGGCCGCAGCGTGTGCGATGGCCGCGCTCCCGAGACCTGCTTCGTTGGAGAAACTCGCACGTTTTACGCCCCAAACGAGGACGCCGACGACCCCGCCGTAGGCCGCGTTGTCGCTGAACGCCATGCTGAAAATCAGGCCCACGGACGCAGGGATCTTGTCGATGTTGGTGACGATGATGAAGAGCGACGCCAAGCAGTAGATCGCCACCATCGCCGGGACCAGCTTCGAGGTCGCCGCCCCGATGCGCTTGATTCCACCGATGATGACAAGCGCCACCATCGCCCCGAGCGTCAACCCGAAGACCCAGCCGTAGCTCGGGTCTAGACCGAAGGTACCCCGCAGCGATTCCCACGACTGATTCGACTGGAACATGTTGCCCCCGCCGAACGAGCCCCCCATGAGCATGAAGGCGTACATGATCGCGAGGACCTTCCCGAGCGGCGCGATCCCCAGCTCCTTCAGCCCGATGTCCAGGTAGTACATCGGGCCGCCGCTGATCGTCCCGTCGGCATTCGTCTTTCGATAGACCTGCGCGAGTGTGCACTCGCTGAACTTGGCGGACATGCCGAACACGGCCGCGACGAGCATCCAGAAGACGGCACCGGGGCCACCAAGCTGGATAGCTATGGCCACTCCGGCGATGTTGCCGAGCCCGACGGTGGCGCTGAGCGCGCTCGTCAGCGCGCGAAAGTGGCTGATTTCGCCTTCGTCCTCGGGATTGTCGTACTTGCCGCGCACGATGTCGACGGCGTGTTTGAACCCGCGGATGTTGATCCAGCGGTACCAGAACGTGAAGAAGATCGCGCCGAGGATCAGCACGACGACGATGAACGGAACGCCAACCGGCACCGTGACGGGTTTGCCGGTCGACGGGTTCATGACGACCTGTCCCTCGGCGTCGATTTTTTCGACCTGAATCATGTCGCCGGTGACGCTGAAGAACAAAAGGGTGCCGATGACCTTGTTGACCTCGCCGACGGCGCTGCCGAGCGCGCGCTCGATCGCCGATGACTCGGCCTTCTTTTCGGTTTTTTCGGCGGCCGGCGCCGCAGCAGATGCCGCCGGGTCGGGCGCGTCCTGGGCAAAAGCCGGAGTCGCTCCGAGCACCCCCACGAGCACGATCAGCCAAATCCATCGAGCCCGCCAACCCGCATGCGATGTGTGCATTTCGAGGTCACCCATACTTCAGGCGTGCGAACGCCTTCAACCCGCCCGAGCGCCGCCCCGCGGCCCCGATGGTATAGACTCACCAGCTGGGCCTCGTTTTCGAGAGGGAGGGACGACAAATGACGGATCCAGTCCGTTTCCACACACCGGCGCGGGTCGCGCGGCACCTGATTATCAGCGCGCTCGCTTTGCTCGCCGTCTCCGCGGCGTGCAGCGGCAGCACCAACGAAAAGCTCCTCCAGGCGCAAATCAGCGAGGGCTGCCTCCTCAATACCGACTGCACGTCGCCGCTGGTCTGCGCCTTTCGGCGCTGCCACACCGAGTGTGCGAGCTCACGCGACTGCCCCGACGACCAGCGGTGCGTGTCGTCGGACCGACCGTTCATGGTGTGCCAGCTCGAGGACGAACGGGACTGCACCCGAAACAGCGACTGCCCGGTGCGAATGGTCTGCGGCATCGACGGCGAGTGCCGAGATCAGTGCGCGACGGAGCGAGACTGCATCGAGGGGCAGGTCTGTACGGCCGGCTCTTGTGCGGATCCGGATGAGCTCGTGGGAGGCATGTTGCCCGCGGTTCCCGGCGCGGACGCCTCCGGGGGACTGCCTTGCTCGTTCAGTGCCGACTGCCCGAATCCGCTCGTCTGTCGTGCGGGCTTCTGCACCGAGCAGTGCCGCGACGACCGCGACTGCCTCTCCGGCCAAACCTGTGTCTCGTCCCGATGCCAAACGGGCGCCGGCGGCGAGTGCACGTTCAACTCGGATTGCGCAACGGCCGGCCAGATCTGCGACCGCGGATCCTGCCGTTGCTCATGCCAGGAGAGTCGCGATTGTGCGCCCGGCCAAACCTGCGATGGCTGCGGCTGCCAGGGGGGTCTCGTCGACGCCGGCACCCCCGAATGCCTGTTCAACTCCGACTGCTCGACGGGGCAAATCTGCGCGAGCGGCACCTGTCAGTGCGAATGCCGCGAGGATCGCGACTGCGGAAGCGGTGAGCGCTGCGATGGCTGCGGGTGCGTTCCGATGGGGGCGCCGGACGGGGCTCCCGACGGCTTCGGCTCACCGTGCAATCTGCCCAGCGACTGCACCCTGCCGCTCAGATGCGTGCTCGGGGCGTGCGTTTTCGAGTGCGCGACGAACCAGGACTGTCAGTCGGGCACGTGCTGTTTCGGCAACCAGTGCGTCACCGGACCCGTCTGCGCGACGAGCGACGGCGGAAGCGACGCCGGCGGGCCGGTGGACGGCGGTGCGTGCGTGCCCTGCCTCGACTCGAACGAATGTGACGACGGAGTGTTCTGCAACGGAACCGAGGTGTGCGCGGCCGGGTGCTGCGCCTCGGCGGCCCTCGGACCCTGCGACAGCCAAACGGCCTGTATCCAGGACATCTGCAACGAGGGCCCGCGCACCTGCGATCACATCACCCAGGCCCCCGTGGACGGCGACGGCGACGGCCAGCTCGCCATCGCCTGCGGCGGGCTGGACTGCGACGATGGAGAGGCGACGGTGTTCAACGGCGCACCGGAGCTCTGCGACGGTCTCGACAACGACTGCAATGGCGCCATCGACGACGCCTCCCGGATCCCTTTGGGTAGCGAGGTCAGCGTCACGATCCCCACGCCGCCCTCGAACACGCCGGCGAGCCGAGCGGGCCTGGTTCGAAGCGCAGGGCGCTGGATTTCGTTCTCCGAGCACCCGTCGTTCGTCGGCGAAATTTGGGCCAACGAGTTCGACGATGCGGGCAACCCCATGGGTACTCCCACCCTGGTGCTGAACGAGACGGACATCGCTTCGACATCGGTGGCCCTCCGAGGCGTCGAGTCTGGGCCGACCCACTCCGCCGTGCTCGTGTCCGGGCTCTCCCCGTGGGTGATGATCTTCGATACGAGCTTGACGCGCACCGGGCTGGTCACGCTCGGACCTCAGGGATCGGCATCCATTCGCCCCATGGATGCGGTTTGGACCGGCTCCGATTTCTTCGTCGCCACCACACTTCAAGACGGCGTTGGCGTCGCTGGGCGCGTCACGACCGACGGGTCCTTCCAAGACGTCGTTCCAATCCCATCACTCGCCGCAGGAAATCTCCTCAGCCAGGACCGCATCCGCGTGGCGCGCGGCACGACCACGAGCGCCGTGGCGTACCGCGACAACACTCAGAACATCCTGGTCACGATCATCGGCGTGGCCACCGTGGTCGCGGGGCCCATTCAGCTCTCGACCGGCGGGTCCACGTCGAACACGGTCTTCGCCGTGGCCAGCACTCCCGGCGGATACGTGGTGCTGTGGAACCAGTTCGCGAGTCTCGGCAACGTGGCCACGTTCATCGCCGAGGACGGCACCGTCGGCGCGACCACCCCCCTGCCGAACCCGGGGGCGTCCGTAGTCGCCGGAGGCATTGGGATGGGCGAGGGCCAGGGAGCGATGTTCAACCTACAGTACGGCAACACGTTCAGGAGCGGGTACGTGCTCGGGGCCTTCGCCAATCCGATGGAGATCCGCGACGCGCTCATCTCGCCCGGTGGCGGCGCCGTGATGCCGAGCATCGCGATGGGCGACGGAATGACCGCGATCAGCAGCTATTTCGCGTCGGACAGTACGCTGCGCTGGCGCCTCATCGGCTGCCGGTAGCCCGGCTGCAACACCCGTTTACGAGGTAGGCTCGCCCCGCCGCGCGCCGGCCGCGCGCATGGGAAATGGCTCGCGTGAATCTGGCGCATCTCTGGCGTGAACATTGGGGACGGATCCTCGCCGTCGCCGTGGGTCTCGCGGTGCTCGGGGCGTTGCCCCTGGTCCCCGACGCCCAGGGCGAAAAGACCGTGCACACCTTCACCGCGCTCGTCCCACCCGTGGTGGCGATCGTGCTCGCGCTCGCCACGCGCAGGCTCCTCCCGTCGCTCGGCACCGCCGTGGTGGTCGGCGCGTTCTTGCACCACGGCATCGCCGACGCGGTGCCGCTCGGACTGCGCGACTACGCCTGGAAAAACGCGACGAGCGCGTGGCACCTCTACATCATCGGGTTCACCGCCGCCCTCTTGGGAATGGTGCAAGTGATCGCCCGCTCCGGCGGAACGCACGGCATCGTCGACTCGGTCAAAGGCTGGATAAGCTCCGGACGCTCGAGCCGCATCGGGACGGCTGTCATGGGCTTGTTCGTCTTCTTCGACGACTACGCCAACTGCATGTTGGTCGGCCCGACGATGCGCCCTCTCACCGACAAGTTTCGAGTGTCGAGGGAGAAGCTCGCCTACCTCGTGGATTCAACGGCAGCGCCGGTCGCGGGCCTCGTGTTGCTCAGCACTTGGGTCGGACACGAGGTCGGCGTGCTCGACGAGCAGGCGGTCAAGCTCGGCCTCGACGAGCGCGGCTATGCGCTTCTGTTTCAAGCGCTGCCGTTTCGGTTTTACTGCGTTTTTTCCCTCGCCTTCGTGTTTCTGACGTCGGCGCTCGGGCGCGACTTCGGTCCCATGTTGCGCGCCGAACGCCGCGCCGCCATCGAAGGCAAGCTCGTCGCCGATGGCGCCAGACCGCTGTCCGGCGGCGACGACGAGCACGCGGCGCCGCCGGAAGGGGCACCGCGGCGCGCATGGAACGCCGCAGCTCCAATCCTCCTGGTCGTCCTCGTCGCGCTCGGAGGCTTCGTCTACGACGGCGGGGGGTGGGCCAAGCTCAGCACGAACCCCGCGCTCGTCGCGAGCTTCACGTTCTGGAGAGAGACTCTCGGCGCGAGCGAAAACAACGTCTTGGTGCTCTTCGTCGCCGCCGGCGCCGGCGCGGTGCTCGCGCTGACGCTTCCTTTGGTGCAGGGCATTTTGAGCGTGGGGCAGGCGTTCTCGGCGTTTTTTTCGGGGATCCGGACGAGCGCCTACGCCATCGGAGTGCTGCTTCTGGCCTGGGCTCTGGCCACGGTCTGCACCGATCTGGGGACGGGCCCGGTCGTCGTCGGGCTGCTCGGCGGGTGGGTGTCGCCGGCGATCATTCCGGTGGCCACGTTCTTGGTGGCCGCCGTCGTCGCGTTCGCGACCGGGACCTCGTGGGGGACGATGAGCATTCTACTCCCCGCGGCGGTGCCACTAGCCCACGCGACGGGAAGCCCCGAGGTGCTCGTACTCACGATGGCGTCAGTGCTGGACGGCGCGATCTTCGGGGACCACTGCTCACCCATCAGCGACACGACGTTGATGTCGAGCATCGCGAGTGGCAGCGATCATCTCGACCACGTACGGACTCAGTTTCCGTACGCGCTGACGGCGATGCTCGTGGCCCTCTTCGGCGGCTACTTGCTCGTGGCGCTCGGCGCCCCGCTCGTGGTGTCCTACGTGGGCGGGCTCGGCGCGCTCGTCGGGGTGCTCTTCCTGATCGGCCGTAAACCAATGGCATTACAAAGTTAATCGCTCATCGCTCGGGCCACTGGGTTGAGGGTGTGCAGCTCGGGAAAGCGTCCGAAATCCCGGTCGACGGTCCATAGCTCGCGCACCCCGTGCCCCACGCACAGCGCGGCCACCCGAGCGTCGTGCACCCGAGGTCCCACGACGTGCCCCGAGCACAGCGCGCGCTTCAATTCGTCCCAGTGGTCCTCGTGCTCGCCGAGCAGGACGAGGCTCGGAGACGCGAGCCAAGCGTCCACCTGCTCGAGCGCTTGCTCGAGCGTCGAAGGCGGCTCGTAGATCCGCGCGTGGGTGACGATCGCCAAGAACTCGTGCACACAAGGCCACGGGATCGCCCAGGGCGCACGGCCCGTCGCCAGCTCCGCCACGGCGTCGAACGCCGCGTCGTTGAAGGGGCAGTCGCGGCGGTGAGCATAGACGAGCACGTTCGTGTCGACCGCGATCACGAACCTCGGCCCTCGTAGGCGGCGTCGCGCATGCGCGACCAATCCGAACCGGCGTATTCACGGCTGAGCCCTCGACCATCCACCCGCGCGTCGAGAAGTTGAAATCGTTTTCGGCGACGGCGTTCCTTCACGGCGTATCGCAAGCCAGTCTCGACGAGCTCGCGAAGTGTGATTCCTTCCCGCGTCGCGAGCGCCTTGGCTTCGTCGAGCAGAGGGTCGGCGATGTCGACGGTCGTCTTCATGTATGGGCACCCATACCATCGAATATGGGCACCCGTCCCACCGGCGTCAACTGGCTGTTCTTTCGAGGCGCGGGGGGCGCTCCGGTTACCCGAGTCCCTCGTTTTTCAACTCGATCAAGCGCCGCTCGATCTCGTCCCGCACGCGGCGAAACCGCGCGATCTCTTCTTCTCGCGTACCGCCCTGACCCGCGGGATCGGGCAGCGCCCAGTGCCGGTGCTGCGCCTGCCCGAGGAACGCCGGGCAGACTTCTTCGGCGCAGAGGGTGATGACCAAATCGACGGACGTCGGGTCGATGGTGTCGACGGACTTCGAGCGGTGCGCGTCGATGTCGATGTTCTTTTCCGCCATCGCTTTTGTGGCCAGGGGATTGACGTGGCTCGGCGTCGAGCCGGCGCTCTGCACGGTCGCGGCGTTGCCGAAAATGTGGCGCGCCAGGCCCTCGGCCATTTGGCTCCGGGCGGAGTTCGCGACACACAGAAACAAGAGTCGGATCACGGAAAATCGGCGTCCACGGTCGTGCGGGCACCAGCTGCCGTCAAGCCGGTGGTTGCTCCAATGCAGGATGTTATACGGGCGCCGTGGCTCCGCCGTCGCTCAGCAAAAGTCAGCGAATGACGTTTCGGGGCAACCTCCGGAACACGCGCCACGGTTGGCTGAGGCTGACTCCGGCCTATTCGTTTCACCTCGTCCGCGAGCTTCTCGAAAACCGCTCGCGCCCGGACCTGCCCGTGCTCGAGCCGTTTTGCGGCACCGGCACGACACTGCTCGCCTGCGCGGAGCTCGGCATCGATTGCACGGCGGTCGAGCTCAACCCCTTTTTGGTGTGGCTCGCGCGCGCGAAAGCCGCGACGTATTCGAAGTCGGCCGTCACCGAAGCCCGCGACATCGTCGAGTCGATGAGCGCGGCGACTGGCGGGAGAGGCAGGGCTGCTGGGAGCGGCAAGGCCGCTGGGAGCCGCAAGGCGTGGGTCCCGGAAATCCACCAGATTGAAAAGTGGTGGGACGCGCCGACGCTCGGGGCGTTGGCGCGAGCGTATGAAGCGCTCCAGGCGTCCACCGCGTCGTCGCGCGCGCGCGATTTAGCCACGCTGGCGTTCTGCCGAACCTCGATAGACGTGGCCCAAGTGAGCTTCGGGCATCAGTCGATGTCGTTCCGCAAGAATGCACAAACACAGGGAAAAACCGCAGTGCGCCGAGGCCTCGGGGCAGCCGTCGAATCGATCACCGCGGCGGCTTCGGCGCTGCCCAAATCGCGTCGCAAGGTGATTCGTGGCGACGCCCGAGATCTCGGCAAGCTGCCACCGAGAGCCTTCGGCGCGGTCATCAC
>JAJDAH010000101.1 GCA_029261965.1 Polyangiaceae bacterium
GACCGTGCAGGATTGGCAGAACCGCGTCGTTCTCGTCGAGCACAAACCGACGTTCGTTCGCGCGCATCTCGAAGGAACACGCAACATTCGTTTCGCACCGTTCTTGCACGTCTTTCGCGACGGCGAAGAGCTCGCCTTGTCGCCCATCGACGCGCTCAACCCCGGGGCGTACATCTACACGCCCACCGACGCCGAGCCCGCCCGACTCACCAGCACCCAGACGCTTCAGTGGCGGCTTCCCGACGACTGGGCGACCGGCAGGCTCGACTTCTTTCTCGAGGACATCGGCGGCGACGCGTTCTTCGAGTGCAGAGAGAAAGCCGGGGTCAACGAAGACGATTGCAGCGAAGAAGTCGTCTTCGAGGCGGGCGCGGTGCCCGACGTCAAGTTCATCGGCATCGACTGGAAGGACGCCGACGGGCGTCGTTGGATTGCCTCCGTAACCGAGATGCGACGACTCGCGCTCGAGCTCGTCGACATGTTTCCCGTCGATAAGATCCGCGCGTCGTTCTCGAGATTTCAGTGGCCGGCGGACGACGCGGTTCCCCCCGACGTCTACTCCTTTTACCCGATCCTCAATCGACTCCGAGCCGAGGACGGCTGCGGGGCGGGGTGCAACACGCTCTACTACGCCGTCATCGACGGCCCCAAAGCCTACGGGGGTCTCGCGTGGACGTCAGCGGGCAACGTCGCCGTCGGCGACCTTCGCTTCGACGGTTACGCCGCCAACACCCAGGCGCACGAGCTCGGTCATTTGCTCGGTCGACCCCATGCCGTCAGCAGGACCCACTTCCCGCTCGACGCCGACGGGCGAAAGGTCGGAGCGTGCGGCTCGTTTGCCAACGCCATGGCGAATGACTTTCCGCACATTCTCGATCGCTTGGACTACACGTCCGACTGCAGCGGCACCTTCTGCGTGGCGACCCTCGGGCCCAACGGCGGCTCGGATCCTAACACGGTGCTTTTCGGTTTCGACGCGACGGCCCGGCGACCCATGAGCCCCTACGCGCACGCCGAGCTACTGAGCTACTGCGGTCCGAACGAAACCTGGCCCTCGCGCCACACCTACGAGCTCCTCTTCGGGAGCATCGGTACGCGGTTTGCCACCCAACCCGGACCGCAGCCCCTTCCACCGAGCGACTTCGTCGTGGTCGCGGGTGAGGTCGTTCTGAGCACCGACGCCGTGTCGATCGATCCCTTGTACGGGTTGAGCATCGGATCGCCCCCGACCATGGCGCCTGGGGCGTACGACCTCGAGCTCTTGGACGGCGAGAGCGTCATCGATCAGCTGAGCTTCGAGCCCGTGTACGGCGAGCCCAAGTTGCCGTCAGCCGATCCCGGAGCGTACGACGATCTCCCCGAGCGGGCTGGCTTTCAGATCGCGATACCGGCGAGCACCACGTTCACGTCCGTGCGGGTCAGCAAGAACGGGACCGTGCTCGCTACCCGCTCGTCGACGGCCAACGCGCCGACGGTGGAGGTGCTCGCCCCCAATGGCGGAGAGGACATCTCCGGCGACACGCTCACCATTCGTTGGACCGGGCAAGACACCGACACCGATGCGGACCTGAGCTACGGTGTGTCCTACAGCATGGACGACGGCGCCACGTTCACCGCGCTCGGCGTGAACCTCCGAGCGAGCGAGCTCACCGTGGACCGCGCAGAGCTCGCTGGCTCCGACCGCGCCCGCGTGCGCATCCGCGTCAGCGACGGCTTCCACACGTCGAGCGACGAATCGGACGCCACCTTTCGCGTCGCCGGCAACGCGCCCTCGGTCTTCATCAGCTCGCCCACCGACGGCGAGCTTCTGGTCGGCAACCAGCTCTTGTTGCTCACCGCCGACGTGTTCGATCGCGAAGAGCCGGGGCTCGATGCGGCTGGGGTCCAGTGGACATCGGATCTCGCCGGCCCTCTCGGCGCTGGAAGGTCACTCACGCTTCGGGCGAGCTCGCTCGCGGTCGGCGAGCACCAGATCACCGCCGACATCGTCGACGCTACCGGCGTCTCGGGCAGCGCGACGGTGCGAGTGCGGGTTCAGGCCCAGGCTCCGGCGGATCTCGCGGATGTCGCCGTGCGCCTCACCGCCGACGCCGATCCAGTCGCCCTCGACACCGATCTCACCTACGAGCTCGAGGTCGAAAACCAAGGCCCGGAATCCGCGTCTGGTGTCGCCGTCGTGCTCGACTTGCCCGAAGGCGCGACCGTCGACCCACTCGACGCCGCGGCCCCGTGCACCCTCTCGGATCTCCAAGTGACCTGCAATTGGGCGTCGCTCCCGCTTGCCGAGCGACGCACGACCGACGTCGTCGTCAGGTTCGCGGCCGCCACCCTTGCCGAAGCGCGAGCCACGGTGACCGCCCAAGGCGTCGACCCGATCCTCGTCAACAACCGGGCGACTCGCTCGATCGCCGCGGGCATCGGTCTCGACGATCCCATCCCAGGCGGTGCCGGTGGTGCCGGCGGAGCTGGTGGCACGGCGGGATCCGCCGGCGCGGCGGGCAACCCGACAGATCTCGATGGAAAGAATGGCGGCGGTTGCGGATGTCGCACCGGACCGCGCAACGCCCCCCCACCGGGTTGGCTGCTGGCCCCAGTCCTCTTGTGGCTGAGGCGCCGTCGCCGATAGAGATTGTTTTGTTGGGGCATGCGCGTCCCGGCGTCCCCCTCCGAGCTTCCTGGCTTTTTTTCCAGAAAACCCGATCAGAAGAACTGCAAGCCCGCGATCAATTCGGGATCGAGATCGTCGTACCCGAAGTCGGCATCGAAGAAAAATCGGCGAACCGGCACGTGCCCCCGCTCACCGCCACCGAAGCCGGCTTCTCGGCGCGCTTTCGGAGACGGCACCACCGGGGTCGATCGCGATCCACTCTCGCTGCTCTGCCGTCTCGGCACTGCTGTTCCCCCGCCCAGGTTCAACGTCGTGCGCTACGCCGGTGTGCTCGCACCCGCCGCGAAGTGGCGCGCACTCGTCATCCCGCCGGCTTGGCTAGGGTTCCCCGGGCCAAATCGACGCGGCAACATTGGTCCTTCAAGGAGATCTCCTGGCCCGCGACCTCGAAGGGCGCGTCGATGTGATCGAGCGCGGGTGCAACTGTCGCTGTGTGATGGGGGCCGGGATTGCAAGTCGATCAACGCCCAGCTTCCAGCGGCCTTCGAGTCGTGGTAGGATAATAGGTAGGATGGATCATCGGAGAACGAAGGTCAGCGTCACGCTTTCAGGCGATGTCGTCGAGGCAGTCGACGCAGCTGTCGAGCGTGAGGTGGCTTCGAGCCGTAGCGCCGTCATCGAGAAGTGGCTGCGACGTGCCCAGCGTGTCGACGCCGAGGAACATCTCCGAGAGGCGACCGTTGCGTACTACAAGTCGCTCTCGAACGAGGAACGAGACGATGACGCGGCGATCGCGGGGGCCTCGAAACGAGCGGCGCGACGACTCCGCATCGACGAGTAGCGTCCGATGGCGAGCCGCCGGCCGTCCGCTCCCCACCGCGGCCACCTCTACTGGGCCCGACTCGACAAGCGTCGCCCCGTTCTGGTCGTGTCGCCCGACTACCGAAACGAGTGGGCGAGCGACGTGATCGTCGTGCCGTGTTCGACCGTGAACCGAGACGCGCCGACCCACGTCAAGCTGCGAAAGGGAGAAGGGGGAGTGTCCGCGAGGAGCACGCTCAAGTGCGAGCAGATTACGACGCTGCCACGTGAGGACGTCGGGTCGAAATCCCTCGGACGCGTGCTGTCGCGTTCGCGAATGGCCGAGGTGGAACGGGGGATCCTGCGAGCCATCGGCGTGCCGATCCCGGATTTGGGATGACCTGAGCTGGAGCGTGCCGCGCCACTATCCAGCAGGATGGTACACTCATGGAAGATGAGCGCCGCAGAGTTCGTTCGAGACGCTCGCAAGCGAGCGCTGGTCGCCGATCGCTCGAAGGCGCTTTACTGGCGTGAGCTGAAACGTCGTCGGGGTCCAGCAGTCGGCATTCGCATCGCCGACGAGCTTCGCCGCCAGGTCGTGGCGCAACGACCTGACCCACGGTCGCTCCGCTTCGCCAGTTCGTGCTCACGCTTCCTTTCGAAACGAACGCCGACTTACGATTGAACCCCCACTTTCATTCACTCGTCGAGCAATGCCCCGAGTGCGGCGGCCGAATGAAGCTCCGCGAACTCGTCACCGACGCCGAACAGATCGGAGACACTCTGCGGGCCCTCGGCGAGCCCACCGAAGCGCCGGCACGCGCTCCGGCTCGCGATCCCCCGCTCTTCAAGAGTCAGATCGTGCGCCGCCGCTTCGGGGAAACCACGCAAGGGGAACTCTTCGACTCGTAGTGTCGATGGCGCCGTTGGTGGCGCGGTTTCGTGGCGCGGTTTCGTGGCCGCGGGGGCGCCGGTCTGTCTACCGCCCGTTGACGCGCACATTCCTGGCGCGGCCAACACGCGACCAGGCTCCCTCCAGTCACCGTTTGCAGCCGACGAGCTCACCTCCCACCGTTCACACGCCGATCCGGACAACCACGCATCCATCGACGGCTGCTTATCCTGCCTTCTATCCCTCGAGCAGGAGCGTTCTTGCCAGGCGTTGCCCACGGACATTGGCGACGACGTGCAGCGCAGCATTCGGTCCGGGCGGCCCCGTGCACGCGACGAGAGGGGCAAGTGGCCACACCGTCCCGGTGTGGGTTCTTGGGGCAGGCGGGACGCTGAGTATCATGGGGTCACCTTCGTCAGTTGGATTGGGCAATCGCTCGACGAAGGGGCTCTCTGCAGGTCACGTCAAATCCGAACTCCGTTTGCTTCCCGGCTCGATCCGCGCCTTCCACGCGCCGGACGCATCGATGTCGTCTTCGTGGGACGGCGGCGGGTTCGGTTTCGGGTACGGCGGGTTTGGGGTACGCCGAGCTTGCGCTGCAGCCCAACGATGGCTTCGCTGTGAATCTGGGAAACGCGTGGCTCGGTCACGCCGAGCTCGTCGGCGATTTCTCTGAGGAGCATCCCTCGGCCATAGTAGAGTTCGAGCACGTGCTTGTGGCGGGGGGAAAGGCGATCCACGCTGTGTAGAACACGCTCCCACTGCCGCGCCCGGTCCAGCTTCTGATCGGCATCCAAGTATCCGACGTCCACGAGCTCGCTGGGCGGACACACGGTGCCAGCGACAGTATCGATTGCCATTTCTCCGCGGCGCCGACTCCGCTCGGATCGCTCTTTGTAGGCATCCGCGCTCAACCCGACCGCAGATGCCACCTCCTGTGGCTCCGGCTCGCGCCCGAGCTGCGCCCTGAGCCGAGATTGCTCGCGCGCGAACCGCTTGGAGTCGACTCTCTCTCGACGAGACAGCTCGTCGGTCCTTCTAACCTCGTCCTGGATCGCACCGCGGATGCGGGTGATGGCGTACCCGCGAAACCAACGCTCGCTTTTGTTCCCTGCTCTCGAGAGTGCCTGCGCGAGGCCCACTTGACCGACGCCGACCAGGTCGTCGAGGTCCGAGCCCGGACCGATCCGATATGACGCTCGGCGCGCGATGCGTCGGATGACGGGCATGAACTCTTCAACGACTGCGCGTGAATCGATTCGTCCTGGTTGCTCACTGCTTCTCATGGGGAACTCCTTCGTGGTTGTCGAAGGAATTGCGAGAGCCGTGCCAGGTGTCTCGGGTCTCTTGCGCCCTGCGAATCACGCTGAATGGGCTGATTCTGTGGCTCGCGATGCCGACGTCAGGAGTCGTTGTGACCCCAAAGCGAGTCGGAATGACCGGCGATGATCCCCTCCGCTGAGAGGAGCGTCGCTCCGCTCGATCACGGGGATCCGGGTAGTGCGTTCGACGGACGCCGCGGGGCATCGTCTTCGGGCGCAACCGAACCCCGACGGAGGCACCTTGGGCCCCGATGAGCTCTCCCGACCGCCCGTCGAGCTGCAGCTTCTTCGACTTGGGCGTGGAGCAGCTCCGGCGCGATCGGCTTTTTCAGGTAGCTGAACGCCCCCAGCGCTGCCGCCTCCTCGCCATGCGTGATCGGCGAATAGCCCGACAACAGGATCACGGGGACGCCACTGTGCCGACGCTTCAGCTCGGCTAGAAGGTCGAGGCCGCTCATCTCCGGCATCAGCACGTCGCTGATGATGACATCGAAATCTTCTTCGGTGAGCAGCTTCAGGACTGCGATCGGGGAACCCAAATCGGTTACCGAGTGGCCGTACCGTCGAAGCATGCGGGATAGCGAGCGACGCAAGAGGTCGTCATCGTCGAGCAGCAAGACCCGGGCTCCGCGCGGGAGCGTACGAGGTGCGAGTTGGCGTGTCGTCATGTCGATCCTGATCGGTCGCCAACGCGGCACCCTAAGCCCGGTCGACGGCAGGAAGCGTTGCGGCGGCATCCGCCGACGGTCTCCTGGAACAGGTCGCAGCCCGCCTCCAGCATGAGCGCGTGTTCCGCCTTCGTCTCGATGCCCTCAGCCACGACTTGTGCTCCCAGTTCGTGCACGAGAGCCACGGCTGACGCCACGACTCGCACGCCCGTCGACGATGCGGCCGCTGCTCGCACGAGGTTGCGCTCGATCTTGACGAACTCCGGGGTCAGATCCGCGAGCGCCTCCAGGCTGCCGTGGCCAGCACCAAGGTCGCCAACGGCGAACCGATAGCCGACGTCTCGTAGTCGTTTGATTCGCTCCGCCGTGCTGCGGCCGTTCAGCAGTGTTTCGCCGGTGGCGAGCGTCAACACCGTGGTCGGTGACTACGACATCGACCCCCCTTACGCCCAGCTCGGCGATGGCCTGTCGAGCGGACGAAGCTCGAGCGACCCAGTGTCCGTCGCGGACGACCGCGCGTGAGAACACATCTAGCAATGTTGCGTCGCGCCCGAATATCAGGACACGACCGCGGGAGTTGCTTCCTGGGGCTTCGTTGTGATCTCGACTGTCTTGCATGGCACGACCTCGGCCGCCGTAGCGGGTTGCGAGCTAGGCAGGATGTGCAGTGGCGCTTCCCCGAACGCAACGACTCGATTGCGCCCGGCCCTCTTGGCACGATAGAGACGCGCGTCGGCTCGCACCAAGGCGGTATCGATCGAGTCGTCGGGGGAGAACGTCGAACAACCCGCGCTGATTGTGATATCCACACTTCGATCGCCGTCTAGCTGTACGGGCGTGGCCGAAAGGTGGGTCCGCATTCGCTCTGCGACCTCGCGTGCGCCGGTGAGATCGGTGCGCGCGACGACGATGAATTCCTCGCCACCGGAGCGGGCCAAGACATCCTCGGTTCGAATCGAGGCGACCAGGCGCGCTGCCGTTTCCATCAACACGGCGTCACCGGCGTCGTGGCCGAAGGTGTCGTTGACTCGCTTGAAGTGGTCGACATCGACGGCGATGAGGCTCAAGGGATCGCCGTGGCGCCGCGCAGAGGCAAGCGCCTCGGCCAGGTGGTTTCTCAGGTAGCGGCGATTGAACGCCCCGGTGAGCGAATCGTAGACGGTGCTCCGATACAGCTCTCTCAACACGGCGCGGTATCGCTGGTCTACTTCGTCGCGCTGTCGCTCGTGCACCTTGCTGCCCAAGAAGACCAGTAGCGTGGTACCTGCTGTCGCCACTCCTCTGACGAGATTGGCGTCGTTTTCCGTGCTCTTTAGGGGTAGCTCGATTCCCGCTGCGTGCATGCCCACGAAGGCGAGGACGCCGAGCACCGCTACGGCTGCCGACAGCGTTGCCGCTCGGCTGCCCACGAGGAAGGCAGCCATGAGTGGGAGTATTGGAGCCGCCACGAGGGCCGGCGCCAACACTCCACCGTTGATGGTCGCCACCAGGCCGATGATGAAGGTCGCCACCACAGTCGGCAGCATTCCCGCCAGCCTCACGCTCCCAGTCCACTTCAACAACCAGGGACTGAGCAGCGCCAAACAGACGGAGGCGGAAATCACCGCCCCCGGGCGTCCGAAGTCGTCGATCAGCAACCACCGCGCGACCACGATCAAAAGCACGCTGAGCGGGCACACCACGCACGTCAGGACGATTGTGCGAGCTCGTCGAAGTGCCAAGAGATCGTCGACGTTGGGTGGAATGAACCAGTCGACACACCGCAGCCACGCCGGCTCCGATCGCTCTGAAACTGCTTCGCGGCCGGTGTGACCGCGCGAATTGTTCGACTTTTTCGCTATCGGCGGGGCTGACAGGGGTTCGGCGAACTGGGCACGCATGACCCGCCCGAGCCGGGTTTGAGGCGCCAGGGACTGTCGTGGATCCACCTTCACGTCTTGATGATCGGCGGAGCCGAAATCACCTTAAGCTGTCGTTCCCAACTATGTTTATGTAGAATTAGTGTTTGGTGGAGAAGTCGCCGCGCGGAGAAGAGCAGCCCTTGGTGGTCGCCATCGACGACGAGCCCGAGGTACTGGCCATCGTCGAGCGCCTCCTGGCCCGGCGCGGATTCGTCGTGAGCACGTTCGAAGACGCCGAGAACGGCATCGAGCGACTTCGAGCCGGACCAGCCGTCGACCTGCTGGTGACCGATGTGCACCTTCCCGGAAAGACCGGGCTCGACGTGCTGCGGGAGGCTCGCGAGCACGACCCGACGCTCCCGGTGGTCGTCATGACTGGGCGCGCCACGATCGAATCGGCCGTCGAAGCGATGCGTCTCGGAGCCTACGACTACATCGTGAAACCGTTCGATCCGCCCGAGCTTCTGGCTTCGACGGCCGTCCGGGCGCTCGAATATCGGCGGCTGCGCGCGCGCAACCAGTTTCTCGAGCGGCGGTTGCGGTCACAGGACCGTTTCGAGGGCATCGTGGCCGCGAGCGAGCCCATGCGCACTGTTTTCGACCTGGTCGACGCCGTCGCGGGCACCGACGCGAGCGTGCTCATCTTCGGGGAGAGCGGGACCGGCAAGGAGCTCGTAGCGCGGGCGATTCACGAGCGCAGTCTCAGGTCCGCGAAGACCTTCGTTGCCTTGAACTGCGCTGCGTTGACCGAAACCCTGCTCGAGAGTGAGCTTTTCGGGCACGTCAAGGGCTCCTTCACGGGTGCCGCTAGCGCACGGCAGGGCCTCTTCGAAGAAGCGTCCGGCGGTACCTTGTTTTTGGACGAAGTAGGTGAGCTCGCGAAGAGCACTCAAGCGATGCTCTTGCGTGTGCTTCAGGAGGGCGAAGTCCGACGAGTCGGCTCCAACGAAGCGAGGCGCGTGGACGTGCGCATCGTCGGGGCGACCCATCGCGACTTGAAGGAAGCCGTACAGGAAAACGAGTTCCGAGAAGATCTTTATTACCGTCTCAATGTCTTTTCGATTTCGATTCCACCGCTCCGAGATCGCCCGGACGACATCCCACTGCTGGTGCAGCACTTCATCGAAAAACACTCGAGGCGCCTGGGGAAGGAAGTTCGAGGTGTGGATTCCTCGGCGATGGAAATCTTGCTCCAACGTGATTGGCCGGGAAATGTTCGCGAGCTCGAAAACGTCGTGCAACGGGCCTTGATCTTGGCCAAGACCGACGCGATCCGCCCGGCCGACGTCGCCATCGCCCCGTCGACGGCGCACCCTGCGGTGCAGGTCCGCCGCTTAGTTCCGTACTCGGAGGCTCGCGCAACCTTCGAGCTCGAGTACTTGCAGCGGGCGCTCGATCTCGCCGGCGGCAGTCCGACGAATGCCGCCAAGCTCGCGGGCCTCGACCGTTCGAACTTCCGCCGAATGCTCAAGCGCCATCAGATCGGCGAAGATTGAGGCGTCGGTGTCCGAAGTGCCGCTTCCCGGGGTCTCTGGGGGGTTGAACTGTGAGGAGGGGAACCGGTTGCAACCCCCGTGGTGCGAGCAAGTGAAAACATTGCGGAGAACCACGTACGTAGAAAAGCGGGTTCTTCTTTTTCCTCGAAACCTCTATTAGTCGTATGCTTGGACGGGCCCTTCGGAGTCTTCTCACCCGTCCAAGCTCCCGCGTCTTCGGCGCCTGCGTCACGGCGCGCCTTGCTGACCATGCAACGCCACGTCGGGTCCTTTCGGCGAGGCGGTCTTCGAAGGATCTAGTCCCAGTGACCGAACACATCCGCGCTTTGATCGTCGAGGACGACGAAACGGACGCAGAGCTGGTCGCCATCCATCTGACGCGGAATGGATTCGCCGTCGACTGGGAGCGGGTGGAAACCGAGGCCGCGTTGAACGCCGCACTGGACGAAGGCGGATGGGACGTGGTGCTGTCGGATTTCGCGATGCCGCGATATGACGGACTGCGCGCGTTCGAAACGATCGAGGCGCGAGGCCTGGACGTACCCTTCATCTTCGTCTCGGGCGCACTCGGCGAGGAACGTGCCGTGGAGGCGATGCGCGCCGGTGCGAAGGACTACATCCTCAAGGGTAACCTCAATCGGCTCGCCGTCGCCGTGAAGCGGGAGCTTCGCTCCGCTGAAAGTCGCCGGCGCCACGTTGCCGCCGAGGAGGCGAAACAGCGTGACCAGAGACGGCTCGCGATGGCCGTCAAGGCGAGCGGCGCAGGAATATTCGAGTTCCGGCTGCCGAGCTTCACCGACGCCTATCTGAGCGACACGTGCATCCGCGTGCTTGGGTACCAACCAGGCGGGGTTCCGCTCGACGACCGGTTCGCTGCATGGGTCGTCGACAAGATCGACTCGCGGGACGTTCGAAGACTTCGGGTACGGTTCGACGATTTCCTCAGCGGCAAGAGTGCGAGATTCGAAGCCGAGGGGCGCGTGCTCCACAGGGACGGGAGATGGGTCGACGTGCGGTGCGTCGCCGAAGGGGCGGCATACGATCCGAAGGGAAACGTCTCCCACGTCGTAGGCGTCATTCTGGACCTCACGGACCGCAAGCGCCTCGAAGCCCAGTTCCGCCAAGCTCAGAAGATGGAGGCGATCGGCACGCTGGCGGGTGGGGTGGCCCACGACTTCAACAACCTTCTCACGGCGATCATCTCGTACGCGTGTTTTCTCGAGGAAGACCTGGCGGTGGGTTCGCGCCAACGTGGCGACGCGGCCGAAATACTGAAATGTGCGCGACGGGCCAGTGACCTGACACGCCAGCTGCTGGCGTTCAGTCGACAACAAATGGTGGAACCGCGCGTCTTCGACTTGTGCGAAGCCGTTCGAAACATGACGAACCTCCTTCAACGGCTCATCGGCGAGGATGTGCGGCTCGACGTCGGTCTCCCGGCGAAATCTTTCCGGGTGCATGCCGACCCGGGCCAATTCGAGCAGGTGCTGGTCAACCTGATCGTGAATGCCCGAGACGCCATGCCCGACGGAGGCAGTGTGAGCATCCGAGTGAGCGCCGGGACGGCGACAGCGTCCGACGTCGTCGCGAGCGAGTTGGAATCATCGGCGTACGCTGCAGTCGTGATTTCAGACACTGGAGTCGGCATGAGCGATGAGGTGCGCTCGAAGGTGTTCGAGCCGTTCTTTACGACCAAGGATCGCAGCAAGGGGACCGGACTCGGGCTGGCCACTGCCTTTGGTATCGTCAAGCAAGCCGGCGGCCACATCGAAGTAGACAGCATCGAAGGTCGAGGTTCCACGTTCACGGTGTACCTACCTCGAACGGAGCAGGCCGTGTCCGTGAGCTCGGTCGCGCCGTCGCCGCGAAAGCCGCTCAAGGGTAGCGAGACGATCCTGTTCGTGGAGGACGACCGCGAGCTCGCCAAAGCGACCGCGCGTGCGCTGAGTGCCAGTGGCTATCGCGTGCTCGTTGCGCTGGATCCCACGAAGGCGCTCGAGCTCGTGGCTGCGCACGCCAGCGAGATCGATCTGCTGTTTTCGGACGTCATCCTGCCCAGCATGAGTGGACCCGAGCTGTACGCACGAATCAGGCAATCGGGACGCGACTTACCCGTGCTTTTTTCGACCGGATACGCATCCCCGGACCACCGACTGTCGCTCCCCGAAGGAGCGCCATTGCTGCTCAAGCCCTACTCGCCGACGGACCTTTCCAGAAAGATTCGAGAAGCGCTCGGACGCGCCGGCAGCGGATGAGGTTCACAGTTTCGGAGGCTCGTTCCACAGGACCCAATAGAGGCCGAGCTGCCCTACCACCTCCGCGAACTTGTTGAAGTCGACGGGCTTGACGATATAGCTGTTCACCCCCAGGGTGTATGCTTCCGCGAGGTCTCGATCCTCCTTCGAGGAGGTGAGCACCACGACCGGCAGTGTCTTCGTTTGGGGATTGGCGCGGAGCCGGCGAAGTACCTCCAGCCCTCCGACCTTGGGCAGCTTCAGGTCCAACAGCACGACACGCAGGGTGTGCTGTGTGCCGTGCGAGCCGAAGAGGAAGTTCAGTGCCGCCGCCCCGTCCTCGACGTGGTGCAGACGGTTCGCCAGTTTGCGTTTGCGCAGGGCCCGAATGGCGAGCTCCGCGTCCTCTGGATTGTCCTCGACCATGAGGATCTCGATCGGGTGTGCATCAGTGGTGTTCATGGCTTTCCGATCGGCAGCACGAACTCGAACGTGCTCCCCTCTCCGAGCTTGCTCGTTGCCCGGATCCTTCCGCCGTGCCGTTCGACTATCCGTCGCGCCAGCGCCAACCCCACTCCGGTCCCTTCGAACTCACGTTCCTTGTGAAGGCGCTGAAATACGCCGAACAGATTGTCGGCATATTCCATGTCGAACCCGACTCCGTTGTCTCGCACCGAGAAGGTGGCTTCGGAGCCTCGTTTCGTGCCTTGAATCTCGATCAACGCTCGGCTGCGAGGTCGCGTGTACTTCACCGCGTTGCTCAAGAGATTCACCCAGACCTGGTGCAGGAGCGCCGGATCCCCGACGACGCCCGGGAGAGGACCCAAGCTCAATTCCACGTGACGCTCCGCCTCTGCCTCCTTCGCCTGCTCGAACGAGGCCCGCGCGAGCTTGGCCATGTCGACGACGCGAGGCACGACGGCGCGGCGGCTGAGCTTGGCGAACGCCAAGAGGTCGTTGATCAAGCGGTCCATTTTCTCGGAGTTCTTGCGTATGACGCCGAGTAGCCTGCGGCCCTCGTCGTCGATGGAGTCGCCGTAGTCCTCCTCCAACGCCTTCGAGAATCCGTCTATCGCCCTCAGCGGCGCGCGTAGATCGTGCGACACCGAGTAGCTGAAAGCCTCGAGCTCCTCGTTGGCTGCGGCGAGCTCGGCGGCAAGCTTGCGCGCCTCCTGTTCGGCTACCTTCAGGGCCGTGATGTCGGTGTGAGCGCCCAACATCCGGGTGGGCTTGCCTCGTTCGTCTCGAATGGCAATGCCGCGACAACGGACCCAGACGGTCGACCCGTTGCGATGTTTGTAGCGTACGTGCTGGTCGTAGGGGTGGTCAGGATCCTCGAGGTGCTTGTTGAAGTTTTCCAATGCGACTTGCAGATCCTCCGGATGGATCATGTCTTGCCACTCGGAGCTCAGATGCTTCTTCGAATCCGGGTCATGGCCGAATGTCTCCCAGAAGCGGCGACTCATCCACTCGTCATCGGTGTTTTCGAGGTCCCAGTACCACATGCCGTCGAGGGATCCCGATTGTAGGAAATCGAAAATCGTCGGATCGTCGCGGACCAGCGCGTAGAGCTCGCGTTTGAGGTAATGGTCGCCACTCATGCTCACTCCTTCCCGAGGAATCGATGAAATTCTACTAAAGACTACAGCGCTCGGGACGTTTTGCGCACGGGCGCGTGCCGTGCTCCGTGGTTTTGCATGGGTGAAATTACGTAGGCGTGCCTGGAAGGCCCGAGGTTCTCTAAGCGGATATTTTGGCCGTGCGCCGTCGGTGCCAATCGAGGACGCCTGCGCCAACTGCCGAAGTGAGGCTGAGCGCGATGAATATCGAGAACCCGAGCGCGTAGCCTTCGGTCCCGTATGAATCCACGAATATTCCCAAAGCAGGTAGCACTACTAGCGTCCCCAATCCTCCGAAGCCACCGACGAGCCCCGAGGTGCCTCCCACGGTGCCCGATGCGTAGTCGGCCACGAGCTTGAAGATAGCCGCGTTCGCGGCCCCCATTCCGGTTGCAAGGACCAACATCCCCAGGATGCAGAGTACCTCAGCGTGCGCCAGCGTGAGAATCGCCCCGCCCACCGCCATGGCGAGGAAGCCAGCAACCGTCACTCGCTCGCCTCCTATTCGGTCACTGAGAATGCCGCCGGGCACGCGCATTATCGAGCCGTAGACCGTGAATAATGCGGAGAGTGCCCCCGCCGCTACGAGGCTCGTTCCATGGAAGGCGTACCAGTACGTCGGGAACCAAGCCGTCAACGCGGTGAACCCGCCGCCAAAGGAGATCGTATAGAGAAACACGAGCGCCCAGGTGAGCGGGTTGCGTCCAGCCTGTTTGAGGGAGTCCCAGGCTGATCCGGTGGGGAACATCTCTTGACCGCGCGACGCGGCTATCCGTCGCGCAGTCTCCGAGCCGACACCGCGATTCGTGAGCTGGAAGAAATACGGGTTCACTGCCCAGAGTGCGTAGCCCGAGGCTACAATCGCCATGAAGATCAGCCAGCTCGCGTAGGCTCCTGCAATTCCAATTGCCGCCACCAGGGCCGGAATCACCAAGTTGAAGAGCCCCGGTCCGATGTTCCCCACACCGGCGTAGACGCCGAGCGCCCAACCTTGGCGGCGCAGTGAAAACCAATACGAGGTTTGCGCTGCGCCGACCGAGAAAGTCGCGCCGCCAGCTCCGCCGATGACACCGAAGACGAGAAAGAGGGGGAAATACCGTTCGTCGAGCGCCTCGGTATCCACGAGGCCCAGGGTGCTCGTCACGCCAGCGAGTCCCACCAGGCTGAGCAGAAGCAGAATCAGCAATGGCGTACGGCCCCCGATCGAGTCGACCCAGGCGCCGAAAGGAACGCGCAGCACGGCCTTGCTGATATGCGGTGAAGAGAGGAGCGCCCCGAGCTGCCATCCAGACAGCTCGAACGCCTCGGCAAAGTGTGGCCCGGCGGCGCCGTAGAAGACGATCATCGTGAGGCCTGCGAAAAACCCCACGGTCGCGGTGGTCAGTCCTCGGGCGGGCGCGCCGAGCAACTCCACGTCATGTCCGTCATCAGCCTGCACGTGGGCGATGAGGGTACCCCACAATGAGCGCCGTTGAATCTCGTCGTCGCGCGGCGGATCCTGATCGCCAAGCGCGTGGGGAAAGCGAAAGTCGATCCCGCGGTCGGCATGAAGACGTCGGAGGAAACCCGATCACCACCTCGCCGAGCTGCGCTCAGTTCATAGGATGGAAATCCACGAACGCCGCACGATAGCCGCCCGCGCCCACCGGGCCGCTTTGCACTGCGACACGAAGCGAGTAGCTGCCGTCGATGAAGCTCCGCTTGCCGTCGAGGTCGAGCACGGCCTCGTATGCGCCCGGCTCGCCGTCCAGCGCGTTCAGAGTCTGTCCTTGTCGGGCGAAGAACAACGGATTCTCCGCCGCCGGCACGAACACACTCGGGTCGACGTACCGGTCCTTGAGTGGACGTAGGACGACGTTCTTGATTTCGTCTCCGCTGGCCGGTTCCACCGTTACGCGGACGACGAGCGAGTCGTCAGTGCGGGGGAACGACGGTTCGAATCGATGCGCTGGAGGGGGAGATGTCCTGGGAGCTGGGCGACGGCGAGATTCACTCCGCACCGAGGGCGGACGGTCCGCCCGATGTCCCGTCGCCCGCGCCCGATACCTGCAACGCTTGGATTGGTGGAGAAGGCAGACGCGAATCGCCCGTCGATCACTTACTCTGGGTCAGCTGTTCGAACGGGGAGACTGATTTCTACTTCGGAACCTCGGTCGGGGACGTTCGCGCTCATGATGTCGAAACGTATCCTCTCGGTGTGCGCACCCTGACCACGGACGAGGGTTTAGGCACCGGATACGAATTCGAGCAATCACGATGCAGCTTCGAGCTTTCGCCGGGTTTCGGAACCGTGAGGGTCGAGGAAGCTGTGGGCTCCGCCGCCGAATACCCGATGGGAGTCACGGACGACTTTCGACGCAAGGTCACTGTGGACATGGAGATGCCGGAGGCCGTGACCGGCAAGGATCTGTTCCTCGATCCATGCGCCAAGCCCATCCGCATCTGGGGGTCGCTGTCGTTCGAACTCACGGCCGAGCGTTACGGCAAAGACGAAAGCTTGGGATGCGTCTGCGGCCTATAGCGCTCGCTGCCGCGACGGTCGGTGCCCTTGCGCTCGCTTGCGGTGGGCAAACGGCAGCCGATGACGGAAGCGACGACGTGCAAGGGCCGGGAGCCGAGGGCTGCAAGACGGTCTGCGACGAGGCCCAGAGGGCGTGCAATGTGAAGGTGCGAAACTGCGCGGCCATCTGCCTCCGGCAACTGAGAAAGATCAACCCGAGCGAGGCATGCGGCCTCGCGAACGACGACCTTGTTCGATGTCAGGCCGCGAACTCCGAGATCAACTGCGACGGTGGCGGGGGCTTCGGTTTGCCCGAGGCTTGCGAGGAAGCGAACGCGAACTTCAATTGCCCCTGCATCGGCCTCTGTCCGGCAGAATGCGGCAACGGCATCAAGGAGGTCGGGGAGATGTGCGACAGAAACGATTTCGGAGCGCGCCGAAATGACGGCGAGCCAGGCGAACCGAGCGGCGCATTCCCGATGCCTCGATTTCGCCCTCGTCAGTGGCGGTCGAGCTATCCTAGTGTTCCGGGGACGTTGCCATGGCCACCGCTGCACAAATCAAAGCGCTCATCGAAAGCCAGCTGAAAGGCGATGACCGTCGGTTCTTGACCGTCGCCATGCAGATCGCCGCGCACGCCGCGCGGAAGGGGCAAGGTCGTTTGGCTGACGACATCCGGGCTCTCGTCGAGGAAGCGCGAGAGAGAGGCGAGCGGCGCCGTGCTTCGAAGCCCGTGCCTATCGCGGCCCCGCGCGGGGAGCTCGAGGGCCTACTTGCCGTGTCGTACCCCGAGATTCGGCTCACGGAGCTCGTTCTTGACGAAGACACGCGGCAACGACTCGCGCGCATACTCCGCGAGTATCGCGCCCGCGCCAGGCTGCAGGCGCACGCCCTCGAACCCAGGCGCAAACTTCTGCTCGTTGGTCCACCTGGCTCGGGCAAGACGTTCACCGCTTCGGCCCTGGCTGGTGAGCTGAATCTGCCTCTCCTGGTCATCCGCCTGGACGGACTGATCACGAAGTTCATGGGGGAGACGGCCGCGAAATTGCGGCTTGTCTTCGAGAGCATGCGAAAGACGCTTGGAGTCTACTTGTTTGACGAGTTCGACTCCATCGGCGGCAACCGCAGCGAGCGCGGAGACGTTGGGGAGATCCGTCGCGTGCTGAACTCGTTCTTGCAGTTTATCGAGCACGACGATTCCGACAGCGTGGTCGTTGCTGCAACGAACTTTGGACCAGCCCTGGACCCCGCGCTGTTTCGCAGATTCGATGACATCATCGAGTACGCGCCGCCGACGGCCCCCCAGGTCGAGCAGTTGCTCAGGTCGCGCCTGTCGCCCTTCGATACGGCCGAGCTCGACTGGGAGATGGTGACCAGGGACGGCGTTGGGCTGAGCTACGCTGATCTCGCCCGGGCATGCATGGACGCGGCGAAGGACGCCGTCCTGGAGGGTGGAAGCATCACGACGGCTCGGCTCCTAGCCTGCCTTGAGGAACGCAAGAACCTGCCAGTCACTCGGTAGGGACGGCGCAATGGCAGAGCCTGGCGAGCAGCGCCGTCACATTGTTGTCGGGCCGAGCGGCAGAGCCGAGACGTTTACGTCCCCTCGTGGCGGAGGGGGTGGTGGTGATCCGAATCCAGAACCTGACCGAGCGGCCCACGCGGCGGGATTGCTGACTCAGGTCACGGCGGTCCAGACCGCGATGGTCGCACTTGCGCAGACGAACGTCGAACTCCGCGTGACGCTCTCCTACTTTATCGAGCCCAACCCCGCGCGCCGGGGCTGGAAGTCGCGGTTCGTCTACCCCTCTCATCAGCTGCGCTTCGACGTCTGCCGACCGCAGGAGACGCTTGAAAAGTTTCGCACTCGCGTAAACAAGCGAGCCAGGGACGAAGGCTACAAGGGCAGCAAAGACAGCGACTCCCGATGGGACCTGGGGCCGACCCTCCGGCACAAGGGTTCGATCCACCAAGACACGTGGCGTGGCACCGCCGCCGATCTGGCTACCAGAGGTGTGCTCGCCGTGTACCCCGCAACAGGATGGTGGAAGACACGACCTGCGATGAAGCGTTGGGATCGGACGGTGAAGTACGCCCTCGTGGTCTCGATTCGGACACCGGAGGTGGCAGCCGACGTGGACATCTACGCGGCGGTAGAGAACCTGGTTTCCATCCCCGTTGAAACCTGAATGACGCGAAAGCCGCGCCAACATGGTTGCGACGGCTACAGCGTGAACCAGCTACGCGGGCGGTGTGCTGCAAAGAAACGTGGATCTTCGCAAATTTAGTCCGGCTTGGATCGCGATCGAGCGACGATAAGAAGTCGCTGAGCGACTCTCCTCGGTCGCCCTACGCCCGGACGCGTTGGCGCCAAACGGTCGCGACGCGTCGGCCACGATTCCGGGCAGTGACGAGAGGCACTCGCCTTACGCCGCTGCGACGACCGGCTCGAGCGAATAGCCGTTGAGCAGCCCGTGCGAGAAGGAGCGGCGGACGAGCTCGCGGCGGCGCACTTCGCTCAAGTCGATGACTGCGGCAACGGGCGCATCATCAGCTCGCTCATCGGGCGTTCGACCCTCGATGCCCTGATGGCACCGCTCGCCATTCCAATGGGCTCGATATTCATCGAGGTACCACTGAAGTTGATCGACATCGGCGACTCGCACATGG
>JAJDAH010000102.1 GCA_029261965.1 Polyangiaceae bacterium
CCGAGCGCGCGCGAGCTCGAGACCCGAGCCGAGACCGATCTGGTCCAGATGTTCACGGATGCGTATCGGAACAAACCGCAGCATCCGAACGACCTGATGCTGGCACGAAGGTTGTTGAGTCACGATCTGGCCATCGAAACCGTCGCTGGAATGCTGCGGGACCATTTGGGCGCCCGCCCCGACGCCACCGAAGAAGCAACCGCGGCCAGGCGTTCGAAACCCCCGCGGCCGGCGCCAGAGACGAAACCGGAACAAGACGCCGAAGCATCGAAACCCGAGCAGCCGCGGCGCCAAAGGGACCGCCCGCCGCGAACCCGAACCGCCGCGTCGGCCCCCGAGAAGAGCGCGCCCAAGCGCGAACGCAACGACTCGAAGACCGCCGAAAACGAAGCCAGACCGTCCCGCCCGACGCCGGACCGCGAAGAAAAAACTGAAGAAAAGGCTCTCCGCCGCGGTGGTGACGCCGGTAGTGGCGATCCGAACGTGGCCGAAGTGTTCGTCAACGTCGGACGAAAAGACGGCGCGACCATCGAAGACTTTCGTGACGTGCTCGAATCCGACGGAGCTCTGGTCGCTGACGAAACCGACTACGTGCGCGTCCGCCACCGCCATTCCTTCGTCGGCGTTCGCAAAGACGCGCTCGGTAGAGCGGTCGACGCGCTCAACGGCGCGACGATCGCCGGCAAGCAAGCCCAAGCAGAGCCCGCGCGACGCGTCTGATCGCGCGGGCCGGTGCCGCGCGACAGCCGCGCTGCCTGACATCGAGTCGTGTCGTCGTCAAGATCGAAAAGTTGCGCGATCGTGCTGCGACACCCTGCGAGCCCATGAGCAAACTCTGGGCCAATCGCGTTTGCTGAAAGTCGGTCCTGATCCGGAGGCGTGCATCGGGAAAAATCGCAAACGGTAATTGCGTGACGCTCTCGCCGACGGTATTTCAATCGGTGCATGCGCGAGCGTGAGCCCGTCGAGCGGCTTCTGAGTGACGTCGAGTGGGGACTGGCCCACGATTTGGAGCCGCGTGACCTGATACCGATGCTCGAGAAGCTCGTGCGACAGAGCGAAGCCGAATCGCCCGCGCGCATGTTCGGTGCGCGGCAGCTCGCCGAGCTCTTGGTGCGTCAAGACCCGTGGCGGGCCGCACGGCTCGTCAGCGAAGTCCTTGCTCAACACGACGACGAACGGTCGTGGGCGGTGCTCGGGCTGGCTCACACCCTCCAGGGCAACTACCGCTCCGCCGCCAAGGCTTATCGACGCGCCATCTCTCTGGCACCCGACTGTCCCTGGTACGCGCACAACCTCGGCCATCTTTTGGACGTCGCGCTGGACCGGCCCGCCGACGCTCTACGATTGCTCGAAGCAGCCCATCGTTCGGAGCCGAACGAAGTCGAAATCGCGACCAGCTACGCGCACGCGCTCGCTCGCGCCGGGCACATGGACAAGGCCCGAGCGGTGGTCGGGGCTTCGCTCGGCACTAGCGGCGACGAATCAGAAGCCGTGATTCAGGATTGGTTGAGCCGGGATCCGCCAGGGTCGCTGAAGCCTACCGAGCCCGAGCCTGCCGACGATCCGCTCTCGGCGGAAAATCCGTGACCGGCTGAGCCCTCCCGAAAAATTGGCGAGAAAGCTCGCCTCACGCTGTTTGGCCTTTGCGTGGGAGCGCTCGGACCACTATGCGGAGTGCGATATGTCGAAAGCCCGCATCGCCTACTCGTGTGCCCTCTCGCTCTCTTTTTGGTGCCTGCACGCGGGGGCGCAACCAGACAAACCGGCGCCTCCGGCGGCCCCTCCCGAGGACCTAGCGCCCACGCCACCCACCGACGTCGAGCCGCAGGTCCCCGACGTTCAGGACCGCATGCTCGCTCCCGTTCCGCCTTCCAAGAATCGTCTCAGCTCGTGGAGGGAAGCGATCCGATTGGTTCGAGCTCGTTCGAGCAACTTACGAATCGCCGCCGCCCAAGTGCGACAGGCGAGCGCTCAGTCACGACAGGCCTTGGCGGGCGCGTTGCCGACGCTCACCGGTACCGCCAACATCCAGACTCACCTCCTACGGTCGCGCGGTCTGAGCTTCAGCGGTTCCGGTATTCAGCAAAACGTCATCATTCCCGATCCCGCGACCTCCTACGGCCTCGGCCTCGCGTTTCGATGGATGGTCTTCGCCCCCGGGACCTGGGCCAGCTACAAGACCGCCAAGCGCGCCGAGCTCGGCGCGCACTTGGACAAGAAGGACGCCGAGCGCATCGTGCTGGCCGGCGTTGCGGACGCCATCGTGGCGGCCGTCACAGCCGAGCGGCTCGCCGAGGTGAGCCGCGTTTCGCTTCGTTCGGCACTGTCGACGCTCGACCTCACTCGACGCCGCGCTCGACTCGGCGCCGCCAGCGCGTTCGACGTCATCCGATCCGAGCAAGAAGTGGCTCTCACCCGTGCACAAATCGTGGCGTCCAACGAAAGCGTGCGGCAGGCTCGCGAGGCGCTGGGGCTGACCTTGGGTTTCTCGGAACCCTGGATGGTCACGCCGACGATCAAGATCGACGGGCTTGCGGCGGATGCTCAAGCGATCTGCCCTCCCGAGTCCAACGTGGAGACGCGTCCCGACGTGCTCGCAGCGAAATCGAGCGTCGACGTGGCCGAGCGCAATCTCGACAGTACCGATTGGGACTACGTGCCCACGGTGAGCGTCGTGTCAGACTTGAGCTACCGCCCCGTCGATCGCACCCCCAACAACCTCGACGTCGTGTGGACCGTAGGCGCCGTGTTGTCTTGGAACTTGTACGACGGCGGGCTGCGCTACGGGCAACGGGACGTGAATCAAGCTGCGCTCAGGACCGCGCGGGAACAGCTCACCCAAACGAAACGTCAGGCTCGGGTCGAGGTGACTCAGGCACGCCGCGGCATCCAGGTCGCCAAGGCGAACCTCGGAGTCAGCCGTCGCTCGCGGGATCTCGCGCGGGAGAGCGCGCGCCTCTCGCGCGTTGCGTTCATCAACGGGGGCGGGACCAGCTTCGACCTCGTCGATGCCGCCCGAAGACTTCGTGAAGCGGAGCTCGACCTGGCCATCAAGGAATTCGATGTGGTCCGGGCCCAGATCACGGCCCTGCTCGCGCTCGCAACCTGCAACGTCTGAACCCGTCTTGTCCACCGCCGACCGGCCAGCTACGTTCAACCCGTGCCGCGTGCCGACGTCGCTTTCAACCTGCTCTTGGTGCTGACCGCCGCGCTTTTCCTGTACGTCATCTACTACGTCTTTCTAGTCGCCCCGGAAGCTCAGCTGGCGGCCGGCGGGCTCGCCCAGAAGATTTTCTATTTTCACGTGCCCGCCGCGTCCGGGATGTACATCGGTGGCGTCATCTGTTTCTTCGGGTCGGTGGCCTACATGCTGCGCGGGACGGACATTCGCAACGCAGTGGCGAAGGCCGGAGCGGAGGTCGCCGTCATCTTTGGCGCGCTCATGCTGACCAGCGGACCGCTGTGGGCAAAAAAGGCCTGGGGGGTCTACTGGACCTGGGACCCGCGCTTGACGACCACGATGCTCACGGTGCTCATCTTCACCGCGATCGTGATGCTTCGCACTTTCGCCGGCGATGGCGAAGCAGAACGCAAATTCGCTGCTGCCTTCGGCGTGCTCGGGTCGATAATCATGCCCATCGTGCACTACTCCGTGCAGCTTTGGAGCGGCAACCACCCCAAAGTCATCAGTGAGGGCGGCCAAGGTCTCGGGGATCCGCGAATGTACCACGCGCTCTACGTCGCGATGGCGGCGATGTCGCTGCTCTCGCTCTTGTTCGTCTGGATGCGAACCCGTCTCGCCATGACACAGTCACGCCTCGCGCACGCCGAAGAGCGTGCAGCGACCGCGGGCATTCTCGAGGAGCCGTGAACGGAATGCAGGACCGCGATGTGAAGGTTTCCGCTCAACCGGCGCCGAAACCGATCGATCGTTCGACCGAGTTCGTCGCGGTGGAAGGTGGAGTGCAAACCACCAGCGCGGGAACACTGCTGGTCGCCGCATACGGCGTGATGTGGGCGCTTCTACTCTTGTTCGTCTTCCTCGGCTGGCGGCGTCAACGCTCCCTCGAGTCGAGACTCGGGGACCTCGAGAAAGCGCTCGCCGCGGCGACGTCGAGCTCGTCCAAGGGCTGATCACCGCGGTCGATGACCTCCGAGCACATCATTTTCATCCCTGGGGTGCTCATGCTCGGCCTGGCCATTGGTTACATCATGGGCGCGCGTGCAGTTCGCGCAGAATTCAAGCGGCTGAAGAAACGCGCGAAGGAGTAGTCGTGATCGATTTCAGTTTTTCCGAAGAGCAGAAGGCCCTCGTCGACACCGCCAGGCGGTTCACCCGCGAACGCATCATCCCAATCGCTGCCGAATGCGATCGGGAGAGCCGCTTCCCCAAAGAGGTCTTCGAGGCGGCTTGGGAGATCGGACTCGTGAACGCGACCATCCCCGCCGAGCTCGGAGGCAGTGGGCTCGGCGAGCTCGAAAACACGCTCATCACCGAACAGCTCGCCTACGGGTGCACCGGAATTCAGACCAGCTTGTTCGCCAACAGCCTCGCATTCACGC
>JAJDAH010000103.1 GCA_029261965.1 Polyangiaceae bacterium
TGTGCGCGTCGTGCTGATCGTCGAAACCGAACCGGTCCGTCCTGCCTAAAATGTGCCACTCGACGTTCTTCTTGCGGCACCTGTCCATCGTCGCCAAGTACGCGTCGGCGCCCTTCGACGCATAGGAAACTTCACCGACGAGAGCGACTCGGAGAGGTCGCGTCCCGCGGGGTTCGCGCGGAGCGCGGGGTGGCAGGTCATATCCGTGTGGGACTACGATCGCGCGTTCCTCCGCCAGATCGAAGACTTCCTGGACGATTCGTCGAGTGCTTTCCGATGGGAAAATCACTCGCTCTGCACAGGCGAGAAGCGAGGCGAAGTGCTCGCGGTGCTCTTCCACGAATGCCGACGGGTCTTCCGGTAGAGGTAGCGCGAGCTCACCGAACAAGGTCTTCATGCACGACGCCGTCTGCGGCTTGTCTTTGCACGAAGCGGGACAGCACTGCGCCGTCGTGCGGTGATCGAGCAAGTTGAAACTCGGGCAAACGGGGTAGAAGTCGTGCACGGTCACCACGTACGGCATCTTCGCCGACGCGAGCACGTCTGCGACTCGCAGCGGCCACCACATGAGATGGTGTACGTGCACCCATCCGATGCGAAACAGACGCAGAATTTGCTCGAGGGCCTGACAAGCGTCGTCGTGCGTGTGCGCGAAACGTTCGACCGGTCGAGACAGAGGAAAGTGATAGCGAACCGGGCGTGAAACCTCACCGTTGACCACCTCGGCGACCTCGATTCCGCCCGGTGCCGGATAAGCGAGCACGGCTCTCGGGACGGTCATCGCGCCCAGAAGATCGCGCACCGCGTGCTCGATGCCCCCGCGTTCGCGCGCGAAGGGGTCCGAATGGAGCATCAAGAGCGGCGCGGGAGCGTGCCGGTGCGTGCCGCGCCGCAAGTGCCACAACAGGTTGTTGTGGACCGGTGCGAGCGGGTTGTCTTCGATGAAGCGCGCGACGGCGGCGTGGTAGCCAGGTTGCTCCCGTTCGAGCACCGTTGCGTGCTTTTTGGAAAGTGCTTCGCCTTCATCCTTGCCGAAAGATGCCTTGCCGTGGTGCCAGACGTACACATCGTCTGCCAGCCGGATTTTCCATCCGGCACTCTTGGCGCGCTCGCCGAGGTCGTTTTCCTCGCCGAAACCTCGGCCGTAGAGATCTTCGTCGAAGTCCCCCACCTCGCGCAGGCAATCCTCGCGCATATAGAGGCAAAACCCGTGAGGGGTGACGAGCTCCGGCCGCAATCGCAGGCTCACGCGCCCGACGAATGTTGCCATCTCGGCTCTTGTCATCCCCGCAGGCACGTCGTTGTAGCGGCAAAATTCGGGGACGCTGCAAATGGTCGCATTGTTGGACAGAGGAGAAACGAAGCCGACCTTGTCCGTCGAGTACGCGGCTTGGCGCAGCCCCTGAAGAAACCCCGAGAACACCTCGGCGTCACTGTTGAGCAGCAACACGTCGCTACCGCGAGCTTCCCTCATCCCGCGATTCGAGGTTCGCACGAAACCGAGGTTGCGGTCGTTTTCCAGTAGGGTGATTCGCTCGTGTTCCGAGGCGATCTCGCGCAGCTCTTTTTTGAGATCTTGGTCGGTGCTGGCGTCGTCGACCACGACTAGCCGCCACTTCCCACGAGCGTGCCGTACGACGCTGCGGAGGCACTGGAGGGTCTTTTCGCGCGCATTGTAGACGGGCACTACGATGACGACCGGTACTACGGCGGCCTTTCGAGCGCCCTCGAGCTCGAACCGCGTCCGCGACTCGATGGCGCTGACGTTTCGCACGAAGACTGGCCAATCCCCTGCCCAGTCCGCCAGGACCTCTCGGGCATCTGGGGAGGGGAGACTGAGCTCCGCGACGAGTCGTTCGCCCGCGCCGAGCCGTCGCGCCGCGTTGCCGAGAGCGGCCCGGGCACCCGGGAGCGTCTGAGAGAGGCTCATCGGTGGTGCCGGGGTCGGTACCGATGTCGAATCGGGGCCTTCGGCGACCTTTTCGCTCACCATCGCGATCCCACCGAGCCTCACGCTGCCGGCGCGGTCGCAAGGATCGAACCTCAGATGGGTCACGCGTCGGATGTCTCTCCAGGCTCGAGCGTGGGGTGGCCGCCACAGGTCGACGACGTAGGTCGCGTCGCACCCGTCGGTCGAAACCGGAAAAACGATACTGCGATCCTCGGAGAAACTTTCGTGTTCGGCGCCCCGCCAGAAGATCTGCGCGTTGGCGCGTCGCGAGCGAGCGGAGACGCGCAGCCGAAATACGGCGTAGCGGGCCTGCGACGGGTCGACGGCGAGCTCCGGGCTCGTCCAAGAGGGGTCGGCGCCGGTGCTCGATTGCTCCCCGGGTAGTTGACCATCGGGAGAGAGCTGATCGTTGCCGCGCCAAGCGCCCGGACCCGTGGCGACGACCACGCCCCCGGAGCGAAGTGCGTCGCGACGCGAAGTGCGGTCGTTGGTCACCGCGTTCATCCATCGCTCGAGACCTTCGTGGTCGACTACCGGCCGCGGAGGCTCCCGGACGGCTCGGGCGATCCGAGCCATGGCGACCGTGGCGCGCGCCGCGTCGAGCCCCGTCCATCGCGCCGAGCCGCCTTCTCCCGGCGGAGCGATCGGCAATCGCCGTGGCGGCTTGCCGTGCCCGCGGACGGCAACGTCCCCGAGCAACGCGGCCAGCTCGCCGCGGTGCGCAGCGGCCGAGTGGTTGGCGAGCACCGCCCGATGCGCGGCTTGCCCGGTTTGGTCCGACACGGAATCGTCGAGCGAGCGCTCGATCGCCTCTATCCACTCGTTCTCGGTCGTGGCCAGCCAACCGGATTGCCCATGCTCGATCGCGCGTTCCATTTCGGTGACCGGTGTCGCCACCGTTGGTACACCGAAGGCGCCGGCCTCGAAGAACTTGAGCGCGCTCTTGCTGTTGGTGAAGGTATTGCGTTCAGCCTGCGGCGCCAGGTTGACGTGACAAACGCCGAGCGCCCACGCGAAGTCCGTCCAATGCATGTACGGCAATCGCGCGATCCGATGTTGGAACTGGCGCAGTCGAGCCCCGGCGTCGAGATGACCACACAGCAAGAGCTGTGCATCTGGCTGGCGTCGGAGCACGGTCTCGAGAGCTCCCGCGATCGAGGCGAAATCCTGGTCGTGGGTATCCGAGCCGGAGAAGTAGCCAATGGTGGGGCGGATCCGGAGCACGGATTGCGTGCGCCGCGCCCAATCGGAGCACCGGAGGTAGTACGACGGCACCAAGTTGGGGTGCACTTTTGCCGCCTTGCCGAACTTCGCGGCGTGTTCCGCGAGCGCTGGCGTGCTTCCGATGAACAGGTCGCAGACAGTGAACGTACGTCGTAGCGCGACCAACTGACGTCCATAGGTCGCGCGCCATTCGGTGGCGGAGTAGTCCTGACGAAATGGGAACAGCTCCTCCGCCGCAGGGTCGAAGACGAGGTCGTCGACGTCGAACACGAGCGGCAGCCCGGCCCGTCGAGCCCCGTCGACGATAGCCTCCACCCGCTCCTGCCAAGGCAGGCGGAAGAGGACGATGACGCCGTATCGAGCGAGATCTTCGATGAGATTCTCGTCCGACACGTGGGCGACGTTTGCCACCGCCCCACCAGCGCGAAGTTGCTCGCACGCGTGCATGCACCGGTACCGGTACGGCGCATCCCACCGGTCGGTGATGAACAAGACTCGGAGGTCTTCCGCGAGGCTCAACGGGTGGCCTCTTTCATTTCGACGTTCACGGAGAGCGAACCTGATTCGGCGTCGGCCGCGGACTCTTGCCGCCGGGCACTTCGGGTCTTGGTGCGGAGGATTGGTGGACGAATCGAAGAGCCGGAGGGTGCACTTTGCCGAAGAACGTCGGGTCGATGGTGGTCGGTGCAGTCCACGCTTGCCCGCGAAGGGCCTCGTACTGCGCCTTGGCCTGCTCGATCAATTGCTTTCGTTCGTCCGCGCTGATTCCCCCGGTGGTCAAGCCGCCGTGAAACTGGTGAAACGACCCCTCGCCGTGAAGGACGAACAGCGTCGTTCCCGGAAACTCGCATGCGCGCTTGTAGAGATCGAGGTTGACGAGGCCACCGGCCGGCAGGTCGAATCGAACGTCGCAGCCCCCGAGCTCGTCGAAGGTGCTCCTCGGCATGCACAGGCAATTGCTCTCCGCAAGCGGTCGGAAGACACCACCTTTGCTCGAGCCGCTTAAGCAAGCGACGTCGAAGAGCTGATAGCCCTCATTCGGCCATGCGATCTGCGCGAGGAGCGCGTCGTCGACGGTCTCGTCGTGCCCGGCCGAGCGTTGTTGAAGCTCGTCTCCGAGATGGTAACCCGGCACTGCAACGACAGCCGCCGGCGTCGCTCGGAAAGCGGCGAGCGTATTCACGACCACCCCGGGAGTTAGCATTCGCGCGCCGTCGATCATGATTCCGACGGCCGAGCCAAGCGCCTGGCTGGCGCCGAAGTTGACCGCGCCGGCGGGTGATTTCGACGTCTCTTCACGGCAAAAGTATCGGGCGTTGGGGGAGCAAGCCAATGCGGCGGATTCGCCGAGCATGCGTTCGGACGAGTTCTCCACGACAACGACTTCGTAGTCGTGCGCAGAAACGTTCTGTTGGTATTCGGGGCTCAAGGACAAGAGAGTGCGCTTGGCCTGTTCGGGCATGTCGAACACGATGACGACGAAGGACAGCACGGGCCCGGAATGCGTGCGGCTTTGGGCACACAGCAACGCGTGGCGCAGGGCAGAGCGAACGTCCGACTCTTCGAGCAATGGAAAGGTTCTCAGGACCTGCCTGATACTCGACCCATCCGCGAGCATCTCGAGCACATCCGTGACCTGGACGCGCGTCCCGTCGAAGATGGGCCTGCCGCCGAAGATCGCTGGATCCTCGATGATCCGGTCCATGTGACTAGCGTAGCGTCCATTCCCCGATAGGATCGCCGAAAAGCGCGGCTACGAGCGGTGAACCGTCGGCGGTGGAAGTTGAGTTGGGGCCGTTTCTGGAGCGTTGCGACTTCCGAGGCGCGACCTTAGATTTGGCGCCGAGCACGAACCATGGGCACCGAGGTCATCTGCATTCTTGGAATGCACCGCAGTGGCACGAGCTGCCTGGCGGGTAGCCTTCAGGCGTCTGGGCTGCATTTGGGAGACGTCATTACCGAGGCCCGGCACAACCTGAAGGGCAACCGCGAGAACAAACGCATCATGGATCTGCACGAGGATGTTTTGAAGGCTAGTGGCGGCGCATGGGACGATCCGCCGGACGAGGTCGAGTGGTCGGCCGAGCACATCGAACGTCGTCGGGAGATCATCCGTTCCTATGGGGACGTGGCGCGCTGGGGCTTCAAGGATCCGCGCACGCTCTTGACGTTGGAAGGTTGGCGTGAGGACTTGCCAGGACTCTCGTTCGTCGGCACGTTTCGTCACCCTTTGGGTGTCGCCGAGTCGCTCAAGCGACGAAACGGAGGCTCCGTCGAGCGCTGGGTCGAGCTCTGGATCCAGTACAACCGCATCTTGCTCGACTATCGGCGGCGGTTCGGGTTTCCCACGATCTCTTTCGATTTGGATGACGAGGAATACCGAGCGAAGGTGGCTACGCTTGCCATCGCCTTGAAGCTCGGCCGGGCGAAGGACGGGGGATTCTTCGAGCCACGGTTGAGGCACAGCGAGCGATACCGCGTGGCCGACGTGCCCGAGGCCGCCCGAGCCCTCTACCGTGAGCTGAGAGCCGACGTGGGTCCCAGTTGACGGGATGCGAGCTCGCTGCCTCGGCGCACGTCGACGCTAGCTCGATGTATCCCCGTGGCGCGTTCGTTGCCAGTTGGTGCGTCGCCGAAAGAGACCGCTGAGGCCGAGCGGCACACTCAAGAGCAAGTATCCCGGTTGCACCAAGTAGAACAACCAAACTCTGGCACCCCTGGAGTAGGAGAAAATTGCAGGCGCGGGCACCAAGTAGTACACGAGCGCCGCTGTCACGGAGACCTCGAGCGGGACGGTGCGGACCACCACCATCGTTGCCGGAGGCAGCCACTCGGCGACGGCCCATAGCCCCCCGGACACGACCCCGAGCACGACCGCAGAAAACAAGAGAGATGGCGTTGCCAGTTGCACTGCGACGTCGAACGCACGCAGACGGGGGCCGAACCCGCGCGTGGCGTCGGGGGGGCGAGCGCCCACGCTCCGCCACAACAGTGGCAGAAAGTATCGTCGAACCACTTGCCACCGACCTTGCATCCATCGATGCCTCTGAGTGTAGGCGTCACCAAGGCGCGTGGGCTTTTCGTCGACGGCGGATGCTCGGCGTTCGAACGCCACCCTCGTTCCACGCAACGCCAAGCGTGCTCCCAGCTCGAGGTCGTCGGTCAACGATTCGGCGCTGTTCATGGCGGGCTCGATGGTCTCTAGAGTCGCCGCCCACGCCGTTCCCATCAGCGGAGCCGACAGCTGCAAGCGTTCTCGCGGTGCTTGCGCGAAACCAGCAATCGACCAGAAGCCGAGCGCGCTCGAGGCGGCCACCCACGATGCGTCGGGATTCTGTGCGTCGACGAACCCCTGAACGACTTGCTCGCCGTCGGCGAGGCGAGCGCCTATCGCGCGCAAGAACCGCGGGCTGGCGACGTTGTCGGCGTCGAATACTGCCACCGCATCGAAGTCTCGTTCACTCGCAACTCGCGAAATCCCGAACTCCAAAGCGGCGCTCTTCCCGCTTGCCTGTCCGGTCTTTCGTTCGAGCACACGCGCTCCAGCTGCGCTCGCTCGCTCTGCCGTGGCGTCGGAGCAATTGTCGGCGACGACGAACACTTCGAAACGGTCGCGCGGATAGTCTTGTTCCACCAGACTCGCCACCGAACCCGAAATCACCTTCTCCTCGTCGTGCGCAACGATGAGCACGGCGATTCTTGGCGTACTCTCCTCCTGGTCGCTCCTGCGTCGAGGAACGAGAAGGCTGAGCAGCCCGAGGGCGATCGAATAGATCGCATGAAGATGGAGCAAGATCATGCCGCCGAGCAATCCGGCGCCCACGATCGACCACAAGACGTTCACCGATCAGCTGCTCCGAGTGGTCCGGAAGCGTTCGGATATCGCGGCGGCGATGCGCTCCGAAGCGCGCCCGTCGCCGTATAGGTCTCGCGGCACGGCCATCCGTCGATGAACGTCGGCGTCGTCGAGGATTCTGCACACCTCGTCCACGATTCGCTCGGTGCCGGTGCCGACGAGCACTCCGAGTCCGGAATCGACGACTTCTGGACGCTCGGTGACCTCCCGCACGACCACGACGGGCACGCCCATCATCGAAGCTTCCTCCTGCAGCCCCCCTGAGTCGGTGAGCAAAAGGTGGCACCGGGAGAGCAACCACGCCACTTCGTCGTGCGCGAGCGGCTCGAGAAGGTCGACGGCGTCGCAATCTCCGAGCGGGAGCATCGACTCTCGCACGCGTGGGTTGGCGTGCATCGCCACGACGACTTGCACGTCGCTGCGTTCGGCGATTCGGCCTATCGCCAGAGCGATGCGATCGAGGGGCGCTCCGATGTTCTCGCGCCGGTGCGCGGTCACCATCACGAGCCGACGACCTTTGGCGAGCTCGAAACCCGGAGGGCATCGCGAAAAGCGACTCGTTCGACGCAAGCTGTCGATTACGGTGTTCCCGGTGACGAGCACCTGTTCGTCGCGCACGCCCTCGGCGAGCAGATTCGACCGCGCGGCTGGTGTCGGTGCGAAATGCAGGCTGGCCAGGGTCGCGATGAGCTTCCGATTCATTTCCTCAGGAAAGGGTCGCTCGATGTCCCCGGTTCGAAGACCGGCTTCCACGTGGGCGACAGGCACGCGCGCGTGGAACGCCGCGAGTGCTGCTGCGGCGGCGCTCGTCGTGTCACCTTGAACGACTACCACGTTGGGGTGCTCCTCCTCGAGCACTGCCGGGAGTGCCGTCAACGTCGCCGCCATGACTTGATCCGGCGACTGGTTCGGCGTCATCACGTCGAGGTCGCGTTGGGTGCTCAGCCCCGCAGTCGCCGCGGCCGCCGCAGCCATTTCGCGATGCTGCCCGGTTGCGATGGTGACGACGGAGATGGTTGGTCGAATCGCGCCTAGGGCGTGAGCGACCGGGGCGAGCTTGATGGCTTCCGGGCGCGTTCCATAGATGACGAGAACTTTCACGTGTCACGCACCGAGTCCGGGCCTGCTCCAGTCTCGAGATTCGTCGAAGAGCTTCGGCCGGCGCGGACCACCAGCGACCCGAGGCCGACCCAGAGGTACGAGAAGCACACCAGCGCCATGAACGAAGCGCCGAGGAGTAGGCCCTGCTGCGTCGCAAGCACGACGAAGTAAGCATACGTTCCGGCTATCGACAGCTCCAGAAAGACGAGAACGGATCGCCTCGCGCGATACTGCGGCTCGGTCGAGCCCGACTCTCGGTCCACTTTCGGGGTTCGGTGGAAGGCACCGGCCCGGTCACGCAACCCATATGCCAGCGCGATCGTGTAGGTGGGGGCAAGTCCGATCGTCAGGGGTATCACCAGCGGCGCGAGCAGCAACGCTTCGAGCACGCTGCCGCCGGTGGCACGCGCGGCGACGACGTGCCGAAAAGTGACTCCCCCGACCACGAACGCGATCACCGCGGGATTGACCACGCCGTAGTCGAGTAGCGGATCGACCCAGACGAAGGTCGTCGCTGGCACGCTCAGCACCATCAGCAGCAGCAACGGGTGCGCAAAGTGGCGGCACAACTGTGCGAAAAGGGCGAGGCGCGACCCGACCGAGATCGGCGCTCTGACGACTTGCCAAAACCGCTTCCGCAGGAGCTGAGCCGAACCGAGGGCCCACCGCCGCTGTTGCACGCGGAAAACGCCGAGGCTCGTGGGCAGCTCCGAGGGCACGGCAAGCTCTGGCAGATGGACGAAACGCCACCCTCCGAATTGAACTCGCATGCTCAGATCGAAGTCTTCCGTGAGGGAGTCGAAGCTCCAGCCGCCGGCTCGGTCGATAGCTGTCCGGCGCCAGATCCCCGCGGTTCCATTGAACTGAAACGCGACCCCCGAACGACTTTTTGCTGCCTGCTCGACAGCGAACATTCCGTCGAGGATTTGCGCCTGGAGTCGGGTGAACCAGTTGTAGTCGCGGTTCAAATGGTCCCAGCGGCCTTGGACGAGGGCGACGTTGTTGTCGCCGAAATGCGGGACCGCTCGCCGCAGAAAGTCCGTCGGGGGTACGAAGTCCGCGTCGAAGATCGCGATGAGCTCCCCCCGGGCGGTCAGAAGCCCGTGCTGCAGCGCTCCGGCCTTGTACCCGACGGGGTCCTCCCGCTGGATGTGCTCGACATCGACGCCAGCATCCAGAAGCTCCTTCACGGTTTCGGAAACGCCCGAGCTCGTGGCGTCATCCGAATCGTCGAGCACTTGGATCTGAAGCGATTCCCGGGGGTAGTCGAGGTTTGCCGCTGCGCGAAGAACACGGCGAGCCATGTAGAACTCGTTGCGCATCGGCAACTGCACCGTGACGACCGGCCAAATTCTCGGAGGATCCGGCGGTGGCGGAGCTCGTCGGTGGCGAAGGTAGCTAATCGTGCCGAGGACGAAATGCAGCCCGATGAACACGACCAGCACGCGCAACGCGATCCGATAGAGTTCGAAGACGACGAGCAGCGCGGCACTGTCGAGCATTGCTTCGGGGGCGGCCCGCGCACCCTAACCCACTCGCCGCGCCACCGGAGCCCGCGGCTGGGTGGTCCGAATGTCACTGCACGCCCGCTCAGCCCGCGCCCGGGAGATTGACGGCTGAGGATGCGCCCGACACTGTCGGCCCGGTTACATGTTTCGCCGGGCATTGCAGCGATTCGTCCGACTCGTGCCTGGTCCGACGCGCACCATGTGGATGGCGCTTCCCAGCGTCGTTCGCGACCGCCTGGCGCCCTTTGTCCACCCGATCGCTGCCGGAAATCGGCGCGGGACCATCGAGCTCGAAGTGCCGTGGTCTGGCGGACGCCGATCGGTCGATATCGTCGCCGAAACGCGGCTCGACGAACCCACGGAACGAGCCCTCGCGGTCCTCGGGCGTGTTGGGCATCGGCTCATCAGGACTTCCGACGACGCCGACCTAGCCGAGCTCGCTCGAGAGCGCCGCGTGTTGCACGCGCTCTTTTTGACGGGCGGCGCTGGGCCGGACGCGAGGGCGGATGCTCTGCGTCGCCTCGGCTGGAGAAAGGCTTCCTTGCCATCCCCCCCTTTGGCTTCGGAGTTCGATCCTCAGTCGTTCGTCGCCGCGGCCTACCCCGAGGTGAGCATCATCGTCATCTCGTACGCCAATAAACGGCTCTGCGAAAGCTGTCTTGCCGCCATCGTCCGCAACACGGCGTGGCCCCGCCTCGAAATCATCGTGGTCGACAACGGTTCCAAAGACGGGAGTCGACAGCTAGTCAGGCGGCTCGCCGCTGAGGACGAGCGATTCGTCGTGATCGAAAATGACACCAACCTGGGTTTCGCTCGTGCAGCGAACCAAGGCATCCGCCGGGCAAGGGGGGAGTTCGTCGTGCTGCTCAACGACGACACGGCGGTCGGCCCCGCCTGGCTTCCGCGCCTCATCGCGCGGCTCGAAGAGGATCCGGAACTCGGGTTGCTCAGCCCTGTGACGAACGAGATTGGTAGCGACGCGCGGATCCCGACGTCGTACCGGACGCTCGAAGAGATGGAGAAGCTCGCGATCGATCGCGCATTCTCCCACGCGGGGAAAGTCAAACCCACCGCCGTTCTTCCGCTCTTCTGCGCGGTCGCGCGTCGTTCGGTTCTCGAAGATGTCGGGCTCTTGGACGAGCAGTACGAAGTCGGAATGTTCGAAGACGACGACCTGGCGCTCACGCTTGCGGCTCACGGGTTCGGGCTCGGCATCGCCTTCGACGCTTTTGTGCACCACGTCGGTAGCGCGTCGTTCGGGCAGCTGCCCGACGACGAGTACCTCCGCATTTGGGAAGCGAACAAACGGCGCTACGAAAAGAAGTGGGGAAAAGAGTGGTCCCCGCCTGGGTCGGACGATCGTGACTGACGTGGCGACTAACGCGGTCGCTCGCTCGAAGGGTCGACGCACGCGGCTCGCGATCTTCGGCTACTTCTTCGTGACGTTCGCGTACTTCATGCCGGGGGCAACTTGGAGCCCGGTTTCGCGCTTTTTGCTGACTCGCGCCGTGGTCGAGCAGGGCACGTTCGAGATCACCGACTATGTGTCGGCCACTGGTGACCGCGCTCGCGTCGGCGACCGCTACTACACGGACAAAGCGCCCGTCCCATCCCTGCTCGCCGTCCCCGCCTACGCAGCCTATTTCGCCATCGCCAAAGCGCGACGTCGTCTGCCGGCATTTCGCGCCGTCGGGACGGAAACGCGACCCGCGCAAAAGGTCATCGTGAGCCCGGCGTTTCGAACGGGACTTTGGGTGAGCACGCTCTCTACGGTCGGCGTCGGCGCGGCATTGCTCGCGTTGGCGCTCTACGAAATCTTGCGTCGTCGCTTCACGGCCCGCGTCGCGTTCGGGGCGACGGTCGTGACGCTCCTCGGAACCCCTCTGATGCCGTACGCCACGTCGTTCTTCGGCCACACCCTCGCGGCGGCATTCCTGCTCGGCGCGTTCGCGCTGGCTGACCGGCGAGGCGGCAGCGGAGGCTTCTGGCGCTACGCGGTGGCTGGAGCGTTCTTGGCGCTTGCGGCTGGGTCCGAATACCTGACCGTCGTCCCCGGCGCGTTGCTCGTGGGCCACTTCGTTCATGCGGCACCCAGCGGGGCGAGAGCTCGGGTGCTCGGGCTGCTGGCGGCCGGGGCCCTCATCCCGCTCGCTTCGATAGGCGCCTACCACGTGGCGTGTTTCGGTGCCCCGTGGCGCACGGGGTATTCTTTCGTCGAGCATCCGAGTTTTGCCCCAGGGCATGCGCAGGGTTTGTTGGGCATCACTCATCCGCGGGCGGACGCGTTGTTCGGCGTGCTGGTCGGGCCGTCGCGGGGCCTCTTCTACGTCTCTCCGGTCTCTGCGGTCGCGGTCATCGCCGGGATCTACGGTTTTTGGCGAAGGCGCGATCCGGCGTTTCTCGTGGGTGGTGCCGTCCTGCTTGCCATGGTTTTGCTCAACGCGAGCTACTACCAATGGGACGGCGGTTGGGCGACGGGTCCCCGCCACGTCGTGCCGGCGCTCGGTTTCATTGGGCTCGGCGTCGGCGTCGCGCTCGCCGAGCCACGCTGGTGGGGTAGCACCGTGGCGGTCGCGTACGTTTCGATCGCCGTCATGGTGCTCACGACTGCCGTCGCGCTCGAGACGCCTACTGGCATCAACGCGGTGTTCGACTATTTGATCCCGGCAGTGCGCGAAGGGAGCTTCGCGCGAGTTTCAGGCTCGTCCAACGTCGGCATCTTGCTGGGGGTCCCCCGTGCCCTCAGTGCGATCCCGGTCGTGGTCTGGATTCTCGGGATCGGCGGGCTCCTCTTCGCGCGGCTTCCGCGTCGTGCGCCAAAACGCCCAGGCAGCGGCGAACCACAGAGAGTAGAGCGGGATGAGGGTTCGGTGCCCGCGACCACCGAGGACCATACCTAGGTTGAAAGCGTCGGTGGGTCTGCCGGCAATGAATGAAACGTGGCGGCCACGCGGGACCCCTACGAGTGGGCACACGTTGTTCGCCGAAAGTCGGCTCCGCGAGAACGCCGGCAGGAGAGTTCCAAAAAAGGGACTCCGAGCCCTCTCGCTCGGTTTGGGCTGAACGGCCGTGACGACCATCATGATCGCGACTGACGCGGTGAGCGCGGCGAGCGTCAACTTGGGTCGAAGGTCAGCTGCCAGACCGAGCGGCATGGCGAGGAAAGGCAGCATCGGGATGATGTGACGCGAGCCGAAGCTCGATCCGCCTTGCCACCACGTGTAGCTCGAAACGAACAACAAAAAGTAGACGACAATCGATCCGGCGGTGACGATCTCGCGGAGCTGCGAGGGCTCGGGATCCCCGTGGGCCGCCCGCGACCGGCCTCGGTACCAAGCGATGCCGAAGCCGACGGCGGCGAAAATCAATACCGGGGAGTAGGGGAAGAGCCCGCGGTAGCGACCGATCAAGAGCTCCACGACGATCGCAACTCGCGGGTGCGTGACCCCGAAGATGCCGTGCAGCTGCATTTCCGCTCTCGAGGCCGGGTCGGCGAGAAAGTCGTAGCCGACCCGAAACGGGCTGCCGAATGCGATCGCGAGATAAACCGACAGCAACAGCGCTGGCCCGAGCGCGCCGGCGAAGAACGTCGCGAGCCTTCGCGTTCGCAGATGTTTTTGCCCGTGGTACGCCGCCAGGATGAGCACCACCGGTGCGGCAGGAAACTCGGTCAACGTGGCGCCCGCGCAAAGCAGCCCCGCCAGAATCGAGTCGCGATCGGAATAGTGGTCACGGCATCGCCACGCGAGACAGAACGCTGAAAAAAGCAGCAACGCCGTGAGCTGATGACCGAACAGCATCGTCGAAAACGGAAACGCCGCGGTGCCGAGCCCGTAGCCAACGGCAGCAATCACGGAGCCCATCGGGCTCGCGCCGAGCTTGCGTGAAACGCGAAACAAGAGCCATCCGACGAGGGCACCCGACAGGCCGACCGTCAGTAGAGTCACCAGATACGTCGCCAAAACGACGAAGTCGTGCTCGCCACCGACCACGGGCCGTACCAAGAGCGTGAGTAGATACGCCGGAATCGCGGCGATGGATAGGCCCGGAGCCTTGTCCGAATAGTAGTGACCACCGAGCATCGCTTTGTCGCCGGTGTTCGTGTGGTAGTTGTCGATCGCGATGCTCCGTTCGTGCACGAGAGCGCGAACGAGATCCATGCGGGAGTTCTCGTTCCAACCGCCCGACTGGTAGAAGTAGGCGTACGAGACGAAGAGCAGCGCGAAGACTGCCCAGGCGAGCTTTCGGTCGCGGCGCTTCGTCAGGCTACGCGAGTCTCGGTGGGCCTCCGGCGATTCGCTCATCGCCATCTCACCCGTTTGCCGAGGCGAAAGAGGGCGCGCTGCGCTGCGCGCCGAGCATCCTCAGAGACGACGCGCCGCAGGGCGAGATCCCGGTACCAGTGGGTGCGGCGAACCCTCTGTGCGAACGATGCGAATCGTGACGGGCGCTCGCTTCGTGCGCGCGCGGACCCGTCCGCGAACCTGCTCAGCGCTTCCTTTAGGCGCTCGGTGTCGGGGAGGGACTCGGGCTGACGTGAGGCAAGCTCGCCCCAGAGCTCAGCGTGTGCCCGGGCCATGTCGAGCTCATCGCTTTTCGGGTGCGATGCCACCCGGCTAGACGCGTCTGCAATCGATTGCCTATTGCGGTCCAGCTCGGCGATCCGATCCGCCAGCTCCTGCGGGTTCCAGGGATCGAAGGTCCAGCCCAGTCCCGCCGCGCCGACGCGTTCCGCGAGGGCGCCGATGTTGCTCACCAGCGCGGGCAGGCCCGTGGCCAGAACTTCGCTCAGCGTCAGCGAGAACGACTCGGGCACGATCGACGGCAGCACCGCCAAGTGACAACCCGAGCGCAACAAGGACTTGCCGAGCTCGGCGCGACGGTAGGAGCCGTGGGCGACGACCCGTGAGGCGGCGCGCCGAACTCGGCGAAGCGAGCGTCCTTCGGTGGCACCGAACAAGTGCCATTCGACGTCGGTGCCGCGGCACGCCGCGAGAAGCTCGGGTAGCCGTTCGGCTCCCTTGCCGTGGGCAAAAACGCCGACGATGGCGACTCGCAACGGTCCCCTATCCCACGATCGGGGTCGCGCGTCTGTCCCGCGCGGTACGCCCCACGGGATCACGCGCGCTCGCGCCCGCACGTGCGGATGAGCCCGGTGAGCGTGCTCGAGCACGGACTCCGACGGCGCGACCACAGCATCGACGGTGTCGATCAATCGGGTCCCCGCGGCGCGCCACCGCTCGAGGTGCCGGGCCGTGAGCGACCGGGTTCGCGACAGGCAGCGACCACAGCGCTCGAAATCGGCGGGGACCTCGCAGTATCGTCGGCCAGCCTCCAGGAGCTCGTAGTTGATGCAGACGAGTGCGTGGTCGTGCAGCGTCAGCGCACTCTTGGTACCCGATCGCTCGATCGCGGCGCGGATCACGTCGGGCCCCGCGGCGACGCTGTGCACGTGGAGCACCTCGGCTTCCAAGCCAGCCAGCGCTGATACGATCGCCGCGGTCATCGCCTCGTTGGGCTCCAGCCCGTGACCTCGGATGGGCTCGATAGGTAGATAGGCGATGCGCCGGCGATTCGGCTGCCAGCCTTCCACCACGAGCTCGTTGCCGTCCGGGTGCGCCGTGTACGTCCTCATCCCCGCGAGCGCGTTCAGTGCGAGTGCGGCGGTATGCACCTGCACGCCACCGATCCCGTGGGGGTCCGGCGCATCCGCGCACAACATGAGCACCGTCGCCGTCATGCCGGTGAGGGCGGAACGTTCCTGCGGCCTACCGCGCGACGAAGCAGATCCTCAGTCACAGGATGTGCCGTGCTTCTTGGCTTTGATTTTCAGCTTGGCGAGCTTCGGTGCGCAACGGGATTGCTTGCCGAGCTTGAACTCGAGACAGGCTCGGCGCCGCTGAAGCCCCTGATCTTCCGCGTCGGCGATCTTCACGCAGCATGCCGTCGCGGCCGCACAGATCGCGCTGGCCGGCCCCTGGTCGGGTTCGCAGCCGAACGAGCCCGAGAGCACGACCCCCACCACGCTGATCCGGGCGAAGAATCCGCTGAACCGAGTCGGCATGCGCCGGCACGATAGCACGCCTCGAAACCTCGATTCGCCCGCTTGGTATGATGATGTGGCCGCGCCGCGGTACAATGCGCTCGTGATGAAACGCACGGCATCGTTCGGGCTCGCTGCGTTCCTTTTCGCGGCGCCATCCCTCGCGGCGGACTTCTACGTCGACCCTGCCACCGGCAGCATGGCCAACGACGGCAGCGCCGCAAGCCCGTGGCGCACGATCGGGGAGGTCATCGAAGCGGGCCTCGTCGAGAGCCAGGAGTGGGACACGCTCCCGTACACGTCTTCGTCGGTTCTGGTCACCAAGAACGCCGGTGCGCCGGTGAAGGCCGGCGATACGATCTGGCTCCGCTCGGGCTACCACGGTGAGTTGAGCATTTCGGGGCACTACAACTCCGCGATGATCACCATTGCCGCCGAGTCTGGGCACGAGCCTGGGCTCAATCGGGTGCTCGTGCGCTCGAGTTCGAACTGGACGATCACCGGGCTTCGGGTCAGCCCGGAGCTGGCGCCGAGCTACGACCCGAGCGGCGCCATCTTCGACATCGAATCGCACAACTTCAACGGCCCGGCACACGACGTCGTCGTTCGCGGCTGCTCGATCTTCTCCGTCGCCGACGCGACCGGGTGGTCAGCCAACGACTGGGACCAAATGTCGGCCAACGGCTTCGACGTTTCGGGACGCAACATCACCGTCGCCGGCAATACGCTGACGAACGTCAATTTTGGCATCTCGGTTGGCGCCGAAGACTCCCTCATCGAGGGCAATGTCGTCGACGGGTTCGCCGGCGACGGCATGCGGGGACTCGGTGACAATTCGGTGTTTCAATACAACACCATCAAGAACTGCCACGCGGTCAACGCCAATCACGACGACGGATTCCAATCGTGGTCCCTGGGTGGCGACGGCAGCGTAGGCACCGGCGAGGTGACCGGAATCGTTCTCCGCGGCAATCGCATCATCAACTACGAGGACCCGAATCAGCCCAACCGATGCACCCTCCAAGGCATCGGCAACTTCGATGGTACGTTCGTCGACTGGGTCATCGAAAACAACGTCATCATCACCGATCACTGGCACGGCATCACGCTGTTGGGCGCTCGGAACTCTCGAGTCGTCAACAACACCGTGATCGATCCCAATGGCGAACGCCCAGGCCCGCCGTGGATCAAGATCGCCCCACACAAGGACGGCACGCCGAGCGAGGGGTGCGTGGTGCGGAACAACATCGTGACG
>JAJDAH010000104.1 GCA_029261965.1 Polyangiaceae bacterium
TTCGACGCCGGCGTCGCCGCTCTTTGGTGTCGGAAAGCCCGCGAACCCGGGGTTCGACATGGCTTCGACGGCCGACCTCGACCTCGAGCGTTTCGATCCCATCGAATTCTTGAGCGAGGCGCGGACACGGGCGCGAAAACACCAACCGGACGCAGAGCTCATCTTCATGCACATGAATGGAGTGCGCCCGGATGGCACCATAAATCTCACGGTTGGCCAGAGGCTCATCAACTACCGATTTCGCTCTGAGAAAGCGTCGAAACCTCCTCCGGGCTATCCAAGCAACGAAACCTTCGTCGGAAAATGCGAAGTTTTCGTCGGCATCTATCCCGACCGCATCCACACGTTCGAGTCCGGCAATTCGCCGTGCAACACGCCGATTCTCGGAACACCCAAGTGCTCCCTCGTTCAAGTCTGGGCGATGGCGCAGAAGCTGGGTGCCCCGACGGGAAATGTCGTCGGAACCTTCATTTTCAACGGGCAGGCGGGGCGCGCGCCAATGTGGTTGGTTCAGATCGAGCCGGGGTTCACGCGAACTCTTCCAGATGCCTGTTGAGCCCTCGCTACGAGGACCGGTCTTTGGCGAATTGACAGCCCGCCCGAACGGGATAAAGCAGTCAACTTCGGCATGAGCTTTTTGACAATGGTTGGGACGCGCGGTCCGCGAGCCGCTTCGTTGATCGCCCTGGCGGCACTCTGGGCATGTGGCGGCCATGCCGTCAGTGAGGATTTTCCCGGGGGGTCCGGCGGGTCCGGCAGTCGATTGGGTTCCGGTGGTGTTGGCGGCGGTGCGGTCGGTGGCACCGGCGGCGGACTCGGCGGAAGTGGCAACGGTGGCGGCGTGAGCGGCGGCGGTGTCGGCGGTGTCGGCGGCGGCGGCGGCGGCACGGGTGGCTTTGCCGGTACCGGCACCGGAGGAGTCGGCAACGTGCCTGGCGTTGGCCCGCTACGCCCGAACATCCTCTTCATTTTTGCCGACGACCTCGGTTACGGCGACCTCAGCTCTTACGGGGCTTTGGAGGCGGCGACCCCGAACATCGATCAAATTGGCGTCGACGGTGTTCGTTTCAACGAATTCTACATGGGCGCGTCGAGCTGCACGCCGTCCCGGGGCACCCTGCTCATGGGGAAGTACGCGGCTCGCATGCTGCTCGGTGCCAAGACCGTCCTTCAGTACAACAGCTTGACCGGTCTGCGCGATAGCGAGCTGACGATCGCAGAGGCGCTTCGAAGCGCCGGCTACGCGACGGCGATCGTCGGCAAGTGGCACTTGGGCCACCTGCCGGAGTACCAGCCCAACCAGCACGGCTTCGACCATTGGTTCGGGCTGCCCTACAGCAACGACATGCGGGCGCCCCGCTTCCCCGGCGAGCCCTACGTGAACACCGGTCTCCCTGTCTATGACGACGGCGTGGTGGTCGAATCTCCCGCGGTGCTCAGGTACCTCACCGCATCCTACAACGAGCACATCGTCGACTTCATGCGCGAATCGGTGGCCGCCGACAAGCCGTTCTTCATCTACCACCCTACTCACATCCCTCACCTGCCGAACACGCCTGGCGACGCTTTCCGGGGGACCGCCATATCCGGGGCCTACGGGGACGTGTTGCACGAACTCGACGCGGCGGTCGGCATCTACTTGGACCAGATACGAGGCCTCGGCATCGAACGCGATACGCTCGTCGTATTCACGAGCGACAACGGTGCGGTCCGGTGGGTTCCGGGCGCCGAGAACGGTCCGCTCCAAGGCATCAAGGGGACTGTTCTCGAAGGTGGTTTTCGGGTTCCGCTCGTTGCGCGCTGGCCGGGAACGATTCCAGCGGGTTTAGTCGTCGACGCCCCGGCGTGGTCGGCGGACTGGTTTCCGACGTTGGCTGGGCTCGCCGGAGCGGATATCCCGCCCGGGCATGTTCTCGACGGGCAAGACATTTCGCGGGTGCTCATCGGCGAGGCAGAGCGGCAGGGCGTCTTCGAGTTGCTCTACTACAACGGTGACCGAACTTCCGTGGACGCTTTCCGCCAAGGCAAGTGGAAGATCATTCGTCGACCGAGGGATTTGGGTTGGCTCCTAATCGATCTTTCGACGGACATCGGTGAGGCCGTGCCGCTCCAAAACGACTACCCAGAAATCCTAGAGCAGATGCTGGCGCGAATGGAGCAGCTTTCCAGCGAAGTCGGCTACAACCAAGATCCCCAAAACTGACGAGGCCGCGATACGGTCGAGGCTGATGTCCCGCGAATACGCCGACGTCCTCCTCGCTGCGTACGACACGCTGGTGCGGCAGCGAGCGTTCCTGCCTTTCGCTCGACACCCGATTCGGCGGCGGCGGGAGGCTTTCTCTCCGTTTTTCATCATCGGGGCACCGCGTTCCGGTAATACGCTGCTTCGCCGCGTGTTGCATGCCCACCCGGACGTGCACATCCCGCCAGAGACCTACGTGCTCGGCCCGCTCGTCCGAGCGTATCGCAGGAGCGCCTACCTACAGTGGCCAGCGCTTGTCCGCCTGAGTCTTGGGCACTTCGCGTTGCACGAAGAATTCATCAACACGTTCGGCGGACAGTCGTTGTCTCCGCTCGTGCGCGAGCTCGTGGTATGTCCGCGGAATCGACGCAGCCTCGCGTACATTCTCGACGAGTTCTATCGCTGGCACGCGAGTCTCGAGGGCGCCGGCTGCCGAATCTGGGGCGACAAGACCCCGGGCAACGTGTACCACCTCGAGCGAATCGACAGCGTTTTTCCCGACGCCCGGTACGTGCACATCCTGCGAGACGGATGCGACGCCGTCAGCTCGTGGGTGAACGCCAGCGCCCACGGCGACTTTCGCCGCGCCGCTGAAGATTGGCGAGACTCGGTGAAGCTCGCCCGAGCGTGGGTTCGGGCGCACCGCACGCGTTGCCTCGAGGTCCGCTACGAGGACTTCGTGAAAGATCCGGAGGGCTCTGCTCGGGAGGTGTGCCGCTTCCTCGGGCTCGAGTTCTTCCCACGTATGCTCGACGCGCCAGATCCGGAACAGTCTCTGGGTGACGTCGACCGCTACACGCATCACGCCAACGTGAGGGCGCCCATCAATGCATCGAGCGTCGGTCGCGGGCGTCGCAGCCTGGGTGAAGAGCACCGCCGGGTGCTCGACGAGGTCATCGGCCGCGAGCTCGTCGGCGCTGGGTACCCCCCGATCT
>JAJDAH010000105.1 GCA_029261965.1 Polyangiaceae bacterium
GAGCAGATGAGGGCCCGACTCGGGGTCCGAGTACGGCCGGAAGCGATGGATTGACCATGACGGTGGTTGTACATACAATCAACTCCATGACCAAGGTGGCCCGGTTCTACCTTCGGATGTCGGACGACGACCGGAGGAAGCTCGACGAGGCGTCGGAAGCACTGAGCGTGAAACCATCTCAGCTCGTGCGCATGCTCGTTGCAGAGAAGCACCGGGAGCTATTCGGGCTTGCACCCAACAAGAAGAAGAAGAGGTCCCGATGAGGCACGAAGCAGCCGGTGAGGTCCGTTTCAGCGGTGGTGTGGCTACAACCCGAGTCCGCGCCTTCGGCAAACGCGAGACCTTCCGCATGCCGACCTGCAAGACTGAGAACGAGGCGAGTAACCGGTCGAAGTTGCTGGCACGGATCGCGAAGCGCATGGCGAAAGCGAACGTCGACCCCGCGGTCGGCATGAAGACGTTGGAGGAAATCGCCGCAGCATCTCCGCGTGGACTGACCAACGCGGTCGCACTCGCAAACGAGTTGGTGGGCGGTCTCCTGGAGGCGGTACCTGAAGTCCCAACTTGTCCGACGCTACGAGAACTGGGCAAGCGGTGGATCGCGGGTGAACTTCATCAATCGTATCCCGATCAGGTCAAGCTCAAGAAGGACACCAGAAACGACGAGCAGCGGCTTGACAAGCTATGCGAGATTGAGGTCAGTCCCGGTCAACGGTTGGGCGACATTCCGCTCAACGTGTTTACGACCGATCACGCGGAGGAGGCGATGCGCAACCTGCCGCCCTCCGCCAAAGAGCCAGCTACGCGGCGCCAGTACGGGCAGCTGATCAGTCGCGTTCTTGGCCTAGCCGTCTATCCCTGCCGAATCATCGAGACGAGCCCACTGCCGAGGGGGTTCCTGCCGAAGGCGGGCAAGCCCCCAGCGCGGGCCTACCTCTACCCGACCGAAGAGGCGATTCTGATGGCGGCAGAGGGGGTCTGGATTGGCAGACGGCTCTTGTGGGGCTTCCTCGCGCGGGAAGGAGCGCGCGAAGGCGAGTCCATCGGGGCGAACCTCGGGGATTTCGATCTCGAACGCGGTGTTTTCAACCTCGGCGAGAACAAGACTGATGATCCTCGAACCTGGGTTCTCGGTGACGACGTCGCGAGGGCGCTCAGGTGGTGGGTGAAGCACTATCGCCCGCGCGCCGAGGCAACAGATGCAATGTTCGTTGACGAGCACGGACGGCGATTTTGCGCAGAGTCGACGAAGTTCGCTCGCGTCCTTCGCGGAGACTTGCAGGCTGCGGGTGTTGCGCGACCCGCTCTATTCGCGAAGGGCAAGAACCGGGCGCCGTTCAGGGTTCATGATCTTCGGGGATCGTTTGTGACGCTCGCCCTTGCCGGTAACCGGCGCACTGAGACATGGGTGGCCGATCGTACGGGCCACCGATCTAGTCAGATGATAAATCGCTATCGCCGCGCCGCACGAACTGCCGCGGAGTTGGGGCTGGGTTGGTTCCGTCCGCTCGACTTCGTCATCCCCGAGATGAGCCCGATGCCCGGTATCGTTGAAGCGCTGTCGGCCATCTCGGCCCCCTCGAACCGATCGGCGTTGGCTGCGACGCCGTCCTATTGCCCCAGGATTGCCCCAGAGATTGTGGGCCATGAAGGACTTGAACCTTCAGCCAACGGATTAAGAATCCGCTGCTCTACCAATTGAGCTAATGGCCCGAGTCGACCCACCCAGGGGGCGACGGAAGGTCGACCCTTTACGAATCGCGCGCGATTGCGTCAAGCCGAAGGGGAGGAACCGCACCTCGATTGCGTCAGGTTCGGGGTCGAAGTAGCTTGACGGGCGAGCCAAATGGCGAAACGCGCACTAATTACGGGGATCACGGGGCAGGACGGCTCGTACCTGGCGGAACTGCTGCTCGACAAGGGGTACGAGGTTCACGGCATCGTCCGGCGTGTGGCGCTCGAGGCACCGGCGCAAAGACTCTGGCGCATCAACCATCTGGTCGACCGGGTCACCCTTCACGCGGGTTCTCTGGAGAGCTATGCGAGCCTTTTCAGCGTCGTCGAGAAGGTCAAGCCCGACGAGTGTTACCACCTCGCGGCCCAAAGCTTCGTCAGCTACTCGTTCGAGGACGCGTTCAGCACGCTCAATACGAACATCAACGGGACCCTGCACATCCTGTCGGCGATCCTCGAGAGAAATCCGGCGACCCGGTTCTACTTCGCCGCATCGAGCGAGATGTTCGGGCTCGTCAAAGAGAGCCCGCAACACGAGGACACTCCCTTCCACCCCCGCTCGCCGTACGGCATCAGCAAGGTGGCGGGTTACCACCTCGTGAGAAACTATCGCGAGGCTTACGGCATGTACGGGTGCTGCGGGATCCTCTTCAACCACGAGTCGCCCCGCCGCGGCTACGAGTTCGTCACACGAAAAATCACGAGTGTGGCCGCTCGCATCAAGCAAGGGCTCGAGACGAAGCTCCAGCTCGGCAACCTAGAAGCGCGTCGTGACTGGGGTTTTGCGAAGGACTACGTCGAAGCGATGTGGCTCATGCTTCAGCAGGATGAGCCCGACGACTTCGTGATTGGTACCAACGTCACCCATTCGGTGAAGGAATTCGCCAAGGCAGCCTTCGAGCACGTCGGGCTCGACTGGCAGGACTACGTCGAGGTCGACGAGCGGTTCTTCCGACCGGCAGAGGTCCAGCTGCTTCACGCGGACTACTCGAAGGCGAAGGAAAAGCTCGGGTGGCAACCCTCGATTTCCTTCGAATCGCTCGTCTCGATGATGGTGGACGCCGATCTCGAGAACCTGAAGCGAGGACGCGCTACCTGAACGAGAGCGCGCGCCCCACCGGAGCGCGCGGGGGAGCTCGCTCTCACATGTCGTCATCCGAAGAATCGATTCACACGTCGCGGTCCCCCGACCGAGGGGGGGCGTGGGTCGTCGCGGCGATTCTGCTCGCGGCGCTTCCGGCGTTTGTATTCAAGTACCTGCCGATGACCGACCTGCCGCAGCACCTCGCTGTGGCTTCGGTCATCGACCGTCTGGGCGATCCCGCGATGGGCTACGCCGACTACTATCGCGTCGACTTCGGCAACACTTTTTACTGGTTGCCCTACGCCATCACGCTGGGCCTGGGCTCGGTGCTCTCGCTCGAAACCGCCGAGCGCGTGCTCGTGTTCCTGTCGATGGTGGCTTATCCGCTCGGCGCGCTCGCCGTGTTGCGGGCTCTAGGGAAACCGCTGTGGCTCGCGTTTCCAACGTTGTTGCTCGTCTACAACCGGTCGTTTTTCTGGGGCTTCATCAACTTCAACCTCGCCGTCGGGCTCGCGTTCGTAGCCATTGCCCTGTTGATTCGACCGCTCCGCGGTTGGAAGCAGACGGTCGCGCTCGTCTCGCTCACCGCGGCGATCGTGTTCACGCACACCCATGGGCTGGCCTTTCTCGGCGTGTATGCGGTGAACTCGTTCCTGCTCGAGCCGACGCGCGCCACGTTCAAGCGCCTTTTGCCGCTGTCGCCGGGTCTGCTCGGGGTGGCCGGTTGGGGCTACTTCGCGAGCCGCGCCGAGGGATACGGACAGAGCGAATCACCGCCGTTCGTCGAGCGACTCTGGTGGTTTCCGGAGGAAGTTCTCGGTGGATACCAGGACCGCTCCGAGCAGTACCTGCTCGTCGCCGCAGCGGTCGTCGTCGGTCTGTTCGCGCTGACGCGGATCCCGGTCACCCGCGAGCGGATTTCGAAATGCACCGACGCCGAGTTGGCGCTGTGGCTTCTGGTTCTCTTGAATCTGATTCTCTATTTCGTTCTCCCGGCGCACACCCGCACGGCAAAGTTCATTCACTTTCGTCACGCGTTCCTGGCTCTGGCCATCCTGCCGCTGGTTTGCTCGCTCGAGACGGCTCGTCAACTCAGGATGAAGGTTTTGCTGCCGGTGCTCGGCCTCTCGGCGCTGGCCAACGGTTGGTTTCACCTGGCGATGTTCGATCGCGAGGCCCACGACTTCGACCCGGTCATCGAGCATGTCGTGCCCAAACCGCATCTGGCGAGCTTGATTTTCGACGCCAACGGCTCGGTGATGCGCACGTTCCCCTACGTGCACTTTGCGGGCTATCTCCAGGCCGAGCGAGGAGGTTTCATTTCCTCGAGCTTTGCGAAGTTTTGGAACGTGCCGCTCCGGTTTCGCGACGACGCTGGCCTGCCGAAGAAGCTCGAGAACTTCGAGTGGCTGCCGCATCTGTACCACGACGGCTACTACAACCGCTTCTACGACACGCTGCTCGTTCGGCGAAACGACGGAAAGCTGCTGCCTTTCAATCGCCGGTTTCCGTTCAAGCCCGTGTTCATCCATTCTGCGTGGCAGGTGTACCGCCGGCCGCCGCCGAACGCGTTCGTGCCGCCCGAGCCTCCGCTCCCGTGAAGGGGCGTCTCAGGCCCTGGCGACGCGCAGCATCGCCAGGCCTGCCAGGGCGTACATCGAAGCGAAGATGTACCAAGCGATGGTGTGACCGAGGGTCATCGCGACGAAGAGTGAAGCGATCGCGCCGAAGACCGAAAACGACGAGTTCAGACCCCACACCCAGGGGACGAGGCGTTCGTATTCTCCGCGGATCGCGCCGACACCGAGGGGAAACATCATGCCCATCACGTAGGCGGGCGGAAACAGCAACACGACGGCGACGAGCACCTTGAGCGCGAACGGAAGGCCCATGAGAGGTCCAGGAAGCACCCGCAGAATCATTCCGTAGACGGCGAGGATGAGAACCAGCACGCCGGCGCGTTTCGCCGCGCTCATGGCCCAGTGCTTGTCGATTTTCGCCGTGCTGGCGCTGCCGAGCCCGCTGAAGAGCAAAATGGAGGCGAGCACGACCACCAACGAATACACGGGATGCTCGAGAAAGAGCGCGAGCCGTTGAATCATCGCGATCTCGATGCCGATGAAACCCAAGCCCAAGCAAACGAAGTAGCCGAGGGTGCTCACCGGTCGCTTCACCCCCCGCAGTGCGCGGTATCGAAAGAGCAGCGGTAGGATGATGAGCAGCAGCACGAGAATGCTGGTGGCGGCGAGCAGTTGGTACAGGACGCCGAGGCCGATCGAAATTACCCACCGGTAGGGGATGGCTTTCCACTCGGGTTTCGGCTCGTGCAAGAGCTCGTCGATCGGGTCGATCATGTCGAAGAAAAACGGGCGATCGTCGTCGACGGGGCTGATGTCCATGCCCGTCGCTTCGTGGTAGCGCTGGAGGAAACCCGCGCTCACACCCGACTCGAAGAGGCGACCGATGGTGACGTCCTCCTTCTTGCCGCGCCCGGCCATCCAGACCGGAAGAAACGAGTTGTCCTCGACGACTTTGGTGAGACGAGCGACTTCTTCGTCGGTGAACTCGGACGCTTTCGCCAGAACGGTCGTCATGGATTCCATGTCGCCCTTCTTGTTCTGGTAGCCGAAGCCCAGCGTCAGCCGTTCGGGTGGCGGGCCTCGGACAGCGATGATGTGCCGCCCAGGGGATTCGATTCCGCGCTCCTGCATCGCGCGGGTCATGAGAGACAGCACACGATGCGTCTCGGTGAAGCCCCAGGCAACACCTCCCCACCGCGACAGAGAGAGCACGCCATCCTCGGTGAGGTGGTCGAACATGTCGTGCATCGAGTCAGTGGTGTAGAGGTAATTTTCGCTCAGGGTATGCGCGCCAGCGTTGGCGGCGGCGACCGTGTCGATGAACGTCGCCTGGATGAGATCGACCTTGCCGTCCATGCCGGCCACATACGCGCGCCCGTCGGCAACTTTCACGTCGACGAAGGGCAGGTCGTAGAGTCCCCCGGTGAACTCCTTGAGCTCGCCGCGGATGAGCCCGATCATGCTTCGATTGATTTCCACAGCCGTGATGTCGCGGTTGCCGAAAACGATGGCGCTGAGCACGTCGCTCCCACCCCCGGGGCCGATGATGAGGACCTTGGGGTACTGCCGGTGGTGATAGGCGAGCTGAAGGACGTTCTTGTGTAGGAATTCGAGCTGGGTTGCATCTCCGGAGTAGGGAAGCACCGCGGTGGCTACCCTCGAATCGATGTGGAACCAGACGTTGTTCGGGTGGGGTTGAAGAACTGTGACCCGCGCAATGGGGTCCCAGCGCTCCATCGTGACGACGACTTCCTCCTTGCCGTCCGAGTGAGTGACGCCGAGCACGTTCCAAGCCTGGTGGGCGCCGAAGAGGCCGACGACGCCCAGTGACAGGACTGCGCCAACGCCAGTGGCGGCCTTCTGGCCGTTCTTTTTGGCGAACCAAGTGGCGGCGACCACGGCGGGCAACGCCAGGATGGGCACGATGCCCGGCCCGTTCACCCACGTGAGCACGGGCAGCACGAACACCGCGCCGAGCGACGCTCCGACCAAGTCGTAGAGGTAAAGCTTCGAAATCTGACTCGAGTGGTGCGTGAAGACGATCGACAAGACGGTCCCGCCGACGAAGAACGGAATGAGGCCGGCGACGATGAGCGGGCCGAATCCCCAGACCGGGGCCATCATGTTCACCGTGGTCTTCGAGAAAAGCAGGACACTCACGTACGAGCCGACGACCGAGACCCCGAACGCGAGCGTCCACCACGTGATCTGCGAGGCGGTCCTCTCGGGCTTGAACCAGTTCGGCTTGAGGTAGACGAGAACCCCGGACGCGCCGAGCCCGAGCATCGCCAGGCTCAGGATCGCGGACGCCGTATCCTTCCAGAACAGGGCCGAGAAGAGCCGCGTGTAGAAGACCTCGAGAGTGAGGGTGACGAACGCGGTGACGAAGACGATGACCGCCACGGAGCGCGACCATACCCGATGCCTCACCCACCGGGGAGTCCAGTTGCGTCGAATTCGCGGGCGTTTTAGCGTTCGAGCGCCCCCAGGCGGAGCGTGTGGGCGTCGGCGGCGTTGCAAGATGACCAGCGAAGTCGATAGCCAAGACGGAGCCGAAGCCCCTGAACGGGCCGCCCCGACGTCGAAGAGACGCTGGAAGCGGGCGTGGATTCCGCTGCTTTTGTTCTTCGGATCGCTCGCCGCCTATCACGCTAACCGGACGATGCTCGACGAGGGCGACGCGGTGCCGAGCTCCGTGCTGCCCTACATCATTCTGTCGACGGGCAAGCTCGGGTTCTCGCCGACGAACTTTCCCGAGTTGTTCAAGTGGCGCAGCTCGTTGCCCCTACAGCCGTCAGAAGACTTCTACGTCCCTCACTGGAAGGTCGTCGTCGGCGACAAGACCCTTCGAGAATGGCGGGAGAGTGGGAACCTCGAGGCTCACGAGGATCGCTACTACATCGTCAAGTCCGAGTCGCGGGGCGTGTACTTGAGCGCGTTCGGACCGGTGCCTGGGCTCACGATGTTGCCCATCGCTACTGTCGTCTATCTCCTCGACAACGAGTTTGGCGACAAGAGCCGCCTCCGGCTCAGTGTGGCGAAGCTTCACGCCGCGTCGATGGTTGCCGGGTGCGTGCTGTGCGTCTTCTTCATCGGGCTCGTGTTCACTCGCCGTAGCCTCGCCATCCTGGTCGCGCTGGCTTACGGTTTTGGAACCTCCGCGCTCAGCGTTGCCAGTCAGAACCTCTGGCAGCAAACGGTGAGCGCATTTTTTCTCTGCTTGGGCGCCTACGCGTTCATCAAACACCCGGAGCGAAGCAAGTGGGCGGCGCTGGCGGGGCTGGCTCTCGGCATCGGGGTAGCCAGCCGGTCGACTCTGCTCTTTCCGTTGGTGGCGGTGTTCGTCTACTTGGCGATCTACCATCGGCGGTCGGCGGTGAGCTTCGCCGCTGGTGCCGCTCCCGGCCCCCTTGCTCTCGCTGCCTACAACTTCTACTACTTTGGCAATCCGTTCACCCTCGCGCAGCAACTCGTCGGACACGGGGTGGCCACCGAGAAGACTGGGTCCCCGGACCTCTGGCAGACGCCGTTCTTCGAGGGCTTGGCGGGTTTGCTCGTCAGCCCATCGCGCGGCCTCCTCGTGTTCTCGCCGTTCTTGATTCTGTCTGCCTGGGGCATCGTGCGTATCTGGCGCGACTCGCGCTATCGCGTCCTTCGGCCGCTGACCGTCGGGGCGCTCGCGGTGATGGCGCTTCAGTGCAAATGGTTCGATTGGTGGGGCGGCTGGACCTACGGCCCGAGACCCTGGGTCGACATGATTCCGCTATTGCTCGTGTTCCTCTATCCGGTGATCGAGCCGATTCGAGAGCGCAGGTGGTTGCTCGCGCCGTTTTCGGTCGCGCTGGCCTGGTCGGTGTTCGTTCACGTGGTGGGAGCTTTCAGCTACGACAAGACGTGGAACGACCGTACGCTGCATGTCGTGAGAATCCCTCACGTGCAGAAACCTCTCGGCGCCCCGACCAAGGTCGAAGCTGAAGCGATCGCTCGAAAACAGAACGGCATCTACGTCGGCCCGACGAAGTGCGACATCGATAGTCCGTACTGTCGGCACCGGCTGTGGTCGATCAGCGACAACACCGTGTTCTATTCGGTCGCCCGATTCAGCGAGGGGCACAAGAAGCGGTTGAAGTCCGGGTGGGGAATGCTGCGCGGACCCAACGTGCCATGAAAGAACGGCGTCACGCCGTTTTCTGGGTCTTCGTCGCGCTGACGGTGGCGCTGGGGTTGTGGATTCGGCGCCCGGTCATCCAGCTCGGTTTTCACAACGACGACACGGCCCAGATCGGCATGTTGCGCGACCGTTTCCCCGCGGAGCGAAGTGCTTTCGACCTGTTCCGCTTCGCCGACGGTGCTCGCGACGGCAAGAAGCTCATCAACTACGGCTATCACCCGTGGTGGACGCAGCCGGACCTGCGCATCGCGTTTTTTCGCCCGCTCACCAGCGGTCTCATCGCGCTCGACCACCGGCTTTTTGGCGTGGATGCGCGCTTCTATCACGTGCAATCGCTCTTCTGGTGGGCGGCGCTCGTCGTGGCCGCGGCGCTTCTGTTGAAACGCGTGGTGTCGATGCCCGTGGCGCTTCTCACCGTGGCGCTTTTTGCGTTCGACGAGTCACACGTGGCACCGAGCGCCTGGATTGCCAATCGGAGCACGTTGGTGGCCACCACCTTCGGTGTTCTCGCGGTGTGGGCGCATGTTCGCTATCGGCAGACTCAGACGACGCTGCAGCAAGTCATCGAAGGAGCTCTCTGGGCCCTCGCGCTCCTGGCTGGTGAATACGGCGTAGCGATGCTCGGCTATCTGGTCGCCTACGAGCTGCTGGGCGTGAAAGGCACGCTTCGGGAACGCTGGAACGCGCTCTTCCCATCGTTTGCCGTCGCCTCGGTCTATCTCATCTTACGTTCGGGTTTTGCCTTCGGCGTGCGCGGCTCGGGTTACTACCTGAGCGCGTTCAACGACCCGTGGACGTTTCTGGAGGCCGCGGTCGGTCGCCTACCGGCCCTGTTCGGCGATCTCGTGTTTTCGCTACCCGCAGCTTGGTACGTGCTCGGCACCCCGTGGCACATCTATCGTGAAGAGTGGCGAGATCTCGACAAATGGCAGACGGTGCACCTCTCGATTGGCCTCGTCGCACTGCTGCTGCTCGTACTTCTGGGTTTATGGCTGGCCTGGCGATCGAGCGAGAGGAATCGGTCGCTCCGCTGGCTCGTCGTTGGAACGGTGTTTTCGGTCGTGCCATTTGCCGCGGCCCTCCCAGAAGATCGCCTGCTCGTCGCCGCGGCGATCGGTGCGACCGCCGTGTTCGTCTCGCTCGGAGTCGAAGCAGTGGCGGCGTGGCGCATCGAGCCGTGGAAGAGGGCGATCCCGGCGAAAACGACGCTCGTGGCTCTGGGTGCGGCGGCTCTCGTGCTGCACGGCTACTACACCTTCGAGTTCACCCGTCGGCGCATGAAGGAGGTCGTCGGAGGCGTCGACGCGCAACGCCAATGGGCGCTCCGCGCAGAGATCCCCGACGCAGGCATCGAGAGTACGCGCGTTCTGATCATCTCCGCGGCTGACTTCACGACGGGGGCCAATCTGCCGTGGGTGCGATTCGTGCACGGGCACCCGCTTCCGAAGTCGTATTGGCGAATGAGCGGCTCGACGCACGTTCACGAGATCCAGCGTGTCGGCCCCAACGTCATCGAGCTCGCGACCTTGTCGAGCGACATCGACGATTCGATGGTGGGATCGCTCTACCGTTCGGCCGAGCTACCCATCCGCGTGGGCGATCGCGTGGACATTGACGGCGCTCTGGTCGAAGTGCTCGCGACTTCGGGGGACAATCCGTGGCGGACGCGCTTCACGTTCGATCGTCCTCTCGACGATGGTACATTCCTTTTCCTGCACTCGATGCCGGACGGCTTGAAGCGAATCGAGTTGCCCCGGGTGGGCAAACGTCTGCGTCTACCGCGTCCGCAGTACCCGAAAGCGCCCCAGTGAGGGCGCTAGCCCGACGGTCGTCCGTGGCGTAGTGCTGAACGGGTCTTGCTCAGGGGCCGAAGCCGCCGAGGCCGCCCATGCCGCCCAGGCCACCACCACCGCCGCCGCCGCCCGTTCCACCACCGCCGGTGCCGCCGGTGCCGCCGCCGGTGCAACCCGTCGTATCGAAGGTGCAGGTCGAGGAGCATGCCAGGGTGCCGGTGGGCATCGCGTTGACGGTGGCGCTCGCGCAGGTTTCGCCGTTCAAGTCGGCGCCCTCGCACATCTCTCCAGGGTCGACCGCGCCGTTGCCGCAGGTGGTCGGCCCGCCACCGCCGGTACCGCCACCGGCGCACGTGCAAGCCTCGAACACGCCGCCCATGCATTGCTGCACGCCACTCGACATGTCTGCGCAGGTACAGGGTTGGAAATCGCCGTCGGTGCAGGGTCCGCCGCTCCCAGCTGAACCGTCGGTGCTGCTGCCACCGCCACCACCGCCACAGTTGAGCAGCAGCGCACTAGCAACGAGGATTGGACCGATCACCTTGCCACGAACGAAATTCATCACACCCTACCTATTCGAAAGCCCGCACTCTTTAGTCTGCCTCAAGGGCGGGGACGATCCCAGTCGTTCGTAGCGGGGGGGCTCACTTTTTGTTGGCACTGCAATTGTCCAGGGAAGCGGAATGAACCGCCCGGCCGGCGGTTCGCACCGGCAGTTTGGGTGCTTGCACGGGCCGAGGGGGCCAATGGATTGCAGGGCTGCAAGATCGGACGCCAATGTCGTCATAGCCAGCCGTCGGCCCGACTCCTCCTGGGCCCCGATCCCGCCTATCGTCCCGTTCGGAGGTCGCCGTGAAGCTGCTCGTATTTTTCCCGACCTACAACGAGGAGGGCAACGTTCGCACGTTGATCGCCGCGATCCGGGAGCATCTTCCGCCGGCCGACATCCTGGTCGTCGACGATGCATCGCCGGACGGCACGGGCGAGATCCTCGACGAGCTGGCCGCGCGCATGCCGGAGCTCACGATTCTCCATCGCCCGGGCAAGCTGGGCGTCGGCTCCGCGCACAAGCTCGCGATGCTCTACGCTAGGGACCACGACTACGACGGGTTGATCACGATGGATGCGGATTTTTCGCATCACCCGAAGTACCTGCCCCGGTTTCCCGAGCTGCTCGAGGCTGCCGACTTCGTCACGGGCTCCCGATACGTCGAGGGCGGAGAGTCCGACTATGGGCTGTGGAGAACGTTCATCAGCCTGTCAGCGAACTTGGCGGCGAAGACGGCGCTGGGCCTCGAGCTCAAAGAAAACACGACCCTCTATCGTGGCTTCACCGGGGATCTGCTGCGTCGGATGAACATCGATGCCATTCGCAGCGAGGGGTACTCGTTCGCGGTCGAGTCGATCCATCAGGTGGCGCAGCTCACCGACCGCATGGCGGAGTTCCCGATCCATTTCGAGAATCGCGCTGCGGGGGCTTCGAAGATCAATCGCAGCGAAATCTACAAGGCCGTTCTGACGATTCAACGCCTTGGCCTGCGTCGAATGCTCCGGCGGCCGTCTCCGGTGGCGCCAGCGCAGAGCGAACGGGTGAACTGTCGAGTTTGCGGCGGGACCCACCACGTCGAGGTGTTTCCGCCCCGTTCCGGCGGCAACACGGTGGCCCAGGACACGTCGCCCTACAGTTGCGCCACCCTCTCCACCCGCACTCATGGGCAGATCTTGAAGTGCCTGCAGTGCGGCCTCGTGTTCATGCGGCCGGAGCTCAGCGACGAAAGGCTCGTCGACGAATATCGCGACGCCGTCGACCCCACCTACCTCGAGCACTTGGACGCCCGGGAAACGACCTTTCGATACAACCTCGAACAGGTTCGCCGTCACGTCCGCCCGGGAGATCGTGTGCTCGAGGTCGGCAGCTACTGCGGTGGTTTCTTGAAGATCGCTCGGGAAGAAGGCCTCGACATCATGGGGCTCGAACCTTCGAAGTGGGCGGTGGAAGCGTCGGCGAAGGTGACCGACGCCAAGGTGGTGTGCGGAACGATCGACGAGCTACCCGGTGACGTCGGTCGGTTCGACGTCGTCGTGGCGTGGGACGTGCTGGAGCACTTTGCCGATCCGGTCGCCGAGCTCGAAAAAATGAATCGCATTCTGAAGCCTGGCGGGATCCTCCTGATGTCCACCCTCATGATCGACAACTGGTTCCCCAAGCTGGCGGGGCGCCACTGGCCGTGGCTGATGGACATGCACCTCTACTATTTCACCGAGGCCAGCGTGCGAAACACCGTCGGCCGCGCGTGCTTCGACGTCGTCGAGGACATGGTCTATTGCCACGTCGTCACCGCGGAGTACCTGATGAAAAAGCTGGGAACGCTCGGCGTGCCCGGGAGCTCCGCGGTCTCCCGGCTTTTGGCCGCCAACCCCGCGGGCAACGCCCAGATCCCGTTCCGGTTCGGCGACATCAAGCTCTTCGTGTGTAAGAAGGTCTCCGAGGTCGACGAGGGCGCACAGAGCGGGACCCAGCGTAGTTTGGGCGGTGTGCGCACCGCCAACGGGTCCGGCGAGCACTGACCGAGCCGCCTGGCGCGACGCGAGTCCGTCGCGCACGAGCACCCCCACCACCCGGGGGGCCGACGGCTGACAAAAGCAAAACGCCGCGAGCTCGATGCTCGCGGCGCCTGCTTCATGGGTTTTTCGTTTTCGTCAGGTGCCACCGGCGCCGGCGTTACCCGACGAGCCCGCTGCACCGCCTTGGCCGGAACCACTGGCGCCCGCTGCGCCGCCTTGGCCCGCACCGCTCGCGCCGCCTTGAGCTGCGCCACCGGCACCGCTCGCGCCGCCCTGAGCCGCGCCACCTTGACCGGCACCGCCCGCGCCCGAGCTACCGGAAGTACCAGCGGTACCAGCGGTACCAGCCGTACCAGCGCTACCGCCGCCCATGCCGCCCATTGCGCCCATGCCGCCGGTGCCCATGCCGCCCGTGCCGCCACCCGTGCATCCGCTCGTGTCGAACGTGCAGCTGCTCGAGCACCGCAAGGTACCCATGGGCATCGCGCCCATCGTGATGCTGTCGCAGGTTTCGCCGTCGAGGTTGCTGCCGTCGCACATCTCGCCGGTGTCTATCGACCCGTTCGGGCAGTCGCTCGTTCCGCCGCCAGTGCCGCCGCTACCGCCGGTCGACGTTGCTCCGGAGGAGCCGCCGGTTCCGTTGTTGGTGTTGTTGCTGCTGCTGCAACCTGCGAACGCCAAGCTGGAAACCACCAGCGCGCCGCCGACATACCGCAAAATTTTGCTGCTCTTCATGGCCTCGATCTTTTCCTTCTGGCCATGGGTCGCACCCGGTGGCCGGTCCTAAGCATTAGTGACGAAAACGGCGGGCCCATCCACCCGCGCTGCAAAAGTTAACTGGCCCTACGGCCAGTCGGCAAGTCGTGTGCAGCTTTTTGATACCCGTGTTCTTCATTTACATAACGATTTCAGTGGCTTGCGATTCCGTAGGGACGTCGATTTTTGAGCGGATTCGGCCAGTTAGAGGGGCTTCCTCCCGATGACCCGCTGATTCGACGTTTCTCGGCCCATTTTTGTTCGCACCGTGTCCAGGGTCACGAAGATCCCCAATAGAAACGGGTTCTTGTAGCTGAAAAATCGGACGAACCAGCCCGGCAGACCGCGATCGAGGAAATAATTGTAGAGCGAGATCGTCCAGGCCGACGTGCTCATGAGGTGGTCGGTCCGCACGACCTCGTAGCCAGCCTTTTCGAGCATTCGGTGGAGTGAGTCCGTCGAGAACAAGTTCCAGTGCCGGGGGAAGTGATAGTGCGCCCAGCACCGGTCCTTGAAGAGTCGGTAGTCGATGCCCGCGAGGTTCGGCGTTTCGACGACGAACACGCCACCGGGCTTGAGTAGATCGAAAATCTTCCGGCTCGTCTCGAGCGGATCGGCGACGTGCTCGATGAGCTGCAACATGATCACCGCGTCGAAGCTGTTGGCGCCTTCTTCGAAATCTTCGACGCGCTTTTTGTACGCGGTGTAGCCGGCCGCGCGACACTTCTCCACCGCATCGGAGTCGAAATCGATGCCGACGACTTCCCACTCTTTCGGCCCGAACGCTTCGAGCACGCCGAGGAAGCGGCCGTCGCCGCAGCCGACGTCGAGGATCCGTCGGCGCCCGTCACCGACGACGTGGCGGTAGCCGTCGACTTTGCCCTTCTCCCACACGCGCTGAAGGCGTGCGACGAGTCCGCCGGTTCCCGAGAGCGTGTAGTAGTTCTCCGGGTAGATGACGTCGAGATCCTCGATCGAGGGTCGCGGGTTCAAGTACACGTGCGAGCACGCCTTGCACCGCACGAATCGGAAAGGATTCGATGACGTGTTGTACTCGAAGTCGTAGCCGAAAGCCTCGGGGTCGAAGTCCGTCGACCCGCAGAGGGCGCACGCCGTCTCAACCAGCGAGAGAGTCTTCGCCGTCGACCCCCACGGGTTGTCGCCAGCTTCGGAAGACTGCGTGTTCGATGGGGACGTCATTTCGCTCGAGGTAGTCTCGCTTCTTTTTGAACAAGCTACGGTAGCCATGCCAGGGCACGGTGGGCCAGAGGTGGTGGATGGCGTGGTAATTGTGCCCGAGGACGAGCGGGGTGAGCCAGCCCACTTCGAGGATTCGGGTCCCTCGGAACCGGTCCGGCGGCAGGCCCACATGGGGTAGCCAGTTGATGTACCAGTCCATCACGAGCTTCGCGATCACCAACGGGACGAACCAGAGAATCAAGGCATCCAGGAGGAAGCCCCTCCAGGTGGCCACGCCATATATCGCCGCCACCACCAGCAACCCGGCGATGTCGCTCGATCGCTCGGCTGCGGTTCGAGGGTCGGTCTTGAGGACCTTCTTCGCGTAGCCCAGCGCTCGGAAGTATCGAAACGGCAGCGTGAGAAACGGCCCATCCGCATAAACCGAGTTCGGATCGTCCTTCTCGTTGAGCTTGTCGTGGTGCTCGAGGTGAACCCACCGCTGCAGGAAGTAGGGCGTTTTGTACGGGAGCATGCCGAATACCCCGACGACGTTGTTCACCCAGGCTCGGGGCGATACCGTGGCGTGGACCGCCTCGTGCCACACGGTGAACGCCAGATGGATGGCCACGGCGCTGATCAGCACGTGCAACACGAGCGGCAGCCGGTGCTGCACGTACAAGAAAACGTTGCCGCCGAGCAGGGCGTACATCGCCGCTAAAAGCAGCAACGTCGGCCAATCAGTGCGCTTAGCAACCGCCATCGATATTCGTCGCGGAGCCGCGGCCACCCGCATCGCTCAGCGCTCGCAAGAGACCATACCCCCGCCCCAATCCCCCCGCCAGATTCCGCATCCCCATGAGGGGGCAGCCGAAACCTGCCCGTTCATCGAACGAGCGCCCATCGATTCGTCAGAATCGATGGCACAAAGAAAAAGGCGCGAGGATCAGAGAGGTGGGAAAGGGCGTTTTTCGGCTGCCCTCCCCCAAGAGGGGGCAGCCGAAAAGCGCCCCTACCTGAAACGAGCGTACGTACCGCCGATACGGAGTCGGTAGACGATGATGTGTCGGAAGGTTCCGACCTTTTCGTACCAGCGCTTCTGGAGCCACTTCAGCTCGGGGAACTCTTCGGTCAACGGGACCCGACCGAGGGTGCCCACCATGATTCTCGGTGGCTTGGTCAGGATGTCTTTGATCACCGACTTCGGTACGGCGGCGTCGAACGCCGCGCGGTCCATCAACCCGACGCTGACGAGGTAGAAGTAGAAAAAATGCCGCCCGCCGATCGGTCTCGTGTTCGAGTTGTATTCGAGCAGCCGATTCGCCGACAGAACGAGAATCTCCTCTTCTTCGTCGGCGATGGCGTTGATGAACCGAGCCGCTTCGTCCGCCGCGTGGTCCCACTCGTGGTCGGTGACGTCTGGTGAATAGTCTTTGACGTAGGGATTGTTCTTCGGTCGGTATTCGAGGCGCTCGAGCCGCGGGTTGTACCAATCGGAGCTGGTGAAAACGAGCGGACGAGGCTTGACGGCGAGCGTCGTCGAATAAGCGAACACGGCGACTGCCGTGATGGCGCGAAAGCCGATGGTCGGCGTGCGGCCGCCGGGGATCAGCAGCCGTTCGACTTGGTACATCATCACGAACAGGACCGGCGCCACGAACGGCAACGTCTGGAAGATGTGTGTCTCGTCCGCGCGCGAGTACATGACGAACGAATAGAGCGTCATGAGCATGAAGAGGCCGCCGGCTTGGGCGCGTCGCACGGGCCAGCGTTCGCCGAAAGCGCGGTCTCCAGCGCGATGAAACGCTAGCCAGACGAAGTAGAAAAACGTGAGCAGCCACGGCATCTGCAGCCAGAAGTACTCGTTGAGCCCGTAGTAGAGCCCTTGCACCCCGAGCTCTGGAAACGGCTGCACGTAGTTGATCGTCGAGACGATGTCGGTGAGCTCGCGCACGTACGTTCGACTGCCCGAGGGTCCGTAGAAGCCGAGCAACATCAGGACCGACAAGCCGACGCTGGTCGCGAGGTAGGTGCCCCACGCGCGCAGACGAAAGCTCGCCAGGACGGTGTCCGCCGACTCCCGCGTCCACTGTCGAAACGCGGTGCCCAGGGCCGCGACCAGCGGCAAGAGCAAGTACGCGAAGTACCAGAGGCTGAAAAACTGGTGGATGTACCGGTAGAACAGCGCGGCGTAACCTAAGAGCCCCAGGATCTGCGCCGCGCGGTAGAGCTTCCGAGTGAGCGCCGCGCCACCGGCTACTTCGGCGTCTTCGGGTTTCGGCAACCAGTAGAAGCAGTAGAAGAGGCCCCCGGCGAGCACGAACATGCCCGTGTTGAGCTTGGTCCAGATCGCGACGAACGTGAACACGCCCGCGGCGACCATGTTCTTGCGAGTCGACGAGAGCGGGCCGACCAAGAGGAAGTACCAGGCCGCGAGCATCCACGGCATGACGTTGAGAAATGCGTAGGCCGTTTGCAGCGACTGCCACATCTGTCCGATCAGCACGCCGACCCAGCAGAGCGCCAAAAGGGCGTAGAACGTCGTACTGAGCTTCTTGACGAGCGCGAAAGCCCCCCAGGCGATCAACAGCTTGAGGATCACCATCCAAATGCGCACGCCCCAGACGTGCTGTCCGCCGAGCTTGTAGAAGAGCACGGGAAACACCCAGTTGAACGGGCCGTACGCGTCGATGCGTTGGTGGTGGGGCAGGTCGCCGTTCGCGAAAAAATGGATGAAGTTGATGAGCACACCACCGTCGCTGTGGTTCGGCCCGTGGGTGCTCGATTGCGCGAAGTAGAGAGCGAGCAGAACGGTGCCGGCGACGTACCCGGCGATTTTCTTCTTGGTGCTCGCGGTCACGCGGTGGCCTCGGTCGGCCAGCGACCGAAAGCGGCGTGACCGAGCGCGAACGCGTAACACCCGGCAGCCGCCAGGCTGGCCACCGCGAACCCGAAGTTGATTGCCACCGCCATGCCGAGCACCGACGCGAGCACCGAGGTGATTCCGTTCACCCCCCACGCGTAGGCTACGCCGTCGGGGTGCAAGCGTTGGAAACGCCGGAGGCCGAGCGGCATGGCCATTCCCAAACACGCCCCCACCGGCGTGAGCAGCAGGACGGCGATGACGACGCGGGCGCCGAACGGTAGCTCGATCAGGCGGCTGAGCAGCGGCTCGAGGCCGCCGGCGCTCAGCGCGATGAGCCCGGCAGCGATGGCCAATGGAGCCCCGAGCGCACGTTTCGTGTCACGCAGCCTGCCGCTGAGCCACGCGCCGCCCCCCGACGACAGTAAAAGCGCGAAGAGCACGACGCTGAGCGCGTAGGTGGGGTAGCCCAAAAAGAGCACGAACCGCTGAATCAACACGATTTCGAACAGCAGAAACCCGAGCCCTATGGCTGCGAAGTACGTGAGCGACGTCGCCGTCGGCGCCTTTCCCTTTCGCACCAGAGCCAACGGCAAAACGAAGCCGACGACCGACATGCCGAGCAAGATCAAGAGCGTCAGCATCAGGATCGAATACGGACTGGTCGAGTAGAGGTAGCCCTCGCTGAAGGTCGCGCTCCAGTCGCTGAGCCGGTGCATACTGAAGAAGAACGGCTTGTTGTCCGTGGGCGGACACACGTCGAGCTCGTGCCCGTTGCAGAACGCGAGCAGGCTTGGTGCCTCGGCCAATGCTGCCCACTCGCGTTGGTTCGGGCCACCGGGCGCCAAGAGCAAACCATCGGCGCGCTCCCCGGCCAGAGCTCTGACGCGAGCGACCTCCTCGTCGGTGAACGGCGTCAATCGTGCGAGCACGGTGCCCGTCGGCGGACCGAGGATGTCCGAGCCCAGCACGACGATGATGTGCTGGAAGGGGTCCTCGACGCCGCGGGCTTCGAGGGCGGCCAGCGTGAGCACCGTGACTCTCAGGGCCTCGTCTCCTACCAGCTTGAGCAAGCGAGAGACGTTGAGAATGCCCTTGGGCGTCAGGTGGTCGAAGTACTCCTCGAACGCTTCGACGGTGTAGAGATTGTTTTCGGTCAGCGCGAACCCTTGGGCGGCGTTCGCGGTGAGGGTGTCGGTGAAACCGATGTGGATCTGGTCGTACTTCGTGTCGCGTCGGGCGAGGATCGAGCGGCCGTCGCCGATCACGGTGTGCACGCCTTCCCTCGAATAGGGTTTGCCCGAGAGCTCGCCGAGAAACTCGTCCACGGCTTGGCGGTTGCCGTCGATGAGCTCGATGACGTCCACCGGGGACTGCTCCGAGCTGAGCGCGTTGTAGATGTCGCGTCCGCCGCCTCCACCGATGATGAGCGTGCGCCCAGGGCCGGCGACTTCGAATCCGATGCTCGCCGGGCCGGTCCGCAACTGTCTCCAGTCTGGAAGCTTGCCGTCGCGGATGACCGGCACCGGCGCGTAGACTCGGTCGTAGAAAAGCAGCGCCGGGCTCAGCTCGTGCGGTGGCTGGAAACCGAACACGCGAGCGAGAGGCGTCCAACGTTCGCCGTGTTTGATCGTGCCTTCGGGCAACGTGTAGCCCGGATCGAGGTAAAGCACCGGCGTGAAAACGCCGGCGGCAACGACGGCGAGCCCTCCGAGGCCCACACCGGCGCCGGCGCGCTTGGCGCGAGCGCTCCCCGGACAGAACGCGACGGCGGCGATCGCGGAAAGCACCCCCAGGCCAACGAGAAGCATGGGTGCGGGTCCGAGCCAGAGGGTGGGCACGACACCGAGAGCGCCGACGCCCGCGCCGGCAAGGTCCGCCGCGTAGACCGGGCCGATCTTTTCCTTGAATCGAGCGATGGCGAGCGCGACGACGACTCCCGATGCGAACGGCGGCACCGCTGCCACGATGCAGGCGCCGGCGAGGTTGAGCGCGAACGCGGTCGTCGGAGTGTCGAAGCCGGTCAGCTCGAGTCGCACGAGCACGAGTGGGGCGACGACGAGGGCGGCGCCGAAGATGGCGGTCCACTTGGCGAGCTCCGCGTGAGTGTCTTCGCCGAACCAGCCGGGCTTCAGGTAGACGATGAGCGCGGCGGCGCCGGTACCGAACAGCGCGATCGAGATCGCCAGAAAGCTGAAGTGGTACGCCAGCACGGCAGAGAAGAGCCGCGTGATGACGACTTGTTGCGCCAGCGTGCACGCGGTCACGAGCGCCAGCGCGAAAAGCGTTGATGGCCGGGGCTGCTCGGGCATGCCGCGCGCAGCATACGGAAGCGCGAAGAAAAGATCCGCTAAGCGTCCGGCTTTTTCTCGTCGGGCGTTTTCTCTTCGTCCGCCGGTCGCTTCCTCCTCCACGATAGGGCGCCGCCCACCGCGAGAAGCACCCATCCCGCCCAACCCAGGCGCCGCGGAAGCGGGTCGTCCTCGTATCGAAGTCGGATGCGGTAAGAGCCGACGGGAATGTTGTCGACCACCAGGTGACCCACGGGGCTCTCCCGCAGCGTCGAGCCCGGGGGGCCTTCGAGATGCCACGAGGGGTGGAACGACGACTTGACGAGGACGCGGGCGCGCGGAAACTTGGTCTTCACGTCGAACGCGATCTCGCTCCCGCGCATCTGCACGCCCGAGACCTCGTTGGTTGGACGAAGCGGATTGATCCAGGCGCTCTTTGCTTCGCGGTCGCGCCAGACCGAATATCTTCCGATCTGGTAGAGCCGGTCGAAGCTCTTGCCGACTCGTTCGAGTCGTGCGCGCGTCTCCTGGGCGCTCACGACGAGCAAGCCCGCGTTCGTGTTGCGTAGGGCGCCGCGCAGCGACGCGTCGTTCCAGCCGCGACCAGTGAACAATTGCCCCATCTCACCCATCGTCCAACGCGTGTGAAACGGCGTGACCCCGTAGTAGCTGCCGAGCTGAGGGAGCTTCAAGCGCTCGTAGGTGAGCACGAGCAGGTGAGACCGGCTGATGGGGGCGCCGCTTTCCCACCCGGGCCCGAAGCTGTCCTGGAGGTAGATCCGACCCCATTCTTCGTCGCGGTTCTCCTCGAGCCATCGCCAGAGCGATTCCACGTCGGCTAGCTCGTTCTTGGGCATCGTCGCTTGCTGCCGTAGCGGCCGCCCCCACCACAACCCCATGCCGACGGCGGCGAGAGCGGCTGCGACGGCTGCGGGCGCGCCCGCGCGCTCGAGGGCTCGGAACGAGATTCTGCCCACCAGGCCAATGGCGGCCAGCGCCAAGCCGAGGCGGACCCAAAAGAGAAGTCGCCAGCTCACCGGTCCCAAGAAGGGCAGCGGGTAGTAGGGCTCGATCGCGATCCCGACGAGGAGAAACGCCGCGACCAAAAACCCGCTTCGTCCGAGCGTGTCTTGCTGCTTTCGAAAGAACGCGCGACCGACGACGCCCAGAACGACGAGCCCTGCGATGGGCAGCGCGTCGGTCAGGTGCAACCCGTAGTGCACGGCCTGCTCGGGGCGGTGGTCGATGATGAGCATGGCATCCGTCGGCAGAAGCAAGCGGTAGGCGAGCTCGGTGAAGCTCATCACGTCCTTGCCGGCGGCTTCGAGGTCGGCCGTCATCAGGAAACCGAGCCAGTAGCCGGCGGAGGCGGTGGCAGCGACGAGCCAAACGACGACGCGCAACTTGTAGTCCTCGATCGAAAAATTCCTTTCCACGAAGTGGTCGATGGCGGTGGCGATGACCAACAGGACGGCGATGAGGAGCGCAAAGAAGTGCGTGAGGCCTATCAGGGCGAGAACGAAGGCCGCTGCAACATGCCGACGAAGCGACGCGCGACTTGGGGCGATCAGGTCTGCAAACACGATGGCCAGAGCCGCGCCGATGGCGCTGGTCCACATGCCCCCGAGAGACGAGCCGATGCCCCAGGCCATCGTCGGCTGCACGAGCACGAGGTAGGCGAGAGTCGCGGCGCCCCACTTCGAGATCCGTTGCCGCGCCACCCAGTAAATCGCGAGCGACGGCGCCGCGAACCCGATGAGGCACATCAGTGCATAGGGCGGCCCCAGCGGAACCCCCCAGCTCACGAGCGTCGCGAGCGCGCCGAACCACAGCGGTGAATGCAGGAGCTTGGCGGGAAAACCCGTGAAGGCGATCTCCGACCATTCGGTGCCTCGAGACAGCTCGTAGATCTCCGCGACGTGAACCGAGTTGTCGATGTACGTGCGGTACCCGCCCTCGAGGATCGGGAGCGCGATCACGACTGTCGCACCCAGCAGGGTCAGCAGAATAATCGCGTCTGATTTGCCAAAGGTCGGCGCGCGGCCCATCCCTTCCACCTACTTTGGCATTGCCCGCCGGAGCAGGGTGTTGAAAAACACCCTGCTCCGGAAGAAACCCGCGCAGGCACGGTTGGATTTCGAGCCCCCCTTGTGACTAAGGTTCGCGGGAACTCCGCTTTTCTTCGGCCGCCAACCGCCTTTTCCCCAGACTCCCATGTCGAACGCGCCAGGTCCCAAGCCGCAGGTCTACGCGGGCGTCTTCTTGGTGACTCTGGCGACGCTGATGCACGAGATTCTGCTCACGCGAATCTTCAGCGTCACCATGTGGTACCACTTCGCCTTCATGGCGATTTCGGTCGCCATGTTCGGCATGACGGTGGGCGCGGTCGTCGTCTATCTGCGACCGAAGACGTACACCGAGGAAAAAGCTACCCACCACTTGGCGTGGAACGCGCTCGCCTACGCGGCGAGCCTCGTCGTCACTTTTCTCGTCTACATCCAGATCCCGTTCATCGACCCGCTCGACGAGAACGTGAAGGAATCCGGCGTCAAGAGCGTCATTTACCTCGTCTCGAGCTTCGTCACGATATCGATTCCGTTCGTCTTCAGCGGAATCACGGTCGCCATCGCGCTGACCAAGTTCCCCGGATACGTCGGCAAGCTCTATGCGGCGGATCTGCTCGGCGCAGCGACGGGGTGCATCGCGCTCATTTTCACCCTCGAGCTCACCGACGCCCCCACCGCGGTGTTCGTCGTTGCCGCGCTGGCGACGGGGAGTGCGTTCGTCTTCAGCCTCGCGGAGGACAAGAGCAGCTTGAAGAAACCCGCGGCCGTCGTCGGTGTCGGGCTCGTCTTGTTCGTCGTGGTCAACACCGCGCTCGCCAACCAGAACCGGGGGATCGTCAAGGTCCGCGAAGCCGGCATGACCGAGGAGCTCCAGCACCTGTGGGTGCGGTGGAACTCGTTCTCTCGCGTCAACGTCGGCGGCAACCCCGACGTGTCGATCAACGCGACCGGTTGGGGCTTGAGCGAACGAACGCCTGCTCGCAACGCGAAGATCCCTCAGCTTCACATGGCGGTGGATACCTGGGCTGCCACGGTGATCACCAAGTTCGACGGGCAGAACACCCAGCCGCTCTGGTACCTCAAGGACGACGTCACCAACATGGCGCACCACGTGCGCAAGAACGCCGACGTCGTCGTCATTGGTGTCGGTGGCGGCCGCGACGTGCTGTCGGCCCTCGTCTTCGACCAAAAGTCCGTCAAAGGGGTCGAGATCAACCCCAACATGTTGCGCGCCCTGAACGAGGTCTTCGGTGACTTCAGCGGGCACCTCGACCAGCATCCGAAAGTGCGCTTCGTCGTGGACGAGGCGCGCAGTCACATTGCGCGCTCCGACGACCGCTACGACATCATCCAGATCTCGCTCATCGACACTTGGGCCGCCACGGCAGCCGGAGCTTTCGTGTTGAGCGAAAGCACCCTCTACACGGCCGAAGCATGGGAGATGTTCCTCAACCGGCTCAAACCGAACGGCGTGCTGAGCGTGAGTCGTTGGTACTACCCGACGAATCCGGGAGAGGCCTACCGGATCACGGCGCTGGCGAGAGAAGCCCTCGAACGAATTGGCGCGAAGAATCCGCGTGACCACGTGATGATGGTCAAGGCCCCCAAGGCCATGGGTCTGTCCGGTGCGATCGGCAACGGAATCGCCACGATCCTCGTGAGCCGCGATCCGTTCTCGCAGGAGGACTTGATGAGCCTCGGACGCGAGGCAGGCCGTCTCGGGTTCACCTTGACGCTGTCCCCTCGTGGCGCCGAGGACGAGATGTTCGACACCATTCTGTCGGGCGACAATCTCGAGGCCTTCTACGACGGCTTGGACATCGACGTATCGCCGCCGACCGACGACAAGCCGTTCTTCTTCCAGATGCTCCGCTTGAAGGATTTTGCGAAATCGATGCAGGTTCATGCGTTCGACCCGAACCGGTCCAACCTTCAAGCGATTCGAACTCTGGGAACGCTGCTGTTGATCGTCACCGTGCTGTCGATTCTGTGCATCATCGTCCCGTTGGCGCTGAGCCGTCGGAAGATCCCCCTCAAGGGCTCGACTCCGTTCCTGGTGTTCTTTTTTGCGATCGGGTTGGGGTTCATGTTCGTGGAAATCAGCCAGATGCAGAGACTGATGGTGTTTTTGGGGCACCCCACCTATGCGCTGAGCGTGGTCTTGTTCACGCTCCTGGTCGGGACCGGTGTCGGCAGCGCGCTCAGCGAGCGCTACGTGAAGGATGTCCACTCCCGGCGGCCGATGCTCGTGCTCGGGGTGCTGCTCGCCGTGCTGGTCCTGTTCGGTCTCGCTACCCCGCCGCTCATTTCCGCATTCTCCAGCGCCACAAACGGCGTACGGGTCACGTCGTCGGCGGCGATGCTGCTGGTCGTCGGGCTCTTGCTCGGCACCCCTTTCCCGCTCGGCATGCGGGCGGCCGCCGGGAAACACAAAGAGGTTACTCCGTGGCTTTGGGGCCTCAACGGGGCGGCGGGCGTCTTATGCTCCGTGCTCGCGATGGCGACGGCGATCACGTGGGGCATTTCGGTATCGTTTTGGATCGGCGTCGTTTGCTACGTCGTCGCGCTCGTGTCGTTTTTCGTCGCCGTGCGTAAGCGGCCCGAGGCTGCATGAGCGACGGCGAAAAATCGCCCGGGTCGGTCCCGGCGAAGGTCTCGTTTTTCATCGAGATCTTCACTGCGTCGATGGCGGCGATCCTTCTCGAGATTGCCTACACGCGCATTTTCTCGTTCAAGGTCTTCTACTACTTCACCTATCTCATCATCGGGCTGGGGCTGCTCGGCATCGGGACCGGTGGCGTTGCGGTCGCGATTTCCGGTCGAATTCGGCGCATCGATCCGGCCAAGCTCGTTCCGGCGCTCAGCTCGATAGGCGCGCTCAGCATCTTCGCGGGCTATTTTCTCATCGGTCCGACGCAGATCAACGCGACGTTGCTGACGAAGGACTTCAACGAAGTCCTGAAGCTGATTTTCGTGAGTCTCGTGCTGATGGTGCCCTTCCTGTCGGTGGGCCTCATCATCTCCACGATTCTGGGTTCGGCACGCGCCGACCTCGTGGGCAAGCTCTACGGTACGGACCTCATCGGCGCAGCCCTCGGGTGCGTGCTCGTGATCCCGCTCCTTCAATGGTTGGATCCACCGGGCACCGTGATGCTGAGCGGCTTCATCATGGCTGCCGGCGGGCTGCGCCTCGGACGCCGTTCGAAGCCGATCCTCGCTGCGGCGGCGGTAGCCACGGTGCTGCTCGGCGCGTTCGTCGTGACGGCCAAACAGCTTCCCGATCCCGTCGTCGACCGCAACAAGAGCCTCGAAGACTACAAAGCAAACGGCCTACATCGATTCTCGAAGTGGAACCCCGTCTTTCGCGTCGACGTCGTCGATCATCCGTTTTTTCCCGGCGAAGTTTTCTTGCTCATGCACGACGGGCAGCCCGGCTCGGGCCTCCGGCGTTTCGACGGGAGCTTCAAGAGGTTCGACTACCTCGCGACCGATTCGCGCTCGATGCCTTTTCAGGTCGTCCCGAAAGAGCCACGGGTCCTCATCATCGGAGCCGCGGGCGGTCACGAGGTCGTCGCGTCGCTCTTCTTCGGGGCGAGCCACGTCACGGGAGTCGAGCTGAACCCGGTCACCTATTCGCTTTTGACCGACGTCTACGCGGACCTCAGTGGGCGGCTGGCCGAGAACCCCAAGGTCACCCTTCTCAATGGGGACGGCCGCTGGTTCCTCAAGCAGACCGATCAGAAGTGGGATCTCATCTGGTTCGTTGCACCAGATTCTTACGCGGCGATGAACGCGTCCACATCCGGCGCGTTCGTGCTCTCGGAGAGCTACCTCTACACGGTCGAGATGCTGCGCGAAGGGCTCAAGCATCTGACCGACGAAGGCGCGATTTGCACTCAGTTCGGTGAGCTCGACTATCACGGCAAACCCAACCGCACGACGCGGTACCTCGCCACCGCCCGCGAGGCTTATCGCGACCTCGGCATCCCGAACTTCGAGAAACACGTCTCGGTGGGTGGAGCCGCCGGGTTTCCGCCCTACGCCGAGTCCGTCGTCATCCTCGGCCGCTCGGAGCTGACCCCCGAGCGCCTCCGCCCGTTGCACGTCCAGACCAAGAGGGTCAAGGGCGGCACGACGCACTATTCGCCGGACCGTCCACCGAACAACTCACCGGTCAACCAAGTCATCACCATGCCCGAGGGTGAGCTCGCGTCGTGGTTCGGGAGCCACAAGTACCTGGTTGACCCGGTTCGCGACAATTCTCCATTCTTCTGGCACTTCGTTCGCTATCGGGACGCGCTCGGCAGCACGATGAACCTCGGCGGCGGCATCGTCGACTTCGAGGACACCATCGGCGAAAAGATCACTCTCATCTTCTTGGGAGTCGCGGTCTTGCTGGCAGGAGTTTTTCTGCTCTTGCCGTTCTTCATGATCCGCAAGATCTGGTCGGAGATGCCGCACAAGGGCAACGCGCTCGTCTACTTCTCGGCGCTCGGTCTCGGTTTCATGTTTCTGGAGGTGGCGTTCATCCAGAAACTGACGCTCTTTCTGGGCTACCCCACGTACTCGCTCAGCGTGACCCTGTTCGCCATCTTGGTGTTTTCGGGGCTGGGTAGTTTGCTCAGTGGTCGTTTCGCGTCAAAGCGCAACAAGGCGCTGCTCGTCCTGTTCGGCGTGCTCGTCACTCTCGTCGCGATCTACCAGTTCGCGCTTCCTGGGATCATCGATGCGTTCGTGGGCTCGAGCTTGGCGCTGCGCGTCGGGCTGACCGTCTTGCTGCTCGCGCCGGTCTCGTTCTGCCTGGGTAGCTTCATGCCCATGGGGCTGACGGCGGTGTCTTCGCTTTCGAAGCACTCGCGAGAGTACGTTGCCTGGGCCTGGGCGGTGAACGGCTTCTTCTCGGTGATCGCCTCGATCCTTTCGACCATACTGGGCATGGTCATCGGCTTTCGGCTCCTCCTTTTGCTTTCTCTCGTCGTCTATGCTGTCGGGGTGATGGCGCTTTTGCGCATACCCTCTTCGGCAAAGGCGGCGGAGGCGTGACCCGGGAGACGCCGACACGCCGTTGGGCTGACATCGTCTACTGGGTGCTGCTCACCATCGTTTCCGCGGGGGTGATGGGCTCACACACGCACCTCGGGTTCAAGTTTCCCATCCCGTGGCCTGACGAGGGCTCGTTTCTCTGGCAGGCGATTTCGTTTCAGGAGAACAACACGCTCTTCGCTACGGAGCTCAACCCCGAGCGGCCGGTCTTCTGGATGCCGCCGGGCTACATGTGGCTATCGGGGCTGATTTTCAAGGTGACGGGCTTCTCGCTCGCCATGACGCGCGTGCTGTCGTCGGTCTACGTTTTTGGCGCCGTGATGGCGCTTGGCGTCATCATTCGCCGCTTCCCGAGCCGCATCGCGTACGTTTTTTTCGTCGGCGCGTTTTTGCAAGCACCGGTGGTCAAGCTCGCGGCGAACACCGGCCGGATGGAGACGCTGGTTCTGTTCCTCGCGGTGCTCGGCGTGGTGCTGCTCTCCATGCGGCGCATTTGGCCGGGGGTTTCGATGCTTCTGCTAGCGCCGCTCGTGCACCCCATCGGCGGGGTGTGTTTCATCGGTGGAGCCGCCTACGTTCTCGCTTTGGTCTGGAAGAAGTGGGGGGACTTGCGGCCGCGTCGGTACGACTTTTTGTGGTTGGCGCTGCCACTCATCGGATGGGGCGCCTACGCCATCATCGTTTCACGCTACTGGTCTTACTTCAGCCACGACATGCTGCATCAACTGACGTGGAAGAAGGCGCAGTTCTTGATGGAGGGCGGACGACCGAGGGCGCTCCGGGAGCCCGGAGTGTGGGCCGCGGCGGCGGTGCTCGTGCCGACGTTCTTCGTGGCAGTGAGATACCTGAGGCGACTCGTCCCGTTGTTCGTGCTCGCCGTACCGCTTCTCGCTCAGACGCTGCTCACGGTCGGCTGGCTCTACGAGCTCTACCCGCTCTTCGTTTATCTCCTGCTCTGTGTCGTCGTGCTCGAATGTGTAGTTGCCGGACTGGAAAAGGTCGAGCGTCTCAGGCGTCCGCTGGTTCGCTACGCGGCGATCGGCGTTTTGACCATCGTCGGCGCGCCGCTCTTGCTGCGGGTCGTCACCGGGTACGGCTGGGTCGTGCGATCGGTCTTGTCGACCGCCGTGATCCGCAACTTGGACGAGCCGGCCTACGTGACCGAACAGGACCTCCAGATCGTTTCGAAGTACCTCGAATCGGTGGGCTCCGAAGACGACCCGGTGGTCGTTCAATTCGTGCCGGAAGGTGACGCCCTTCTGTTCGCGCATCTGCGCACGCCATATCGCAAGTTTCTCCAGCAGACGTTCTACGAAGGCATTGCCGACGTTTACATCCGTCACGAATCCGTGTGGGCGACGCAATCCATGCGGGACAACATCGCGCTTCGCCTGGCGATGGGAGCGGGCCTTCCGGTGACCCGCGAACACTGGATCCGCCTACGCCTGCGAGACGGCACCGAGGGCTGGTACGCTCATCGCCGCACACCGGAAGACGACGCGCGCATGAAGATCATTCGCGACATCGCTGCCGAATCCAAACGGTAGCTCGCTCGGGAGCTCATTCTTCGGGGACGAGGGGCTTCCAGCCTTCTTTTCGGAGCGCTTCCGCGCGGTAACAAGCCTGCTGCTCGCCCCCTTCGCACGCCGCTTCGAAAAGCGTCAGCGCTTCGCCGTAGTCGCCATTGGCTCCTTTGATGCGTCCCTCGGCCAGCAGCGTGAGCGGCGAGTCCGGATTGGATTCGATCATCGTGTCGACGAATTCGTCTGCTTTCCCGTAGCGCCCTTCCATGAGGTGGTAGTTCACCATTCCGTTGAGACAGCCGACGTTGTCCGGGGTCTCCGAGAGACAGGCCTCCGTCGCTTTCACCATGTAGGGCACCTCGGCCCGCTGCTCGAGCGCGTAGTGGGCGATCGCCCAGCAATTCTCGTTTTCCGCTCGGGCTTCGAGGCAACGTTTCGCCAGGTCGCGCGCCTCGGCGTGTTTCTCGTCGTGAAGGAGCTTGAGGCCGAGCTCCTCGAGCGCCTGTTCGTTGTCCGGGTCGTAGAACAAGACGTCTTTCAATAGCGCCCGGCTCTTTTCGGGATCCGTCGTGGCGATGCGCTTGGCTTCGTCGATTTTCGCCTGGTGCTCGGGCTTGATTTCAACAGTGGGTTCCGGCTCGACCTGTTGCGCCGTCGCCACTTCCTTCGGCTCGGGCATGGGCGGCACGACCGGGTTCGGGGCAAGCGGCGGGGGCGGCTTGGGTCCCGAGGGTTGGCTCGAAAGAACCGGTGCCTTCACGCCCCGAGGTTTCGTTCGCTCGGGCGGTTCGTCCTGAATGACGTACACGATGATCGCGACGAGCGGCACCGCCACCAAGCCCATTCCCCAGAGCCAGGGACGCCCCTTCGGCTCGTGTGCCGCCGAAGGCGATCGGGGTTTGAGAGGCTCGTCCGCCACGCGCGTCAAGCATGGCACAAAAGCTCAGGGCACGACGCCACTGAAATTTCACGCGGCGGATGCTCGTCGCAGCGTCGGGCCCTCGCCGCTACCCGCTGAGCGCGCGATAGAGGTACGGGAGAGATTCGTCCATGCGGTAGTCGACGCTCGAGTGGTTGTCCTCGAACTCGTCGTAGTGATGGTCGATGCCGTACTTCGTGAGCTTGTCCACGAGCGCTCTCGTCCCAAAGTGAATGAAGTATTGGTCGCGTGATCCGCAGTCGATGTAGAGCCCTCGAAGTGATCGGAGGTTCTCCCGTGCTGCTTCTTCGTCGACGATGCGGAGGGGATCCCATTCGAGCCACTTGTCGAACGCCGCTTCGTCGACCTCGCAGGTGCGCAAGTCGAATGGCAGCTTGATGCCCTTGGGGGCCTTCTTGTCAGGGGCGTAGCTCGCCGCCATCGCCAGAATCATCATCACGTGCAGCTCGGCACCATTGATCTTCTTGTTGCCGGTGAACTTGCCGAGAAATGCCAGCACGTCACCACCGTGGCGAGCGAGCATGTCGCAGACCACCGGGAAGTCTCGACGGAACAAGACGTCGAACCCACAGTCTCCCGAGTGGGAGGCCGCCGCCCCCCACGAGTCCGCGTGCCGCATCGCGTGGTAGAGCGCGCCGTAGCCCCCGCTCGATTTGCCGAACACGGCGCGGTGCTCGCGCCCGCGACGCGTCCTGAACTTCGAGTCGATGCGCTCGAGCATTTCGCCGGTCAGAAAGTCCGCCCAGCCGCCCATGGCGTCGGAGTTCACGTATTGGTTGCCGCCGAGCGAGGTGAAGCAATCGGGAAAGGCCGCGATGACTGGACCCATTTTGCCGTCGGACACGAGGCGATCGAGTCGCTGCGGCACGCTTTCACCGAACCCGGTCCACGACAGATGCTTCGGTCCGCTTCCGGTGAACCCGACCAAGTCGACCAGCAGCGGATAGTCCTGATCGGTGTGGTCGTATCCCTCGGGAAGGTAAACAGAAAGGCGGCGGTGGGAGGGATCCCCCAAAAGGTTTTTCGCGAGCGCCGGCGAATCGATGTCGATGGTTTCGATGCGACCGCGAGGTGAGGCGAAGTTGTGGACCGGCACGGGCCGAGCGTACCAGAGGCACAATGAGATAAGCTGGCCCGCATGACGGCGGCTCGGGCTCTGCTCTTTGGCATTGGCGCAGTCGCGACGCTCAGTTTCGGCTGCGCCGCTGACGATGCCGAGTCGGGCGCGGGGGGAGCTTCATCCGTCGGAGGCGGCGGAGGGGCGACTCCGGGCGTCGGGGGCGCGGCGGGTGGTGACGGAGGGGCTGCTCCGGGTGGTCGGGCAGTCGATACCGGGGGTGGTGGCTCTTCGGGGGGATCGGGAGCTTCGGGTGCTGGGGCTGGGCCTGGCGCACCGGGACTGACGCGCTACCGCGCCGACCGCATCAAGTCGCCGTTGACATCCAGTGTCGCCGAGCGCCTGCGCGAGATCGTCGGTGCCGACACGAGTCGCGCCGCGGACGTGTTCATGAAGGTGGGAGCTTCAGGCACGGTCAGCAGCAACTTTCTGTACTGCTTTGCCGGCCCGAGCCAACCCTCTTTCACCCTCGATCTGGGCGGGCGAGACGCGCTCGTGCCCACCATCGATTTTTTCCGTGGCGGCGACGCCCTGGGCACGACCCCGTTCGACCGCCCCACCCTCGCCGCCCAAGTGGGTCGGAGCGCCAACTGGGTCATCGGCGGCAGTCCGTCGCCGCTCGCGTCCGAAATCGCGAGGATCAACCCCCGGTTTGCGTTCGTCAACTACGGGACGAACGACATGGGGTTCGGAGCGACATTCGAGTCTGCGCTATTCAACTTCAACCGGAACCTGTCCGAGCTTCTGGACGAGCTCGAACGCAAGGGCATCGTGCCCATCGTCACCGGGTTGAATCCGCGCGACGACAACGCGGAAGCGGCGCGCTGGGTACCGACCTACGACGCAGCGACGCGGGCCATCGCGGAGCAACGGCGGCTCCCGTTCATCGACCTGTTTCTGGCGGTGAACGAGTTGCCGGATCACGGATTGGTCGGCGACGGGATCCACGGCAACAGTTTCCAGTCGAACGGCGCCGAGCCGTGTGTGTTCACGCCGGAAGGCCTTCGGTTCAACTACAACGTGCGAAACCTCCTGAGCATCGAAGTGCTCGATGTCGTCAAGAAAGTCGTGCTCGACAGCGCCGTCACCCCCGACCCGAACCCGGCGTCTTTTCGAGGGCTCGGAACCGCCGCGCAACCGATTGAGGTGGATGGTCTCCCGTTCCAGCACTCGGGCGATACGACCGAGGCTCCCTCGACGATCGACGCGTACGACGGTTGCAGCGCCACGCAGAACGAATCCGGGCCCGAGATCTTCTACCAGCTCACGGTCAGTCGGCCGACCCCGGTGCGGGCCTTCGTGCTCGACCGGGCTGGGGTCGACGTCGACCTCCACCTTCTTTCGGGGGCAGCGACTGCGGCGGCGTGTGTCGCGCGGGACGACCGCATGATCTCGCGCACGCTCGAGGCGGGCACGCACTACTTTGCAGTCGACAGCTTCACCGCGAGCGCAGGCGCGCTAGCGGGGCAATATTCGTTCATCGTGCTCGCGTGCGAGCCCGGCGATCCAGACTGTGACTGAACGCGGCATGGTGTAGGTTCGCCCCGTCCCTCTCATGCGCCTCTCGCCCGAGCTCGCGGTGCCGCTTCTGTTGCTGGTTTGCCTGGCAGCGTTCGGGATCTTTTTTCTGCCTCAAGGTCTCGACGACGTCGGCGCGCGAAGCCTCATCACCAGCTACGACTGGCACAGCCACTTCCTGCCGAAGTTCGTGCACGGCAGCGAAGAGTTGCTCGCTGGCCGACTTCCGGTCTGGAATCCGTACGAATACGGCGGGCTGCCGTTTCTGGCGACGGCGCAACCCGCGGTTTTTTATCCGCCCAAGCTCCTGCTGTTCGGGTTTCTGCCGACGGAAACCGCGCACTGGACGTTCCTGTTCCTGCACTACGCCGCGCTGGTCATCGGCATCGTCTGGTTCTTTCGCGAACGCAAAATAGTCGGCGCGCCGGCGCTCGTCGGTGCAGCGGTGTGGACCTTTGCGTATCCGATTGTCGGCTCGAGCTACCACCCGACCCGCGTCGCCAACCTCGTATGGATTCCGTTCATCTTCGTCTTCGTCGAGCGCATCGCCAAGGGCGACGTTCGAAAGTCGCTACCCTGGCTGATTCTGGTCGTCGTGCTCCAGCTGACCTCGGGTTATCCCGAGTTCACGATAGACCTCGGTCTCTTGCTTGCGGTTCACGGGATCGCTTCGTGGGCGCTCAAGGATTGGAAGACGCCGCCGTGGAAGACCGTGCCGATCTTCGGCGCCGCATTCGTTTTTGCCGCTCTCATCGCCGCGGTGCAGCTGCTGCCCCTCGCGGAGCTCGGAATGGAAGCGAAGCGTGTGGCGCTCGTCGAGTCGCACCGCGAACAGTTGGGGGTGGAGGTCGCCGTGGCCGACCTCGTGCCGTCGCTCATGTCGCTCTTTCCCGGGCTCGTGATCTTCTTGTTGCCGGGGCTTCTTCGACGGCGCGGGTGGGCGCCCGCCGCCGGCCTTTTGACCTGCGAAATCATGGGCAACGGCGGCTGGTTGCTCCTGCGGGAGCTACCGGGCTTCAGCTCGATCCGCTTTCCATGGGTTTGGGCGTTTCTGGTGTCCTTCTATGTGGCGTGGCTCGCCGCCGTGGGGTGCGAGGTTCTCGTCGAAAAGCTCGAGTCGAAAAAGACGTCGAAGGCTGGCGCCTGGCTGCTCGCGAGCGCCGCGATCGCCTGGGCGGCGTACTGCGGAGTGCATTGGTATGACCTTCACCTGCCGGCTCTGTACGACGCGCTCCACCGGGCGCTCGAGCTGAACTGGCTGGCCCCCATTCCCGAACCGGCTACCGGGTGGGCCAAGCTCGGACGCATCATCGGCACCGAGCTCGGCGCGGCCCTCGGCATCGGAGGGGCGTTGGCACTGGCGCTCTACGCCATGCCGCCGCTCCGCGGGAAGTTCCCCCGATGGTCGCTCTACGTCGCGGTGACGACCCTCACGCTCGCCCAAGGTGCCGGGTACCCCTACGGCGCTGAGACCGCGCCGTTCAGTCGTCCCTTCGACGTGGGCATGGTGCAGCGACTGCACGGCAACCAAGAGCCGGTGAAGGGCCGCGCGTTCGCCACCAACGACATCTTGTACGGCTACAACATCACCGACCGGATCCCGAGCTTGTTCGGCGGCGAGATGAGCTTCGTCCCGTGGCGCTATCGACGCGTCATCGAGGACCTCGAGTTTCTTCCGTTCCTCGACTACATCAACTGGGAGAAGCTTGCCCGAGCGCGTGGATTCCTCGACGCGCTCGACGTGCGCTACTTCGCGACGGTGCCACTGCTCGCACCGAGACTCGCGCCGCACGGGATCCGGCCCGTTCGAGCCTCGGGCAACGAAATGCTGTTCGAGAACCACGACGCGATGGGGCCCGCTTGGGTCAACTACGCGGTTCGCATCATTCCGTCGGAAGAAATGGCCCGCGGGTACGTGCTCGGGCCGTACTTCAATCCCCACCACGAAGTCGTGCTCATCGAACCATTGAAGCGCGAGTACCCCACGCGCACCTCCGACCCAGTGACCCGGCCCAAAAGGGTGCGACGAACCTCGGCGACGCTCGTGGAATTCGACGTCGAGCTCCCTCGTCCCGGCATCTTCGTCGTGAGCGAGTCAGCCTATCCGGGATGGAAGGCGTCGGTCGACGGCGAGCCGGTCGAATGGTTCAACGCCGACTACGTGCTTCGAGCCGTCGAGCTCGACAGAGGCTCACACACCGTGCGCTTCGAGTACCGGCCCTGGTCGATTCGTTGGGGGTTGATCATCAGCGGTGTGTCGTTGCTCGGTTTGGTCTCAATGTTCGTTCTTGCGAGACGCCGGCGCTGGAAAGCTGCCGAAGAGGACACGTCACGGACGCCGCAAGACTAGCGCCCGGCGTTGACTACTCTTTCGGTGCGATGTCGCGCCGTCGAAACGTGCCGAAGCCTTCGTAGACGTAGTTTTTTTCGAAGTCCTCGTTTCCGATCAGGCCGGCCATCGCCGGCAGGAAAGGAAAACCCGGCACGTCCGCTGGCAGAAGGACAAACGCAGGATTTTTGTCGACGACGTAGCCCGCGTCGAATTTCTTGTGTCCGTGCACCGTCGCTGCCATCCGCACCTGTTGGTGCGCGATGTGCTCGTCGGTCAAGCCCACGAGGTCGATGACGTGGCGATTGGTGTAGTAGGCTAATACCCCGACACCCACGCTGGCGAAGGGCTCACCGGGCTTGGCGCGTTGGTCGAGGTGCGCACCGAGCAATCTCTGGAGATTGCAGAGCAGCGTGCTTTCCTTTCTCATCCAAAGGGCGCTTCGGTAGTCGAGTCCGGCCAGCACGATTCCTCCGACGGCGACGAGCGAGGTCGCCACCGCGACTGGTCGGGACTTTTCGTGCCAAGTCCTGCCGAGGCCAACCGCCGCGAGCGCTGTCAGCGTGGGCACGAGCGGAACGAAGAAACGGTGGTTCGTCATGAAGTCCCCCCCGGTGACGGTCACGGTCATGAAGACGAGAACGATTAGAGCTGCGAACAGCCACCTGTGGCGTCGGGTTCGCCACAGCGCGATCGCTCCGAGAACGACGAGAGCCGCGCCGCCCCCCAGCAAGAGGAACTTGCCCGTGTACTGCAAACCCAAAACCACGTTCGCCCAACCACCACCGGTCTTGGCGTAGAAGGTGTTTGGAAGCGGGTATCCGAAGTGGACGAATCTCCACGCGTAGTAAGGCGAGTAGGTCAGGGCCGCGACCACGAGCCAGCGCCAGGCCACAAGCTCCCGCCTCTGCCGCACGAGTCCGTCGACGGCGAACGCGGCTCCCCACAAGAGCGCCTCGGGTCGAGTCATCGCGGCGAGCGCGAGCACGAGGCCGCACCCGATGGAGGTCGGGCTCCGGAGGTACAACACCGTCGCCCACGTCACGAGCATCGTGAAACACGTTGTCTCGAGACCCGAGCCGCCCCAGAGAGTGATCCCCGGATAGATCGCGACGAACATCGCGGCGCCAATAGCCACGACCGGTCGAATACCGACGGTGTCGCGGCCGAGCTCGACCGCGAGTCGGTGCGTGAACACCACCGCGCCCGCAGCCGCCGCAATACCGAGCCACTGGCTGGCGGCGATGACGTCGACGCCGAGCTTCGTGACTCCGCCGAGCACGAGCACCCAGAGGAAGTTTGTATATCCCTCGACTCGCTCGCCGACGTTGAAAACCAGACCGTGGCCCCCCGCTAGGTTCGCGGCGTACCGATACGCAATGAAGCTGTCGTCGAGCAACATGCGAAGCTGGCTGGCGATCGCGACCGCGGCTACGACGGCGAAGGGCAGCCCGATGCGCGTCGCGAAGCTCTCGCGGGGAGCCGAGCCGCCGGGGTCGGTCGCGTCTGTCTCGCCAGCGTTTCGCATTCGGGGGCGGCGATGTTATCTGTTAATCGTTGACCGAACCTAGAGAGCGCGATCCGGCTTCGAAGCGCGTCCTGGCCGTGATCCCGGCCCTCGACGAGGCGGACAACATCGGCCGAGTGGTCACCGAGCTCTCCGCCCTCCCGGAAGCCCCCGACGTGCTCGTCATCGACGACGGTTCGTCCGATGACACACGCGAGGTCGCTTCGAGAATGGGAGCGTCGGTGGTATCGATGCCGTTCAACTGCGGGATCGGCGCGAGCGTCCAGGTCGGGGTTTGGATGGCCCTCGCCGGTGGGTACGAGGTCGTCGCGAGATTCGACGGAGATGGCCAGCACGACCCGCGCCAGCTCGAACGCCTCCGAGCCCACCTCGATGACGACACGGCTGACTTCGTGCTCGCCTCGCGCTACCTCGAAAAATCGGGCTTCCAGTCGACATTCATGCGGCGGCTGGGGTCGCGCTGGTTCGCGGTTCTCCTGCGCGCGGTTTCCGGGCTGAAGATCACCGATCCCACTTCGGGCTGTTGGGTGGCGAATCGAAAGGCGGCGGAGGTGCTCTTCGAGGAGTACTCGTCCGACTACCCCGAGGTGGATTCTCTCGTTCACCTCGGCAAGAGTGGCTGCCGCATTCGTGAAATCAGCGTCGACTTTCGCGCCCGTGCTGGTGGACGTTCTTCGATCGAGGGTTTGCACGTTCTCTATTACATGCTCAAAGTCACCATCGCTCTGATCATCGGCCGGGTTCGTCCGACCGGAGCGCCGAACGACGGGGATCCCGGATGGATTTCGAGTTCAACTATCAAGCAGTCGCCGTCATCAGCACGCTCGTCGCGCTAGTCGCGATCCTCGAGCTCATCCGGCGTCGCCGCATTCAGGATGTGCTGTGGTTGCCATGGCTGCTGGTTGCCATTGCGCCGGCGGTGGTGGGCCTGTGGATAGCGCCGTGGGCCAAGCTCGCCCAGTGGCTCGGCATCGCCTACGAGCCGCTCATCCTCTTGGTTGGAGCGTCCCTTCTGAGCTTTGCCATGCTGCTCTATTTGAGCGTGGTCGTCTCGACGCTCATCCGAAGGAATCTCAAGCTGGCTCAAGAACTCGCAGTGCTGAGGCACAAGGTGGAAAATCTCGAATCGCCCCAGGAAAGCGAGTGACAGCCCCGACCGACGCCGAAATCGAAGACGCGCGCAAGATCCTGTTCGAGGTCTACGGGCTCGAGCGGTTTCGCGATACGCGGTACCTCGATTGGTTCTACAGGAAGAACCCCGTGGCCCCGGCGGTGGTCATCAATCGGCACACCGACGGGGAGTGCGTGGGCCACACCGTTGGTATCCCGATGAGGTTTCGCCGCGGAAAAGAGGTCATGCGCTTCATTTTCCCGATGAACATCGCCGTCGGCGAAAAAGCGCGTGGTCAGGGGCTGATGACCGAGATGACGGCGGCGACGTTTCAGACCGCGCTCGAACGCGACGGCGACGGCGCGGTCATCGGAATGCCCAACGCCGGTTCTACTCGGGGCTACCTCACCCGTCTCGGTTGTCACCTGGTGACTCCGCTGCCGGTGCACGTCATGGCACCGCTCTGGCCCGGCCGAAGCCGCGTGGAGAGCCACGACGTCGATGAAAGTTTCCTCGAAAGTAACGAGCTAGAGCGCCTCGCCGGAGACGTGGAGAACGCTGGCACACCGCATAGCTGGAGTCAGATCTGGGATCTGCCCGTCCTGCGCTGGCGATTGAGCAATCCGTCGGCCAGGTACGCCGTGCACGCGAGCCCCGACGTCTTTCTCGTCACGACGACCACCGTGGAGAAGGGTGTGAGGTTCACCGTCGTGCTCAAGACTCTCGCGAGACGCGCAAAACGAGGTGTGCTCGCCAACGACGTGGTCGCCGCTGCCTGCCGTTTTCACCGCTCCCCCGTCGCGATCCACGCGGGTTTTTCGCACGCAGCGCGTTTTGTCGGGGCGCCCCTGCCGGAGCGTTTGAAACCTTCGCCGCTCAATCTGGTTTTCCGAACCCTTCGTCCGGGCTACATGGACGAGCCATCCTTTCGGTATTCGACGGTCGAATTTCTCGACTTCGACGCCTACTGAGTCAACGCCCCAATGCCCTCTGCCGAGTGTCCCCTGTGTCGCGCGCCCGCGGATCCCTGGCGCCGGAAGCGTCGTTTCGAGATCTACCTCTGCTCGGGTTGTCGAAACGCTTTCATTCGCGACGAAGACGTGCCCGACGATCTCGAGGACATCTATTCGAAGGACTACTTCGAAGGAAACGAGCACACCGGCTACCCCGACTATCTCGCGGACCGCCCCATCATCGAAAGAAACTTCGCCGACCGGGTCGAGTGGATAGAGCGACTGGGAGCACCGGGCCCGCGTTTGCTCGAAGTCGGTAGTGCCTACGGACTTTTCCTGTGCGCAGCGCGCGACCGGGGCTGGGACGTTCACGGTGTCGAGCTCGCGGCGGACTGCGTCGACGCTTCGCGTCGCGATGGCCTCGACGTCGTTCGCGGCGACTTCAACGCCGCCGAGCTCGAGGGTCCGTTCGACGTGATCGCCATGTTCGACGTCATCGAGCACCTGAGGGATCCGGTGGCGTGTCTGGCCCGAGCGAGGGAGCTACTGACTCCCGGTGGTTTCATAGTCATCGAGACCGGCGATCACGCCACGCCTTGGGCTCGACTGTTGGGCAACCATTGGTACTTCCTCGACCCCCCGCAGCATCTCTTCTATTTTTCACGCACGGGTCTCAGCGAGGTTTTTTCACAGGCGGGTTTCTCGTCGGATCTTCGCGTGCGACGAATGGGCCGGCGCGTGAGTCTGAAGAACATCTGCTTCAAGCTCGCCGCTGCCGCACCGTCAGGCGCGGCACGGCGCGCTTTCGAGAACGCGTCGATGCGAGGCATCGGGGGTCATCTGTACTTGAACTTCGGCGACGGCATGCTGGTCGCCGCGTCTCCCGGCTGAGCGCAGTGCGCAGCGTCCTCGGCGCCCCTCGATCGGATGAGAACAATGCTGTGACCGAGAGAGACACAGGTCTCCACGGACGTGACGTTTCTCGCATCCCATCGTGCCGAAAACTGCAGGCTCGGACAGGGTGCTCGTTCGCTCGAGCGGGGCCGTGCTAAGTCGGTGCGGTGACGTGGGCGAGACGGTGACGTGGGCGAGACTCGAGGTGTCTGCGCTCGGCATCGGCGTAGGAATGAAGCTGTTCACGGTGGATGTCGAGGACTGGTTTCACTGTAACTTCGAGAGCATTACTCGGGTCGACTCCACCGGCCTTCCGCGTCGTGTCGCTCTGGGCGTGGAGCGCCTGCTCGACGAGCTCGACCGAGCCGGGGCCAAGGCCACGTTCTTCGTGCTCGGTGAGGTCGCGGCGGAGCACCCGGATCTCGTTCCCCGTATCGCCAAGGCGGGGCACGAGATTGGCTGCCACTCCTGGAACCACAAGCTGCTGTACGAGCAGAGCCGCGAGGAAGTCGGCCGCGATCTCAGAAAGGCGCGATCCCTACTCGAGGACCAAGCGGCTCAACCGGTTCGAGGGTTTCGCGCGCCTTCGTGGTCCGTGACCGAAAGGAACTTGTGGGCCCTCGACGTCGTGGCCGAGGTCGGGTTCGACTACGACAGCAGCATTTTTCCTTCGCACACCTACCTCTACGGAATCGCGCAGGCGCCGCGTGTGCCCTACCGGATCACCACCGGCGAGGGAAACACGCTCGTGGAAGTGCCGCCGTCCACTCTCGAGCTCGCGGGACAGCGCTTCGGTGCTGGCGGCGGGTTCTACCTGCGGTTGCTTCCGTTGTTCGTTCACCAGGCGGTGATGCGGCGCTCGCTGGCTCGCGGCGAGCCGTTTTTGATCTACACGCATCCGCGTGAGTTCGACCCCGATTCGTGGGGGTTCGACCTTCCTCCGGGGCTGTCGCTGAAAGAGAAGACGATTTTCCGTTTTGGGCTCGCGCGCGGCGCCGCGCGTCTCCGGACCCTGCTGCGCGAGCCCGAATGGCGACCGATGCGTGAGCTCGTCGACCGCGCGAGCTGATTCGCTCAGCGCAGGCGTCGCACGACCGCGCGCATGACTTCGAGGTGTGCGGCGATCCGCGCGTCGCGGTTTGGGCTCGACCACGACGTTTCGAGGGTGATCTCTGGGAGGCCTCGAAGATCGGCGTAGACGCCGAATGGCACCATGCCGAGCGTTGCTTTCCACAAGAGCGAAAGCGCATAGAGCCGGCGAGAGACCGGTGCGTACCCCGGCGGGCTGAGCTGTCTGCCGAAATAGTCTCGGTCCGCCAGCTCCACGCCCGCTTCTTTCATGTCCGCGACTACCCCGCGGCCGACGAATTCGCTGACCGAGCGGTTCGCGAAGACGAACGCACCCGGCTGGGGTCCCTCGTGCAGCGAAATCGTGAAGTCCGGTCGAAAGTTTTCACAGGCGTCGCGGACCGCGCGGCCTTCGACAGTTTCGAATCGCCCGAAGTCACGATTGATGTCGAACCCGAGCGCGTTGTATCGCGACTGGTGGTCGGCGCCGACGGGGTTCGTCGGAGTGATGACGACGACGTGCACGCCGCGATAGAGGTCCGGCTGCTGATCGACGTCGTCGAGCAACGCCGGAATCGACAGAACGCCAGCCTGCTCGTTCCCGTGAATGCCGGAGATGACGAACAACTTTTTGCGCGCGCCGATGTCTCCGGTGTCGACACGAAAGATCGGATAGCTCTTGCCGCGATAGGTGACGGTCGCGAGCTTCTCGGCGTCCGGACAACGTTCGCCGAGAATGCGATAGAGTTCGTCGAGGTCGAGCCCGATGAGCTCCACACCGAGCGAATCCTCCGACGCGGGGTGGTCGAAGACGCGCCGCTTGAGATGGTACTTGGCGAATTGAGCCAGCTTTTTTCGGTTGAGATTCTCGAGCATCGGAAAAGTCGCCCTCGGTATCTACTTGAACATCCGGTAGCTCAACGCCCCGACGAGCGGGAATATGGCACGGCCGCTCGTCACCACTTCTACCGCGCGTCCCAGGCCGCCGAGCAGTCGCGCGCCCACGTTTTCCACGAGGTCGTGGGCGTGGCGGCGCGCCCCGACACGAACCTCCACGTCCGAGAAGCCGATGGTGCGACAGAGTCGGACCATGGATCGTGGTGAAAAATCGTTGAGGTGCATGGGTGCGTACATGAGCGGACGCCGGAGCGCCTTCTGCAACGGAAAGAGCGGGCGCGTGTACGGGATCCGGATGATCGCGATGCCGCCGGGGCGCAGGATCTCGAAAACCTTCTGAACGAAGCCTCGCGGGTCGGCGACGTGCTCGAGCACATAGAGGGAAACGACCGCGTCGAAGCTCTCCCTGTCGAGCTCGACATCTTCGAAGCCGCCTCCGTGCACCTCTCCGGACAGAATCGTTCGAGCGTGCTCGGCGGCCACCGGCGAAGGCTCGACGCCGACCGCCGTCCAGCCGAGTCGTTCCATCTGACGAAGAAAGTGGCCGAAGGAGCAGCCGATGTCGAGTACGCGTCCGGTGGCCTGGTGCTCACCGATCCACTCGGAGCACTCGGAGAAGATGTCGCCCATCTCGAGCTCCCACTTGTCGGCCACGACCGCGTCGGGGTCGTAGTAGCCCTCGTAGAAGCGCGCGAGCTGTTCTTCGTTCGGACGCGGGTTCACGTACACAAATCCGCACTCCGGGCACTCTTGTATGTGAAATCCGTTGTCGACCCCGATGTCTTGGCCGAGCTCGCATTGGCAGACGGCACACGGTACTGGCGTGAGGTTCTCGGCGCCGAGGCCGTCATAGTTGTAGTAACGCGCCATCGAGGGGTCAGCCAGCCTACATCAAGTCGCGTCAGCTTTTTCCGGCGGCGGCGCGCGCCGGCGAGTTCGTGCCGCCGAGCAGCAGAAGTGCGGCGACGCCGAAAGCGTAGATGGCCACCGAGAGCCCCCAGACGACGCGGAACCCGTAGGCCATGCCCAGAACCACCGCGAGCACCGTCGCGGTCACGGACGCGCATCCGTTCACGCCCCAGGCCCAAGGTACGAGATCGCGGTGCAAAGACTCCGCGCGGCGGATCCCGAGTGGAACGAACAGGCCGAGAGTGAGCCCGAGGGGCGCGAGCGCGAGCACTGTGATGCCGACACGCACGGCGAGAGAAGCCGACAGCGTCGACTCGGCGATCGACGGGAACACGTAGGAGTAGAAGAGCATCAAGCCAAAGATGACACCTACGGCCGCGGGCAGAGCGCGTGCTTCGCGGCCGACGAAGCGCTTCGACAGGAAACTTCCGACTCCGAGAAACGTGAGCAGCGTGAAGAGAACGACCGACAGTGCATAGGTGGGGTAGCCGAGGAACATCACCATCTGCTGCATCAAGCTCACCTCGAAGAGCATGAAGCCGAGCCCGACGGAGAAGAAGTACAAGAGAATGCCTAACGCCGGTCGTCCGACGCCCCGAAGCGCGCGGCGGCGCATGAAAAAAAGCGGCACGATCACAAAGAGAGCCCCGAACACCGTCAGCGACACCAGAAGGAGCACGAGTACGATTTGACCCAGAGCGGTCGTGTGAGTGGGCCCGAGGTCTTTCGTCTGCGCCAAGTCTTTCCATCGAAAGAAGTTGAAGAAGAAGGGGCTGTTGTCTCGGATCGCCTCGATTCGGTAGGGCTGGTCTTCGATGAGCGAGTTGCGCTCGTCGCTGTCCGGCCCCACCAGGGTTTTCCACAGCGGCAACCCCTCGTCGCCGAGGTGGAGTGGGAGATACCCGGCGCCCAAGCAATTGAGACTGAGAGTCTCTATCTCTTTGGCTGTGAACGGCTCGTTCTTGACCATCACTTCGGCGAACAAGAGCTGGCTGTGTACGACCACGATGTGCGCCGAGGGATCCTCGACGCCGCGCTCCCGAAGCGTCTCGCGCACGATGTTCACCATGCGCGCCGCCGACCGCGGCTTTTCGTAGTTGAAGAGGCCTGTAGCGACGGACAAGAGCCCACCAGGAGCCAGACGGTCCAGGTAATCGTGGAACGCTTCGACGGTGTAGAGGTAGTTCTCCGCGAGCACGTACGCGCCGCTCGTCGTCGCTGCGAGCGTGTCGACGCCAGTCATCTGGACCAAGTCGTACTTTTGCGTCGTGCGACGAACGAAGTGGCGGCCCTCTCCGGCGACCAGCTGGATGCTTGGATCTTCGAAAAATCGATCGTTGATGACGTGCAAACGATTCTGGATCAGCTCGACGGTGAGAGGGTCGAGCTCGATGCCGGTCACGTGTCGCGCGCCGAAGCGCTTGGCGACCACTACGTCGCGTCCGCCGCCCACACCGATTATCAAGACGCGCGGGTTAGGCGTGACCACGCGATACGGCAACGACAAGATGTGCTTTTCGAGGTAGTCGAGCTTGCCTTCTCGCAAGTCGTAGAGCGGGGTGCCGGCGGTGCCGTCGTGCATGATGAAGCCCCACGGCGTCTGCACCGGCCACTCGGCTCTCGGCCCGAGTCCCCACTCGTCGGTTCGAGCGAAAGTCGTGTCGGCACTCCGTTCGACGACGTCAGTGCGGAAGAGCGCGCTCCAGTCGCTCGAGTGCGGCGTCATTTTCCACTTCCCGAACGCCATCGCGAGGTGTTTGCTGCCTGCGGGCACGAACGTGAGCCGCGCTCCGAAGGGCGCGGCGAGCAAGAGCGCGGTGGCGACGAGCATCGCGACGACAGCCGGCAAGCGCGAGGTGGCGAACGCGATCGCTGCAGCGGTCAAACACGCGCTCGCCAACAGAACCACCGCCGGTGGCGTCATGGCGTTCATGAGGGGTACGACCAAAGCACAGGCGAGCCCCCCTCCAACCAGGTCCCAGAAGTAGAGACGGTCGACGCGAGTCGCTGCCTGACGGAACGCGAGACTGATGATGGTGCCGGCGAAGAAAAAGGGCACCGTGGCGACGAGTTGGTAGACGAGCAAAAGTAGGAGTTGTGTGCGGTCTTCGAGGATCCGCAGCGGATGCAGAGGGAAGCGACTGATGAACAGCAGTGAAAGCGCTGCCGTCACGCCAGCGGCGATGGCGAGTCGAGCGAGCGTGCGGCTCAGATTGTCGGTTCCGAGCTTGGGCCGGACCGCCAACAACGTGCCCGACGCCCCGAAACCCAAGAGCGCCGTCGACATCACGACGTACGCGAAGTGGTACCAGATGCTGAAGCTCAGCACGCGGATGAGCGACACCTCGAAGAGGAGCGTTCCGAGCGCCGTCAAGAAGACGCCGCTGAAGAGCGTGCGATCGCGCATCCCGCTCGCCGCGGTCTAGCACGGGGGAGCTACTGGACGAACGTGTTCAGAAGCGGGAGCGTCTGCAGTGAATACGTGTCTTCGAGCCCGGCGACGCGGTGGTACGTGCCGTCGGCCCAGGTGGGATCGCTCGTCAGTGCTTGAAACGTCGCATGACTAGGGAACCGGTTGATCCTGAACTCGTGCCAATCGCGTCCATCGCCGATGAAAACACCTTCGATGTCGAACCACGCCGCGGGGTGAACTCCCATGGGCGCGGCGACGCTTCCGGCGTTGTTCTGATACTGCTGCACTGCTTCGCGGCCCGAGCGCTCGGGTTCGTTCGTTCCGGGCTCGTAGCGGGCCGTGTCGTAGTAGTTGAACAGGTGAATCATGTCGAAAGGTGGGTCCTCGGCTGTCGGTGGGAACGCCGGCGGCAATGGTTCGAATCCTTCAGGTAAAGGGAGCTCGGCAAGATCCGAGACCATGACGATGGTCTTCTCGACGCCGGCTTCCTTGTGGATGGCGCGGGCGCGGAACTCGGGCTCCTGAACCATCTCGAGGAATGCGGTGCGACTGGGGTAAAGAACGATGCCGACCTGGTCCCACTGTACGCCGTCGCCCAACGGCAGGTTCGTTTCGACCTCGGCCACGAACACGATTTCCGCGCCGATGGCGTCGAGGAATTCGAGTGGGGCATACAGGGCGTCGGCCTCACGTCCGGTGAGGTTCGTTTCGCGCCCGTCGAGATAGTCCGCCCGCTCACGAAACTTGATGAGGTTGAGCATGTAGAACGGTCCGTCGACTTCGACGTTGACCATGCGTTCGAGTTGCTCCTCGTTGATCGAGCCGAAGCGCGCCTGCTGACCGTCGAAGCCGAGGTCGGGCAGATCGGGGGCCATCGATCCCCCGTCGGTCGTCTCGGTCGTCTCGGTCGCCGACCCGTCCGAGCAAGCCGCGCTCAGCAGCAAGACGGCGGAAGCGGCGCAGACCCTGGAATCGAAGAGCATGCTCGAACGGTGACTATTGTCACCGAAAGTGTCAATATATTTAGCGCTGCTTCTGAATGCAGCTCAACTGTTCGGCGTTCGACGCGCCACACCAAGCGTCGCAGTCGATCGCCGTCAGGCATTGGCCGCCGCCACAAGTGCTCACGGAGTTCTGCACTCCGGAACATCCGCAGCTGACCGAGCCGCAAGGATCCGGATCGCGGCAAGAAGCCCCGTCGAACACCATGCCGTATTCAGCGGCGCACGCCTCACCACCGCCGCTGCCGCCGCAGCTTGTAAGCACGGCGGCGGCCGCAACCCCGAGCATGCCGACGCGTGCCCGGACCATCGCCCGCCCGCACATTCGGCCGAGCGGGCTCGACGGCCTCGCCGAGGCCGCGTCTGCCCCACTCCTCGAGAACACCCAGCCCATCAGCGTTTTAGTAGCACGGAGCCCGAAGGTCCTGGGTCCCGGTATCCGCCGAACAAGCCATTGTTAGCTGAAGTACTCTCGCCGACGGCTTCTATTGACTTCAGTTCAATAGTCCGTATTCTGTTGAACATGATTCAACAGGCCGTGGGACAAGACTCACCCTCCACCTCCGAGCCGCGCCACCACGAGGTAGCGATTGTCGGCAGTGGCTTCTCCGGGTTGTGCGCCGCCATCAACCTGCGGAAAGCCGGCATCGACGACTTCGTCATTTTCGAGCGGGGCGATTCGATCGGCGGGACCTGGCGCGACAACACGTACCCCGGTTGCCACTGCGACGTGCCGTCGTACCTCTACTCGTTCTCATTCGAGCCCGGTCGCTGGTCTAGAAAGTTCGGCTCGCAGCCCGAGATCCGCGAGTACCTCGAACACTGCACCGACAAGTACGACATTCGGCGCCACGTCGAGCTCGAGCAGGCCATCGTCGCGCTCGAGTACGACGAGGGGAAAGGAATCTGGCGAGGCGAAACCGAGTCGGGGCGCCAGTTCACGGCTCGTTCGGTGATCGCCGCCGGTGGCGGCTTGAGCAACCCCGCCATTCCGGACATCGCCGGGCTCGACACCTTCGAAGGTGAGACCTGGCACTCCGCCCAGTGGAATCACGACTGCGACCTCCGCGGTAAACGCGTCGCCGTCATCGGTACCGGGGCGAGCGCCATCCAATTCGTGCCGGCGATTCAGCCCGAAGTGGGGGAGCTCCATCTTTTCCAGCGCACGGCTCCGTGGGTCCTTCCGAAACCCGACCGCCCATTCAAAAAGTGGGAGCGGTTCCTCTTGGAAAGCGTACCGCCGCTGGCACGGCTCTACCGTTTCCTCATCTACTGGACGCTCGAGCTTCGCCTCATCGGCTTCCTCAAGAACGTCAAGCTCATGGACCAAGTGCGCAAGTTCGGTCTCGCGCATATCCGCCGCTCGATCAGAGACCCCGAGTTACGACAGTTGGTAGCCCCCGATTTCACTCCGGGCTGCAAGCGGATCTTGATGTCCAACGACTACTACCAGTCTCTCGACCAGCCCAACGTGGCACTCACGAACGCCGGCGTGGCGGAAATCAGACCTCATGCCGTGGTCACCGGTGATGGGCGCGAGATCCCTGTCGACGTCATCATCTTCGGCACCGGCTTCAAGGTCCACGACCACGCCGGAAAGATCGACATCGTCGGTCGCGGCGGCCGCACGCTGAAGGCGGTCATGAACGAGAGCGCAGAGGCGTATCTCGGAACCACCGTGCACGGTTTCCCCAACCTGTTCGTCGCCACCGGTCCGAACACGGGGCTCGGCCACACGTCGCTTCTCTACATGATCGAGGCACAGGTCCACTACATGCTCCAATGCATCCGAAAGATCCGCGACAACGGTCTCGCCCGGTTCGAGGTCAAGAAAGACGTGCAGGACGCGTACAACGCCGAGCTCCAAAAGAAGCTCGCCGGCTCGGTTTGGGCCACGGGATGCAAGAGCTGGTACCTCGACGACAACGGTCACAACACGACGCTCTACCCCGACTACACGTTCCGTTTTCGAGCGGCGACGCGGCACCTCGATCTCAGCGCCTATGACACGCGCCCACCGCTGCATGAAATAAAACACCGCCGCCGTGTTGGTGATCTCGTCAACGAGCTTCACCCCACGGCCTGAGAGCACGGCCCGATCGCCCACTCGTGCGACCCGGCAAGGTCGTGCTAGATCTGGCCCCGTGCGGGCTCTTGCGTGGATTTCCGTTTTCCTGGTGGCCGGGTGTGGAAGCACCAACTTCGGTGGTCCCGACGACGATGCGGGCCCGGGCGACGATGGCGGGGCTACCGGCGGTGGGTCGTCCGTGGATGGCGGTGCCACCGGAGGTACTGGGGGCACGGATGGTGGGACTTCATCGGGGGGCGTAGGCGGCGGTAGTGGATCGGGTGGTGGTAGCGGGTCGGGTGGAGCTGGCGGAATGGCTGGGTTCGCGGGAGCGGGCGGCGCTGCGGGCATGTCCGGCGCGGCGGGCATGTCCGGCGCCGGCGGCGCTTGCAACCTCCCCGTCTGTGGCAACGCCGAATGCGGCACGGTGTCCGACGCGTGCGGATCGACCAACTGCGGCGTATGCACCCCGCCGGAAACCTGCGGCGCGACCCAGCCGAACCGGTGCGCCTGTGTATCGACCGCTTGCTCCGGCAAGAACTGCGGCATGATTGCCGACGGTTGCGGCAATCTGATCGATTGCGGTGGGTGCACGTTGCCCGAGGTGTGCGGCGGAATGACTCCCAACGAGTGCGGCATGGGCGTCTGCACGCCCACCAGCTGCGCCGCTGAAGGAAAGAACTGCGACTCGATTTCCGACAACTGCGGCAACACGCTCAATTGCGGCACGTGCCCCGTCAATCAAACCTGCGGCGGGGGTGGTACCCCCAACGTCTGCGGCTGCACGCCGACCAGCTGCGTCCAAGAAGGTAAGAACTGCGGCACGATCCCCGACGGCTGCGGCAACATGCTCAACTGCGGTACTTGCAACCTTCCCGCGACGTGCGGCGGCACCGGCGTAGCCAACGTCTGCGGCTGCATCGTCATGAGCTGCGCCGCCCAGGGCAAGAACTGCGGCATGATCGACGACGGCTGCGGCAACCAGCTCTTGTGCGGGGCGTGCATCATGCCGGACTTCTGCGGCGGGGGTGGCACCGCCAACGTCTGCGGCTGCGCCGGCTCCTGCGCGATCTTCGGCTTTGAGTGCGGCACTCACACTAACCCCTGTGGCGGTAGCCTGTTCTGCGGAAGCTGCCCCGGTGGCATGACCTGTCAGGCCGGCTCCTGCATTTAGACGCCAGCCCGCCCCGCAGACTGACGAGTGGTGGCGATGGCCCTCACCCGCACATTCGGCGCTAGATTCGAAGAATACGCCGAGCGGCCAACGTGCAATCGGCCAAGCGGGCACACGAGCGCGCCAGCCCGCCCGGAGATTGACGCGTGGTAGCGATGATCGTCGTGGTTGACGTCAATCAGTTTAGTGCTAGATTCAAAAAAAGAAACACGTCAACCGCGGCCAAACGGCCAGCGCGCACAAACCGCGACCACGGTGGCGATGGTCAGCGGGTTAACGGCGAACGACGGCGAACAACGGCGAACGACGGCGAACAACGGCGAACGACGGCGAACAACGGCGAACGACGGCGAACAACGGCGAACAACGGCGAACAACGGCGAACGACGGACCAGACGAAATGCCTCACACTCCCCCCCGCTCATGGGGTGGCCGGCGCTCAGGCGCTGGTCGAAAACCGAACCCCTATTCCGGCGTCTCTCATCTTCGGCGCCCGAGTTTGTCTCGTCGGCATCCGGTGCACGTCACCTTGCGGGTTCTGCGTGTCGCGTCGCGGCTTCGTGGCTCACGCAGATTTCGTGCGATTTGGCGTGCCTTACGCGCCGGTCGGGAGCGATTCGGGTTTCGGCTGATTCACTTTTCCGTTCAGTCCGACCACTTGCATCTCGTCGTCGAAGCCGAGAACCGCCGCGCGCTCACTCGCGGTCTGCAGGGTCTCTCAGTGCGAATCGCGCGCGCGCTCAACCGAGTCGCCGGCCGTCGCGGGAAGGTTTTCGCCGATCGCTACCACGCGCGCACTCTCAGAACCCCGCGCGCCGTGCGCGCTGTGCTTCGCTACGTGTTTGCCAACAAGCGCCATCACGATGCCAAGCGAGGCGCCCCGTTTCCCGCCGGCTTCGTCGACGGCTACTCCTCGGCGCCTTTTTTCGATGGGTGGCGCGAACCCGAGCAAGCCCGCGCGTGCATTCTCCCGCAACCCCCGGACAACCACGATCCTCCAGCAACTACGCCGAGAACGTTTCTTCTTCGCCGTGGATGGCGACGTTGCGGCCTAATTTCGATCCACGAAGCCCCCGCGCGCACTCCCCTCCTCACCGAGCCCTCGCGCGGACCGTCACCGGCCCGTTCGCTCTGAACCAACGGGCTCGCGCGTCTCGATTCTTGCCTTCGTGGAACTCTCCAGCCAGGTGAAAACCGAGCGCACGCACGATCGCGGCTGGCACACGCTGACACACTCGCGTGCCCCGCGAATGGCGCTTTGCGTCGAGGACCCTTCGGCCGAACGTGGGCACGGCTCGTGCTAACGGCATCACCATGCGACATCTCCTCATGGCGGCAGCGGCCGGCGCGCTCATGGCGTGCGGCGGCAGCGACGGTAGTGGTCTCGGTCAAGGTGGGAGCGGCGGGCAGAATCAGTGTGGCATCGCGTCGTGTGGTGCTGGGTTTTCGCTCGACGCGGCGGAGTGCCGGTGCGTTCCGGATGGCACGGGCGGCAGCGGCGGCATCGGCGGTAGCGGGGCGAGTTCGGGATCGGGTGGCACCGGCGGGCAAACTTGTGGACTCGTCGATTGCCAGCCTGGTTTCAGCCCGACTCCGGACAACTGCTCGTGCGTGCCGACACCCGTTGGCCCGCTTCCGACGACGGGAACGTGGATCGTGGCCTCGACGGTGGGCGCTCCCTCGGCGCGTGTGAATCACACGGTCGTCTGGACCGGGACCGAGTACATCGTGTGGGGCGGCGCGGAACTCGGGGATTTCGGTGCGAGTCTCGACGATCTCGGCGACGGCGCGAGATACAATCCGGCGAGCGACACTTGGCTGCCCGTGAGCGATGTCGGCGCGCCGTCTGCGCGCGGCGCGCACAAGGCGGTGTGGACCGGGAAGGTCATGGCGATCTTCAGCCGAGACGTCGACGTCTTCCCTGTTCCGCCGATGGAAGGCTGGCTCTACGATCCGGCTATCGACAGCTGGACGACCATGTCGACGGTCGGCATGCCCAGCGGGCGGGCGTACTTCGATGTCGTGAGTGTCGACGGCAAGGTCGTGGTGTGGGGCGGTTGGACCGAGCCGGGCATGGGCACGACGGCGTTCCCAGATCCGAGCGGCGGCATTTACGATCCCGGAACCGACTCGTGGTCACCCATCGATCCTGGTGGTGCACCGACCTACGACGGGGGCCACACCACGATGGCCGACACCGGCGGTTTCATCACCTTCGGTGCGACAAAGCACTTCCTCGCGCCCGGCGCAGGTCGAGTGGTTGCTGCACGGTATGATCTCGGCTCCGGCGCCTGGACCGAGCTCGGTGAACGCTCGGGTTTGGCGAGCAATCCGTTCGTTACCACCACCTTCGATGGTAGCTTGCTTCTCAGCGTCGCCATCACGACCGATGGAAACACCTGCGAGTTTTCGTCGATGCCCGTGGGCGGGGCGTTCACGGTGGACGTCATCGGCTCGCGCACCAGCGGACAGGCGGTTCCGTGCGTGCAGTCGAGTCGACACCATCCGATGGTCGTCGGCGCTTACCTGGCCGAGGCCGAGCAGCGCCGCTTGCTCGATCTCGCTACCCGCGAGCTGGTCGACATGAGTGCACCACCTTTCTTCGACCTCACCGGGGGGGCCGTGCCTGCGGGCTACACGATCGAGTTCTGGGAGCGCGCGGTCAGCGATACGGATGGCCAGAGTCTGTTCAGCTTCGGTGGCTACGTGCAGGCGGTGGAACAGATCAACTGTCCGGACGGGGCACCGTGCGTCGCCCCGCAAGAGATCTCCGCGGGCGTCAGCGGCGTCTTGTTCACGCCGTGAGCTCGTAGCGCACGCTTCGCTTCGGTCACGAAGGAGGGCGTTGCAGCGTGATGTCGTATTCGGCCGTGCATTTTTCCTCGACGACGAGCACGCCCGTGAGCTCGTTCATGTCCTCGGAGAGCCGCAAGGTGGCGCCCTCGGATTGGATGCCGACTTCAGCGGCGCTGTCCTCTTCGTAGGTGCAGCCGAAGGGTGGATCCTCGACGGGCAGCCACCAACCGCCCTCGAAGTGAAGCTCGTTGCCGCATAGACGAGCCTTCAGCTCGTACTCCTCGTCCACGAGGATGCTGACGTCGCCGCCCTCTTGCGTGAAAGCCCACCCTAGCGAGCACGACGCGAACACCTGGCCAGCCGATGACCCACGGCAGCCGTCGGTCAAGATGGTCACCTCGCCGCCGTCGAACCACATTCCGGTGAGATCGCCCGCCGGGCCTTCGCTGCAACTCGGCAGCTTCGCGGTGCCGGTGAGCGAATAAGGAGGGCCCTTGCTGCATCCTACGCCAACGAGCAGCAAGAGCATGCCGGCCAAAGAGTGACGAGACACGCCGCGTAGCATGGCACGTGGGCGTGCGACGTGCCGCTGCCTCAGGTACAATCGTCGCCATGCCTTTCTCGCGGCGTACACGTCTCTGCTGGCCGAAGTCGGCCGGCATCGTGGTTCCCACCGTGGCGTTGCTCACTGCTGCGTTCGCGCTTTCGTGCGGCGACTCGTCAAACACCGACTCCGCAGATGGCACATCTGGGAGTGGCGGGGCTGCTGGGACCGACGGTAGTCCCGGCACCGGCGGCGCTACGGGAACCGGAGGCGGTGGCATGTGTCCGCCCACCTGCTTCGTCAACAATCTGTGCGTCCGCATGTGTGGAGACACCCCTCAGGATTTCGGATGCTGCTCGTGCCCCGCCGACATGATCAACGCTCGCTCGTGCCCGTCGGCAGATTCGGGGGCGAGCTGCGGCTTGGTGGGCACGCCGTGCCCCGGGGCCACGGATTGCGGAGGGGGACTGTCATGCCTCTCCGGCCTGTGCGCTCCGGGTCAACGCTGCGCCCCTCCGCCCGGCGGAGTGGGGTGCGGCGCCGGCGCCGAGTGCCTGACACAGACAGGAACCCAGAACGGCATATGCGTCACTCCCGAAGAACGCGCTTGCATGTGCGCGGCCGCCGCGTCGAGCTTCGACTGCACGACTTAGACGCATGAAGGGTGGTTTCACGAGTCGACTCGGGGCGGCGCTGACGTCGTCCACGCTCGAGGAGTCGGTGAATCAGCTCGCCTCGCGTCAAGCCGCCCTCGAACGGCAGAGCCAGATCCTGCTTTCGCTCCGATATCGAGAGCTCTCTGCCGAGACTCGCGCCGGTCTCACGTTCGACGACGTCGGTTTCGACGTGTTCTCCGCGACGAACGAGGACGGGATCTTGCTCTACGTGTTCTCGCTCATCGGCATGAGCTCTCGCCGAGCCGTGGACATCGGTGCGGCGGGCATCCGTGGCAGCAACGTCGCGAACCTGATCGTGAACCACGGATTCGAGGTGCTGCTCGTCGATGGGGACGAAAAGAAACTCGACGAAGCGACCGCGTTCTTCGGCCGCCATCACCAGTGCGCGTTGTTTCCACCGACGTCGGTAGCGACGAGAGTCACGCGGGAGAGCGTGAGCTCGATGGTGACCGGCAACGGCTTCGAGGGTGAAATCGACTTGCTCTGCCTCGACATCGACGGCGTCGACTATTGGATCTGGAAGGCGCTCGAGGGTGTGGATCCTCGAGTCGTGGTCGTCGAGTACCAAGACATCCTCGGCCCCGATCGCTCGTGGACAGTGCCTTACCGCGCTGACTTCAGCGTCGGCGACTACCCACAGAACCGGGAGCACTACAACTACTGCAGCGCGTCGCTTCGCGCCTTCACCAAGCTCGGCAAGCAGAAGGGATATCGGCTCGCGGGGTGCAATCGCGGCGGCTGGAACGCGTTTTTCATCAAGAACGGCGTCGGCGATGACCTGCTACCCGAGGTGAGTGTCGAGAGCTGCTTTCGGTACTCGTGGAACGAGTACGGCATGAAGACGCGGTTCGAGCTCGTGAGAGACCTCGAATGGGAAGAAGTCTGAAATAACCCGTACGGGCATGTCGAGAAGAGGCATCGCCTCCGACCAGTTCAGCGCGCCCCGGAGGATTCGAACCTCCGACCTGCGGATTCGAAGTCCGATGCTCTATCCAGCTGAGCTAGGGGCGCAGGGGAGGGGAGTCATAAAAGCCGGGGTTCGGTTGGTCAAGGGGAGCTTGGGTGGCGCTCCGGGGGAAGGGTTGGCTAGCGTGGTTACGGCATGACGAGCTGGCCCGGGGTGGCGGCGGAGCGGCGCGCGGGGCGAGTCGATGCGGACATGTGGCTCGGGGTTCTGGGAGTGGCGGGACTCGCGTTCGCCGTCTTGCAGATCTTGATGTTCTCGTTCGGTCGGGACCAGGGGATCTACGCGGTGGTGGCGGGTGGGCTTCTGGAAGGGAAGATGCCCTACCGCGACTTGTGGGATTTCAAGCCGCCGGGGATCTACTTGGTCTATGCGGCAGCGGAGGTGCTTTTCGGCAAGAGCATGCTGGCGCCGCGGTGGCTCGAATGCGCGGCGCTCATCGGCGTCGTGTTGGCGTTCGTGCGGCTGTCGCGGGATTACGTCGGAGGCTCGACCGCGGGTCTGCTCGCCGGGGGCATGACGGCAGTGACAGTCGCGCAGCTCGAGTACTGGCACACGGCGCAGCCGGAGACGTTCGGTGGGTATCTGACAATTTTTGCACTACTGTTCGCTGCGTCCGCGTACGAAGGGCGAAAGCAGCTCTGGGCTTGGGCGGCCATGGGGGTTCTGTTCGGCGCGGCGTTCTTGCTCAAGCCGCATCTGGGCGGCGGCGCGATCGTGTGTGCGGCGTACCTGATGCGCCGCGAGTTGCTTCGCACGGGGTCACGACCGCGCTCGTTCTTACCGTTCCTGGTCGTCGGTGGAGCCAGCCTGCTGCCGATCGTGCTCACTCTCGGTTGGTTAGCTGCCGGCGACGGCCTAGACGCGTTGTATACGACGTTCTTCGTCGTCACGCCCGAGTACACGGCGATCAATTGGGCCGGACAGAGCGCGCTCCCGATGCTGTGGCGGGCCATCGCCGAGACCTTTGTCCGATTCTCCGCGCTGATTCCGGTGGGGTGCGTCCTTGCGGCGGTCCTCCGGCCGATTCATCGTCGGGAACGAGAGCTCGTGTTTCTGTTGCTCGGGATCGCGTCGATCCACGTCACTGGGATCGCGATGCAGGGAAAGTTCTTCGCCTACCACTACGGCGCGACTCTGCCGCTGTTGTCGTTCGTCGCGGCGGTCGGTTTTTACAAGGCGTGGAGGCGCGCGCTTCAGTGGGGACCGACCGGTCCGCTTCTGTTCGGAGTCGCCTTCTCGCTGCTCTTCGTGGCTCGCACGGCCACGGTCGACCTCGATAAATCGTTCTGGACTCGCACGGTGCTGCGATTTTCGTTCCTCGGAGGACAGTACGCGGATCGTGCAGCACTCGACGAGGAGCTCTCCTACGTGGGTGACTACAACTTGGCGGCTGATCGAAAGGTCGCGCGCTCGTTGAGTGAGCGCACGAAACCCGGCGATCCCGTCTTCGTCTGGGGGTTCGAACCGGTCATCTACTGGCTTGCCGACCGGGATCCGCCCACGCGCTTCATCTACAACGTGCCCCAGCGTCTTGGTTCGAGCCGCGATTGGTCACAGGCCGAGCTGTTCCAGGATTTGAGCCGTGCACCACCGGCCGCCCTAGTCGTCGAGCACGGGGATATTTTTCCCGCGGTGACCGGCGACTGGCTCGATTCGAACGACGCACTCCAGAACTTCGAGGAGCTCGACTCGATGATCAGGCGCGAGTACGAGTGGGTCGAACGCATCGAGGATTTCGATGTGTACGTGAGGCGTTCCGAAGGACCGAGCTGAGCGATTGGGGTTCGCTTGCCGCTGAGGTAGCGTCAAGCCGATGCCATCCCAGCCGGTTTCGTCGCGCAGAGCCTTGTTGCTCGCTGGCGCCGGCACTTTCGGGTGCCAGGCGCTCGGAATCAAAGCGACGGTGACGAGTCGAAAGAAGGACGAAAACGGACGCATGGTCACCGAGGTTCGTGAAGTCGAAACACTCGGAGAGCTCGGCGACGAGCTCGCCAAGCCGTATGTCGCCATCTACACCGCGATCGTCAAAGCCGCGCAGCTTCTGGCGCAGACGATCGTTCAGATCGTCGAAGACATCATCGAGGTGCCGCCGCCAGGCATTGTCGCGTTGACTGATCTCGGCTCCGGGTACGACAAGTACGAAGGAAATCCAAAGTTCGACATGGTCACGGCGGCGCGCGAGAACGCAAGAGTCGGCTATGACTTCAACTACGTTCGCATCAACGTTGCCGAGTACGATGAGTTCTTCAAAGCTGCCGCGGAGCACTACGCATTGGCGTTTCAGCGCCAGGAAACCGAGGAGCGGGTCCGACGCTCGGCCGCCAAGGCGCTCGACGAGCCCATCAAGGTGAGTGAGGACATCGACCAGCTCGTCATGCGCGCGCGGGCCGACGGTCGAGGTTCCGCCAGGGCCTACGTTGACGGCTTGCTGGACGTGCACGTGTTGAACGGCGTGCACGTCGCCACGCGCGCGAAAAAGACTGCAACGCTAGTCAGCGCTGGCCACCGTTTGGTAGCCAGCGCACCGAAGAGCATCCTCAACCCAAAGGTGATTCGTCACCTGCCGCTCGTCGTCAAAGGGCTCGGCCAGAGCATCGACCTCATCGGTGACAGCGGCGAAATCATGGCGGGATAGCTCACGAATGGACCCGAAGCCGTCCAGAGCTCGCACGATTGCCGGAATCATCCTCGCCGCGATCGGCGTCGCGTTGATTTTTTCTCCGGGAGCCGTGGCCGACGCGCTTGCTCGCCAACCAACCAACGTCGGTGAAGCCATCAACCTCCGGGCGAGTTGGGGCGGATCCCTGTTGGGAATCGGCCTTTCTGTGGCGTTCGTGCGCGCGTGGTCACCCCGGTGGTGGATCGGCGTTGGCGTGGTCATGTGGCTCATGCTGGGCATCGCGGTGGGGCGTGGTGTCGGATTCATCTTGGATGGTGCTCCGGACACGATGCAGTGGATTTGGATCGTGGCGGAAGTTGTCATTGCCGGTGCGTGTGCGGCGGCGCTCCGGCGTCGCTCGCGCTGACACTCTTCCTGGGAATCGAGCGCTCTGATGAATCACATTCTCTTGTTGTTCGCCCACCCTGCGCTCGAAAAGTCTCGGGTCAACCGCAGGCTCGCGCGAGCCGTAAAAAAACTCCGGGGAGTGACCTTCAACGATTTGTACGAGCAGTATCCAGAATTCGACGTCGATGTCGCGCGCGAGCAGGAGCTCTTGGTGACTCACGACATCATCGTGATGCAGCACCCGTTCTATTGGTACAGCACGCCACCGATCGTGAAGCAGTGGGAGGACCTCGTGCTCGAGCACGGGTGGGCCTACGGAACGAACGGCGACAAGCTTCGAGGCAAGAAGATGCTCACCGCCATCACGACCGGCGGGGGTGAGGACGCGTATCGCCGGGACGGGCACAACGGACACACGGTGAACGAGCTCCTGGCTCCCATCTCGCAGACCGCGAAGCTCTGCGGGATGGACTACCTGCCGCCGTTCGTCGCCTACGGAACCCACGGCATGAAAAAAGACACGATTCGAGAGCACCAAGAGGACTACCGACGAGTCATCGAAGCGCTGCGCGACGGGAATCTCGACTTCGATGCAGCCAGAGAGCATTCGCACCTCAATGCGGATCTCGACGCCATCATCCGGAAAGGCAGTGACTGATGCACGGTGAAGGTTTTTTCTACCAGGCGTTCGTCTACCTGACGGCGGCGGTCGTCGCGGTCCCGGTCGCCAAGCGCCTCGGACTCGGCTCGGTGCTCGGTTACCTGATTGCGGGAATGGTCATCGGCCCCTTTGGTCTTCAGCTCATCGGCGAAGAGGGTCAAGACGTCATGCACTTCGCCGAGTTCGGCGTGGTGATGATGCTCTTTCTCGTCGGCCTCGAGCTCGAGCCATCGCTCTTGTGGCGAATGCGCGGCCCGGTGCTGGGACTCGGCGGACTGCAGGTCCTCGGGACCACGGTGGTGGTGGCGGGCATCGCCATCGCCGTCGGACTCGATTGGCGTGTGGCCCTTGCCGTCGGGATGACGATTGCCATGTCCTCGACGGCGATCGTCTTGCAGACGTTGAACGAAAAAGGGTTGATGAAAACCACCGGAGGGAGTGGCTCGTTCGCGGTCCTCTTGTTCCAAGACATCGCGGTGATCCCCATGCTGGCCCTGTTTCCGCTGCTCGCCGCTCCTGGTGCGCACGCGGCCGAAAGCCACGGCGCGGGTCACTCGACGACCTGGGTCGACGGATTGCCGGGGTGGGCGACCACGTTGTTCGTGCTCGGTGCGGTCGCCGGGATCGTGTTTCTGGGACGATTCGTCGTGCGGCCCGTTTTTCGGATCATCGCCAAGGTACGGCTCCGCGAAACGTTCACCGCGGCCGCCCTCCTCCTCGTCATCGGCATCGCGCTCCTGATGAGCAAGGTCGGTCTGAGCCCGGCGCTCGGGACGTTCGTCGCCGGTGTCGTGCTCGCGACCAGCGAGTATCGACACGAGCTCGAAGCCGAGATCGATCCGTTCAAGGGCTTGTTGCTCGGACTGTTTTTCATCGCTGTGGGCGCTTCGATCGACTTCGGTCTCATCGCGAGCAACCCCGGCCTCATTGCGGCCCTCGTCGTGGCGCTGATCGTCGTCAAGCTGTTGGTCCTCTTCGTGGTGGGGCGCGCGTTCAAGATGGGGCTCGACCAAAACGTGCTGTTTGCGTTTGCTCTCGCCCAGGGCGGCGAATTTGCGTTCGTGCTTTTTTCCTTCGCAACGCAGCAGGGGGTCGTCCCGGACGACGTCGCCGCTGTCCTGGTGGCGGTGGTGGCGCTGACGATGGCGCTCACTCCGCTCTTGATGATTTTCAACGAGAAGGTCGTTCAGCCTCGGTTTGGAACCAAAGAGGTCGAGGCACGCGAAGCGGACCTCATCGACGAGGAGAATCGCGTCATCATCGCGGGCTTCGGTCGCTTCGGTCAGATCGTGTCGCGGCTTCTTGCCGCGAATGGGGTGCGGGCGACAATGCTCGATGTGGACTCGGACCAAGTCGACTTGCTCCGGAAGTTCGGAAACAAGGTTTTCTACGGCGACGCGTCGCGCCACGATCTGTTGAGGGCCGCGGGCGCGGAGCACGCGGAGCTGCTGATTCTAGCTATCGACGATTCGGCCAAAACGGTCGAGCTCGTCGGCACCGCAAAAAAGCACTTCCCGAAGCTGAAGATTTTGGCGCGGGCCGAAGGGCGCACCGACGCCTATGATTTGATCGACGCGGGGGTCGAACACATCTATCGAGAGTTGTTCGACTCGTCGCTACGGTGTGGCGTCGAGGCACTCAGGCAGCTCGGGTTTCGTGCGTACCACGCGCATCGATCCGCCCGAATGTTTCGCCGCCATGACGAACAAGTTCTTCGAGATCTTGCGGCGCATCGGCACGACCAGAAGCGGTTCGTCACTCTCGCGAAGCAACGGGTGGACGACCTCGAGCGGCTGCTCCAGGCCGAGCTCACACACGATGAGGCCGATCAGGCGAATGCAGGTTGGGGCACGGAAACGCTCATCGAAGAATACGGCGACTCTGCCGGCGAATGACCGTTCCCACCGCCGGCGAATGACCGTTGCCACCGCCGGCGAATGACCCTGCCGCCAACTACAGGCAGGCCTGCAGCTCCCAACGCCAGACGTTTTCGTCGCAGGACACGCTGACCACCATTCCCGTCTCGCAGCTGCCGTAGAAACAATTCTGTGCCGTCGAGAAGCAGGCAGCTCCCTGGTTGGGTAACCCGGTCGGGCACGGCGACGGCGGCGGTCGCCAACACGTCCAGAGCGGAGGGGGGGCGGGGGTCGGACAGATCCCGCCGCCGGGGCAGCTCGAGCACAAGCAGATCGAGAGGGTCACGTTGTCGGAGCACTCCGCGCCGTCGCTCACGCAGGGCAGCCCATCGGGGCTACCGCCGGGGGCGGGGCACGAGACGAGGCCGGGGCAGTTCGCGTGCGACGTCGTCCAGGTGCCGCTCGTGGGATCGCAGCCGACCATCGTTCGGCACTGCGGCCGCGGATCGTTTCCGTACGAGCACATGATCCCGGGTGTCGAGCAAGAGCCGGCGTCCGCGGGTTGGTCATTCGGGCAGAGCCCCGGGCATGCATCGATGGGGGCTTGATCCCAACCGGCGGCGTTCGCCGCGCATTCGTTCGTGTAAATCTGTCCGTCGCACGCGCAGACGGGGTTGGTCTCGCCTCCGCAAGACGGGGGTTTCGGTCGACAACTGCCGCTGCCTCCGCAGCTGACGCTTTCGAACTCGCAGTACTCCGTGGGGCGACACCCGCCGGGGTCGGTGCATGCATCGGGCGAGCCCGCCATTCCGCCCGAGCCGCCGGGCCCGCCGCTGCTACCACCGGAGCCGCCGCCGCTACCACCCGAACCGCCGGTTCCTCCGGGCCCCCCGCTGGCTCCTCCGGTTCCGCCCCCGCCCGTGCCACCTGGAGCCCCACCGGTCCCGCCGCCGGAGCCACCTGTCCCCCCGCCGCTTCCACCGTTGCCGCCGGTTCCTCCGGGTCCGTTTCCGCCCCCCGTTCCGCTCGCCCCTCCGCCGGAGCCGCCAGCTCCCGGGGTCGCCCCAGCCCCGCTTCCGCCGTCGACGTTGCCGCCGCCGGAGCCCTCGTCGGTCGTGCCGAACGACGAACCGCCACATGCTGACAGCAACAAAGCAACACTCGGACCCGCGCAGGTCAAAAGCCAAGCTCTTCTCACGTCAAGCGCCTCCCATTGCTGAAGGTTAGCAAGGATCGGTCCGATGTCGCGGATCGAATCAGTGAGGCATCAAGGACCAGTAACGTTCCCAAGAAGAATCTGTCGCCGGACGAGATGCTGCGCGGCATCGGTGCAACTTCTCGCCAGCCTGGCGCTGTCGGCGATCTCCCTTGCAACGCTCCCGCTAGCTCAGGGAGCCGGCACATGAGACCAAGCGGGGTCGTCGTCGAGCGCCTGCTGGACCCAGTCTTGAAGGACGACTCCGAAGTGCGTCGTTTGGTGCAACGGTGTGTCCACCCAGACGTGCCGATCGCTCGCCGGCATGTACAGCTTGGCGTTGTCCGAGGAGCCGACGATGCGGTCCCGCAGATCCTCGAGTCCGGCTTTGAACTGCGCAGCAGAATACTGCGGCGGGATCGCTCCCGGCAGGAGCTCCGCGCAGTCGTTGAGACCGAAACCCCAGAAGAACCGCATCAGCTGATCCGCATCGCTCGACACGAGGCCGAAGTTTCGATCGGGGTACTTCCCGAGCAGCCATCGAACCGTCGGTTCGACCCACGCGCCGTCGGTAGGGTTGGCGCATTGTGGGCAGTCTTCCGGCAACGTCCGAGCGACGCCCCATGTCGCTAGCACGTGTTGCTGTAGGCACGGTGCGAAGAACTGTGCGCCCATGGGGGGCCCGGAGTCTTCGACGAGGGTGATCGGGATCGTCGGACCGAACGCTCGGGCGAATTGGTCGTAGTTGTAGGCCGAGCCGAGAGCTCCGGCGCTGGCACCAGTCAACAGGATCTGCGAGGCGCTCGTGAAAGTCGGTACGAGTCTTTCGAGGTAGAGCGTGACGTTCTTGAATCCGTGAAAGTTCCAAGTCTGCCCGCCGGCCATTCCGTTGGGCTCGTCGCCGATGAAGATGTCGCCGGTGCAGTAGGGCAGATAGACGAAGTTCCAGTCGGCGAAGATGTTCTGGGCATCGGCTCGATCGAACGCGGGCGCGTTGAGTTGGCTCTCTCCGGAGAACTTGCCGATGTCGTATCCGTCGGTGTTGGCCGTGATGAAACAGCTGGCATCGTTGAAACACGCGTTCCCGCCCGTCATGAAGATGAGGACTTTGTCCGAGGCCGGGTTCAGGTTGACGCCCAGCCCGGTCGGCGTGTCGTTCATGCAGCGACTGTCCGGAAAGTCGACCCAAGTCCACTCGAAGTCGTTCGCTTGGATCGGGGGGCCGAAGTTGAATGTGCCACCGACACCCCCCATCCCCGCAGCGCCGCCCATTGCGGAGGAGCCGCCCATTCCCGCAGAGCCGCCCATTGCGGAGGAGCCGCCGCTGCCCGGCATGCCTGCGGTCCCAGATGAGCCCGAGGCCCCCCCGCTGCCGGAGCTGCCGCCTGCGGCGGCTGCGCCAACGCCGCCCGTTCCACTCATGCCCGCCGTTCCACCAACGCCGCCTGCAGTGCCGCCGGTCGCAGCGCCGGAGCTGCCTGCGGCACCGCCGGCAGCGATCGACCCATCCGACCCGCTGCTTCCGCAGCCCCAGGCGACGAGAAAGGAGCTGAAGAGCGCGATACGTAGCGGGTCGAGTCGGGGCATTCACCGCAGTATACAGATAGCGTGAGCGCACCACGGATCGTCAGTCTCCTGGCTTCGGCGACCGAAATGGTGTGCGCGCTCGGGATGCGAGACGCGTTGGTTGGAGTATCCCACGAATGCGACTATCCCGCGGAGGTTCGCGGGCTGCCGGTGATGACAAAAACGGCGCTCCGCAACCTTCCGCGGAGCGGCGACATCGATCGGGACGTGCGCACGCTGGTGCGGGAGGTCCTGGCCGTCTACGAGCTCGAGCTCGACCGGTTGCGCGATGCCGCCCCGGACGTGATCGTGACTCAGGACCTGTGCGATGTCTGTGCCGTTTCGTACGAGGACGTGTGCTCGGCGGTCCGCAAGCTCGCCAACCCCGCTTTGGAAGTCGTGAATCTTCACCCGAAGAAGCTCGGAGACATATGGAGCGATCTCACTCGAGTTGCCATAGCGCTCGACGCCGAGAAGCAGGCCCAAGAACTGTTGGCCCAGGCGACAGCGCGAATCGACGAGGTGAAACGGCGAGCTGCTGAGCTCGACGAACGGCCACGGGTCCTGACCATCGAATGGCTCGACCCCGTGATGGTCGGCGGCACCTGGATGCCCGAGCTCGTGGACATCGCGGGCGGAGACGCCCTCGTGACCTCACCAGGGGCTCATGCACCCACATTGGGCATCGCTGAGCTTCGTGAGCTGCGCCCCGAGGTCGTCCTCGTGAAACCGTGTGGCTTCACGCTCGCCAGAACGGCGGAGGAGAGCGAGCTGCTTCGGGACCTTCTCGGCGGGCTCGAGTGGCCGGCGGTCGACGCGGGGCGGGTGTACGTCGCCGACGGCAACGCGTTCTTCAACCGCCCCGGGCCACGCATCGTCGACTCGCTCGAAATCCTTGCAGCGTGTATTCACCCCGCGGTTTTCGGCGATCTCGCTACTGCGCACGCCGGCAGCTTCGAGCGCTTTGCACTCGGCTGAGCGTCAGCGGCTCGTTCACCGCCCGACCTCCTCGAGTGTTGCCGAGCTACCGCTGAGTCCAGAACGGAATCATGCAATCGAGCTCGGCGATCGTTTCCTCCTCGCCGGGGAGAATTTCGACCAGTGATGGCCGGACCAGATCGGGCCCGAACTCGTCGATGAGGAACTGAACCTCTGGGATGTCTTCGGCGCGCGCCCAGGTGTAGACGCCGCCAGGCTCGGCGAAGAAGACGACCTCGGTGAACTCTTCGAAGTTCCCTTTGAGCTCGTAGAAGCGCGCGTTGAGGTTGGGGGCGAACGTGCGAACGGCGATCGTCGCGTCGACTTTTCCGCGGATACTGAGGTACAGCCCGAAGAATCCTTGCCGCGGCAGGAGGTGAAAGACGTCGGTCTGGAACATCGGGATGGGCTTTTCGTTCAAGCCGCGGTCCATCCCGTAAAGCGCTGGGCCCTTGCCGTCGCATACCGACGCGCACTCGCGGCAACCGCAGGAGCACCAAATCGGAGGATCCGGTGTCGGGAAAACGTCGAGCTTGCCGCAAGTGGGCACGGCGTCCGGCCGTATCGCCTGCGCCACTTCGGCTCGAACGGCTCCCGGACAGTCGCCCATTGGGAAACAAGGCACGTCGGTGTCGGGACATTCGCGCTCGACGCCCTCACAGCCGGAAGTCGTGCTGGTCCCACAAGATTGTCGCACTGCGCAAGTCTTCGCCGGAAAAACACCACACTCGAATTGGATGGCGGCCGCATCGACGAAACCGCACTCGAGAATCTGTTGCGCGGCTCGAGGCGGGCAAATGAGGGGGGCTGGAGGATCGTCGACACACCCGAGTATCGCTCCCGCGGACACCGTCATCACGATCGCGCTCGCTCGGCGTCCCATGCCCCTCGACTGATATCACGGGTGGCCTTGGCCCGGGGGTCGCGGCGCCGGTGAGAACGACGGACCACGGTGCTATCATCGAGGTGCGTGACCGGACCTCAAACAAAAACCGCGCCCGTCGCGGGCAGGGCTTTGTCCGAGCGGACACCGGCGTCCGAGGCGGACGAAGAGGCCCACTTCACCACCGGGACGCGCCTCGGCCGCTACGAAGTGCTCTTCCCCCTGGCCAGCGGTGGCATGGGCACCGTGTACGCGGGCCGACTCATCGGCGCGCACGGATTCGATCGGCTGGTGGCCATCAAGGCGATGCGGCGGAACGTCGCCGATCGTTCGCATGTCGAGGCGTTTTTCGACGAAGCTCGATTGACGGCGCGGATTTCTCATCCCAACGTCGTCGAGACCCATGAGCTTGGGGAGCACCAGGGTGCGCCGTTCATCGTCATGCAGCTGATCCAGGGCACGAGCCTGGCGAAGCTGCTCGACAAGCTGTCCGATGATGGGGAATTGCTACCGATCGAGCTGGGGATGTGGATTACGGCCCAGACCGCGCTCGGCCTGCACTCGGCGCACGAGCTCACGTCCACCGAGGGTGCGGCACTTCACGTCGTGCACCGCGATGTCTCTCCCCACAACATTCTCTTGTCCTACGATGGCAGGGTCTACGTCGCCGATTTCGGCGTGGCCAAGCTCACGGCGAACGAGGGGGTGACCGCTAGCGGAGTCATCAAAGGGAAGTTCGGCTACATGTCTCCGGAGCAGGCCGAAGCCAAAGACGTCGACCGCCGCACCGACATTTTTGCACTCGGTATCGTGCTTCACGAAGCGCTGACCGGAGCGAAGCTCTTTTCGACCGACACCCCCGCCGCGACGGTCCTGCGTGTGGTGCGAGACGAAGCGCCCGACGTCCGAGACGCCCGCGCCGAGGTGCCGGACGATGTGGCGGCAATCGCCGCTCGGTGTCTCGAGAAAGATCCAGATAAGCGTTTCGACACCGCTGCCGAGGTTGCAGAAGCCCTTCGTCGAGTGGGCCGGGCGCATGGTCTCGTCGGCGACGAGCAGGAGCTTTCGAGGATTCTTTCGAAGGCATTTTCGGGGGACCGGGACGGTCTTCGTGAGCGGATCCGCGGCGCGTCGAGCCCGAGCCACGAACGACCTTCGATTCCCGACGACGAACGCACGCTCAGCGACACCGCGGAAGTCGAATCCACCGAGGCCGCAGCGATTTTGCCGGCCCCCGAAAAGCGGACCAGCTCCCGGCTCGCGCTGGCGGCGGTGCTGGCCGGCGTGACGGCGGTAATACTCGTCGTTGCACTGCGGCCACCGGCGCCGTCGAGCGACAAAGACGAGGTGCGAGACGATCCGGTCGCCCAGTCGGCGAGTCACTCGGCCGACGGAGTCGAGCCGGCCTCCACGACCGCAGCCGCGCCGACGCAGGCCCCACCGCGGGACGGACCGGATGCAGGCATGGCCGGCGAGACGTCGAGTGCGCCAAGCGCGTCTCCAGCGGTGGCGCCTGGTCCGTCCCCGATTCGACCGAAAGCACCCGCCGCTCCGGTCCGGTCGTTGCAACCTCCCGCGAGCCCGTCACCCAAAAAACCGTCGAGCGACACGGCTGGCAAACCGTTCACGGACCTCGGTCTGTAGGCTTCCGCGCCTCTGCAGGGCCGAGAGCGCGGGTCACCCAATCCCGTTAGAAACGGCCGAACGCGCTCACGCCCGTCGGGGACAAGCCCAACGACAGTCGATCCCCAGTGGTATCGGCGCCGTTCGCCCGAATGAAGTGCACGACGACGACCGACGTCGTGGCGGCAGCGAGCCCGACGGGCAAGGAGTATGAAATTCGATAGGCGCGTTTTGCCTTGTCGACGTCGTCGATGCCGTCGGCGTATCGAGAGTGACCGGGAGAAAGTCGGAGAGCGGCTCGGCGTTCGTTCGCCGCGTTCAAGCCGAGGGCCAGCGGGAGCGCGAACGAAGCTAAGGTGGCCCCTCCGAGACTGGCGACCCAAGTGGTTGGAAATTCCGCCGGCGTGGGAGATCCGCCGGGCGGTGCCGGCGGGGTCTCGGGCGCGGGAGGCGGCCGAGGCTCGGGAGCGACCTGTGGTGGCGGTGGTGACGTCTCGGGTGGGACACCGGTTGGCGGAGCGACGGTGACGATTTCGATCTTGCCGCCGGCTTCGAGCTCCACCGCGCGTCGCTCGGCATGGTCGGTGCCGTAGTAGAGTTCGATGACGTGGGTGCCAGGCAAGAGGTACAAGGTGAACCCCGCGGAGCGTGGCTCGCTCTGACCGATGCGCACGAGCACGACCGAGTCGTCGCCGGGAGCGCGAATCGTTAGTGCGCCGTGCTTGGCCTTCAACTCGTCGGCGCGACGGAGCGCATCGGTGCGCCGGGCCTCGTTTTCCGTCCCTTCGCTCGCGAAGGCGCTGTAGCTCTCGACCGCGCGAGTGGGGTTGCCCAGCCGCTCGTAGGCGAGGCCGAGGTTGTACAGAACGCGACGGCCGCGAGTCTTGCCTAGCGTTTCGACGAGGCGCTCCCAGATTCGCACTGCCTCGTCGTAGGCGCCTGCGTCAAACCTCTCGAGACCCTTTCGAAAAACCTCGTTCAGGTCGACGACGGGCTCCGGGGCCTCCGCGGGCGGGTCGGGTTCTTCGGTGGGCTGGGCCATTGCCACGGATGACCCCGTGGCCAGCGCCATCGCGAGCGCAAGAGTGGGCCTACTCCTCGCCATCCTGGATCTGTTGGAGCATGCGGTAGAGGCTCGCTTTGGGAATGCCCAACAGCTCGGCCGCCCGCGGAACCGAGCCACCGGCCCGTTCGACTACTCGAGGGAGGAGCGCGCGGTGAAACGCGTCGACGAGACGGCGCTTGGCTTCGTGGTACGGCTGGCGCTCGAGCGCGAGAAAGTCGAACTTCGATGTGCTCGATCCATCGCCGCCGTGGTGCGAAAACAACAGCTCGGGGTCGGCTCGGTTGAACGTGGCGAATCGTTCCACGACGTTTCTGAGCTCTCGAACGTTCCCCGGCCAATCGTAGGTCGCCAGCAGACGGACGACGTCGGCAGGTAGCTTCGCGTCGTCGTCTCCCGTAGCGCGCCGGAGAAACATTTCGGCGAGGGGCGCGACGTCATCCGAGCGCTCGGCCAAGGACGGTACCGTCACTTGCACGACCGCGAGGCGATAGAAGAGGTCTGAACGAAAATCGCCACGACGCACGGCTTCCTTCAGCCGGCGATTCGTCGCCGCGACGATGCGAACGTTCACATCGACACTTCTGGCCCCGCCCACCCGCCGAAACGATTGATTCTCGAGGGCGCGAAGGAGCTTCGGCTGCACCTCGAGCGGGAGCTCGCCGACCTCGTCCAGAAACAGCGTGCCTCCGTTGGCCTGCTCGAGTGCGCCGGGCCTTGTCTGGTCCGCACCAGTGAACGCGCCCTTTTCGTGGCCGAGCAATTCGCTTTCGAACAGACTCGGCGGAGTCGCCGCGCAGTCGAGAACGACGAAGGGGGCGTCGGCACGCAGGCTCTCGGTGTGCACTGCGGTGGCCAATACGTCCTTGCCGACTCCGCTGTCCCCTTCGAGCAAGACCGTGGCATCTGTTTTTGCTGCCTGCTCGAGCAGCTCGAATACGTGGCGCAGGGACTCGCTATGCGCGATCGCCGCGCCGAAGCTCGTGCGCGGGGAGAAGCTCACCTCGAGCGGTTTGGTTTTCAGGCGAACCGTGAGCGTCGTCGAGCCGAGAATCAACGACGTGTCTTCGGTCACGCTGATTTCGCGGATTCGTGCGCCGCCCAAGAACGTTCCGTTCTTGCTCCCGAGATCGACGATTCGCACGCCCTCCCGCTCGGAATGAAAGCCGACGTGTCGTCGGGAGACGAGGTCGTCGACGATGGTGAGATCGCAGCTCGTCCCGGTTCCCGCGATGATGCCCGCCGGCCCCACCGAGACGCTGAGCCCAGCATCCCGCCCGGTCGACACTTCCACGCTCGCCCCGGCGAGGCTGATGCGATGGATCTCCTTGAGCGACGCCTGGCGGGTCGACTGGTCGGCGGGGGGCGACTTGCCCATGCCCCGGTCTATCACGCCAGGGTCGTTCTTGAACGGTCGTGCTCCGTCAGTTGCAGGGTTCGAGCAGCGGTTGCGCTTGAAACACACGCCCACCGGCGAGCAGATCCACGCGCCCATCGGCGGGCGTGGTGAACAGGTAGGTCAGCGAGACCGGTTCGCGGTCTTCCAAGCCGAGCTCGATGGACCCGCCGCGCGGGGTGCACTCTCCCGAGGCGAGAACGAGTCCACTCGTCGATGAGCGGCCCGAAAATGCCGGAGACGAAAGTCTCACTCCGCCCCGAATGCTGGCGCCGCCCTCGAACAAACTGACGACGAGCTCGTTTAGACCGATGTCGACGATCTGGCCGTTCCTCTCGAACGAGACGTCACCGGATAGTGCCGACCCGTCGCCTGTGGGGGTCAGCGTCAGATTTCCGTCGAGCGCGACATCGTCCACGCGGATCCCGTCGAGCTCCAGATCGAAGCCCGGGGGCTCGAGCTTCAGGCGGAGTACCATTCTTCCGTTGACGACGAGTCCCGGCTGCTCGAAGTCGCACTCCTGAAACTCGACTTCTGAAAGCAGATCCTCGCTACTCCAGCTGAACGACGCGCACGGGCCCGTCGAGTCGGAGATCGCAAGAAGAATGACGCCGAGCTCCGGGGACATACCCTGCACGTTCGCCAGTTGCGACATCACGTTTTCGTCGCCGGCGACGAATGGCTCGAACAGAGCGACCGCGGATGCTGCCGCGAGGCTCACGGACTGGGCGGCGAATACTTCGTCTTCGACAACGGGCGGCTCGGCCTCAGTCGTCGTCGTTCCGCCGCACGCGAGCACGGACCCCGAGAAGGCGGCGACGATGACCGCTCTCTCGACCCGGGTGTAGATGAATTTTTCGAGCCCCACGGTTGCAGACTACACGGTGATGCCGTGGTCGGCGTGCGAGGCCGAGGAGCGGTCCGGGGTCAGGAGCCCGAACTTGTGGCGCAAGGTTTTCGGAGTCTGGGTAGGCATGGGGCTCAGGGTTCGCCAGGGCGCTGGCGAGAATCCACCTGCGGCTGACACGCCCTTTGCAAGTCGTGGGCCGCGTCAACTGCCACTGAATGCCGCCGTTTGCGGGCGCTCAGAAGTTGCGTTCAAGCGACTCCGTCGCCTGAAGGCGACATAGTCAATCGTCTCATCGGGACGAACGGGGCATATTCACGAAATTTTCACGCGCGCTGGACTGGCACGCACCTTGCGACGGAGCGGTCTTGCCATGAGTGAAGCCGCCCCCCTCTACGTCGAAACGCACGCTGTCTCATCCGAGCTTCCGACGGTGCCATTCGCGCCGACCGAGCTCGATGCACCCGAATCCCGGCCGCGAGCCAAGTCCACGCCGCCCGCCGGTCGCCCAATCCCGCGAGTCAAGCAAAGGCAAGCGCGACGATTGAAAATCATCGAGGGCGCGGCCCCGGTGCTCGCTCGGCACGGGCAGCGAGCCAGCGTCTCTCAGGTCATGGCTTCTGCGGGCGTCAGCCGAAGCACGTTCTACCGATACTTCAGCAACATCGACGATGTCCTCCTCGCTGTGCGCGCCCACGCAGCAAACCTCTTCGCGACCGCCGTCGAAGACGCGGCGAGTCGCGGGTCGAGCGTGCCGCGTCGTCTGCGCGCCGTCATCGACGCATACATCGGCGCCGTCACTGCCAATGCTGACTTTGCGCGAGTGCTGTACCGCGAGCCGAGCCAGGGTGGGTCCACCACGGAGTCGTCGCGCGAGGTCATGACCGGAAGGTTCGTGCGGCTGCTACAGGTCAACTTGCACGAAGCGACCGCGGCCGGTCTCGCCGTGGCGAGTCCCGACGCCGTGATGCTCCGAGCGATCGTGTACGGCATCGAGGGCGTGGCCCTCGAGCACCTCGAGAAGAATCGGGAGTCGAGGCTGGCGTCAGCCGCTCCGACGCTGTTCGAGCTCGTGAGTCGCACGCTCCGAGCGTGATGCGCTCATCCAGAGCGCGAAAACGCTCGCAGCGCCATCGCACACGCCGATGAGCCCTCCGAGCATGCCCCCGAGAACGCCGAGACCGTAGTCGCTAGCGAGCGCGCGCATGGCGCTCAAATCGAGTGCGGCGACGTCGGGCACGAGCAGGATCACCGGCAGCAGCAACGCCGCTCCGGCGACGAGGGAGGTCGCCGCGCAACCGACGGCTCTCCCCCACCCCACGCTCCGGTCGGCGATTCGGAGCCGCGCGGCAGCCGTCAGGAGCGCTCCGGCGACGATGGCGCACAGGATTGATGGCCCACCCATGTAGGGCAGGTGGAGCGAGCCGAACTTCCAGGCGCCGAACCCTCCGATGAGGCAGCCGGCGAATGCACCGGCGAGCATGCCGACAGCCAACCGCCTTGCCCATCCGGACCGCGTGCTCGGCGTGCTGCCGAGCGACGTTGCGGCCGAATGCGCGGCTCCGGCGCCGATGATGAAAACCACGACGCTCCAAGCCCAGCCTACGAGCTCGCTGCGGTCGAGGTGTGCCAACTTGGGCGCGTAGAGGGCACCGACGAGCATCGTCGTGATGCTCGCGGCTGCCGCGCCAGCGACGGCAGCGCGAAGAACTCGTGACTCGTCGCCTGGTCCGGCGGGCCGCTCGAAGCAGAGGGTTTCGGCAGTCGGTTCGGCTAGTGGCACAGACGGCTCCGAGCTCGACTACGCGCGGGTAGGCCAATTTCTTCCTCAGAGTCGCCCTTGTGGGTCGTACCGGACCGCCGGGCTGCCGGACGGATAGAACACCCCCAGGAGCCGAAGCTCTCCGTCGCCGGTGTTCTCCACGCAGTGCACTTGTTTTCGGGGGAGGAAGATGCACGAGCCCGCGGCGATGTCCGTGTGCGTCTGGCCGGCCCACATCCTCCCGCGGCCCGCCAGCACGAGAAGAACTTCTTCGTAGTGGTGAAAATGGTCGGGCGCGCGACCTGGGGGGATCCCACCCACGAACTGCGTCACCTCCGTGCTGCCGACGCCCTGGTCGAGCAGGACTCGGTACCACCGGTCGGCGGTCTGCTCGGGTTGGCGATCCTGCAGGCGCACGACTGGCGCAGGGCCTGCGACTTCGGCCTCGCTCGGCGTTTCGGCGAGGCGAAAGGGGGTTTCGGGGTCCGGACACTGCGAGCTGGCGACCCTAATCGTGCCGACGCTGTCGGCGCCAAGCGTGGTCCCGGCCTTCACATAGACCGCGCTGCCGGGCTCGACATCGACAGCTCGACCATCGAGAAGCAGCTGTCCGGTGCCGTCGAGCACGTAGAGCACATCGTCGCAGTCGACGGGCTCGAGGGCTGCTGTCTTTCCGGGTCCAAAGGTCAATACGCGAAGGGAGATCGCCTCAGCGCCCGTCGCGCGTCCGAAAACACGGCGGACTTCTATCCCAGCCCATCCCCCGCTTGTCTCGTCTCCGGGGGTGCTCACCCGGCAGCCACCCTCCAAGCGCACGGCCATGGTTTCAGACCCGGCCGCGGAGTGATTCGAGCCGAAGCTTCCACACCACCCCGACGGCTTCGACGAAGATGCGGCGGCTCATTTTGCTCTGACCAGCGCGGCGGTCCACGAACACGATGGGAACTTCGACCACTCTGAGCCCGCGACACAAAGCGCGAAACGTGGTTTCGATCTGGAACGAGTACCCGTTGGAACGCAGAGTGTCGAGCTCGAGCACTTCGAGGGCGCGGCGGGTATAGGCCTTGTACCCGGTGGTGAGATCCTTGACGCCTACTCCGAGGATCAACCGCGAATACAGCGAGCCCCCCTTGCTGATGATGTGGCGCCCGAGGCCCCAGCCCTCGACGCCTCCGCCATCGACGTTGCGGGATCCCGTGACCACGTCGGCGCCATCGTCGAACGCGCGGAAAAAGGCCCGAAGGTACTTCGGGTCGTGAGACATGTCGGTGTCCATTTCGAAGTAATAGTCGTAGCTCTCGTTCGCGAGCCCTTGGTGGAATCCAGCGACGTAGGCGGTCCCCAGGCCCATTTTTCCAGGCCGGTGCAAGACGCTGACTCGCTCGTCGCCGGCGGCGATTTCGTCCGCCAACTCACCGGTTCCGTCCGGCGAAGAATCGTCGACGACGAGGATGTGAGCTTTTGGCGCCACCGCCAGAACGGACTCGACGAAAACCGGGAGGTTGTCGCGTTCGTTGAAGGTGGGCGTGACGATGAGTGCCCGCTCGCCGAGTTCGGTTACTTCTTCCGATTCTTCCACGCGTCGTTGAATTCGCTGATGGTCGACTCTGTCCGTGGATTCCAAAGCATTTTGCGCAGGATCGGCGGAGGGACGGTCACGATGTGTGCTCCCTCGATCAATGCTTCGTTCACGTCCATCATGTGTCGGATCGAGCCGACGATGATCTTGCTTGGGAGGTCTTCGCGGTCGAGGATTGCTCGAGTTTCGCCGATGATCTCACGCGGGTCGTAGCCCATGTCGCGAACGCGACCGCTGAAGAGGCTCACGTAGGTCGCGCCAGCGAGCGACGCGAGATACATCTGATTGAAGCTCATCATGCACGTCACGTTGGTCGCGATGCCACGGCCGACCAACTGGTGGAGAACCTTCAACCCGACTTCGCTGAAGGGGACTTTCACGCAAATGCGTTTCTTGTCCCAAGCGTAGTACCCGAGCGCCTCCTCGAGCATTTCACTCTCGGTTTCGGTCGTGAGCTCCACCGACACGTGCCCCGAGCTGACGGCGATGACCTTCTTGATTCTCTCTTCGAGATCGACGTCGCCAGCCTCTCGCGCGATGATCAACGGATTGGTCGTGACGCCGGAGACGACGCCCCAAGAAAAGATGTCTGTGATCTCGTCCGGGTCTGAGCTGTCGAGGAAGAGCACGAGGTTCTCGCGGGAGTCGAAGAGTCTCGGGGGACGGGAAAGAGGGGGACTCTACCGTAGAGGGTCGCCGAGTCGCTACGCTAGTCCATCGGCTTCGAGTATCGCTCGGGCAATCTCGTCGAAGCGCGCCCGAGCGACATCCGGAGCTTCCGTAGGGCCTTCTCGAAGCGGGCACAGCTGGCATCGATTGGGCGGAAAAACGAGTGCCGCCCGCACTCCGGCGGCGCGGGCCGCGCGAAGGTCATCCATCGAGTCGCCCACCATCCAGGTGTCTGCGATCTCGAGTCCGAGCCGACGGGTCGCGCTCGTCAGCATGCCCGGCTTCGGTTTTCGGCAATCGCACGGCCCGACGAGCTTCGGGTCGCCCCCGGGGCCGCCGTCGGGATGGTGTAGGCAGGTTTCGACGACGTCGACGGCGCAGTCTTCGTCCTCGAGGCGGCGGAGCAGCGCCGAATTGGTGCGCTCGACCGACTCGAGCGAATGCTGACCCTTGGCTGGGCCTGGTTGGTTCGTGGCTATGGCCAACTTGTAGCCGTGGCTCTTGAGCGCACGCAGCCCGTCGACGACGCCGGGCAACAAACGGATGTGCTTTGGATGAAACGCCACTGAGATGACCCCGAGCTCTTCGTCGCGCACGACGTCGATCAGGGTCGCGTCGCGATCGAGGATCACACCGCGATTACCGGAGGTCACGTAATCGCCTCCAGCCGGCCGTACATGTCGTCGACGATCTCGGCGACTCGGAGCCCTCGCTCGAGCGACGCCGGCTCGAGTTCGCTCGTGCCTCCGCTCCAGCGGCTGACGACCGCGCGCATCTCGTCTTCGAAGCTCGCGTCTTCGAGACCGAAGCTCGTGAGCGCTTCACTGGCGGCCTGCGACGAGGAGGATTGCCATCCCCAGCGTGTCCCGGTCCGGAGTGTCATCTCGCCGTAGTGCCCACCGCGGCCGTCGCAGATGGCGTAGCCCTCCTCGCCGAAGATTTCCAACCGAAAGGTGTTCACCCAACGAACGTGCGACACGCGTACCGTCGCGATGGTCGTCGAGGACTCGAACACGGCAGTGGCGTCCTCTTCGATGCCGGTTTTCCAGAACCCACGAGTCGCGCTCACGTGCACGAGCCCGATTTCTGGAGAAGCCTGGAGCAGGAGATCGAACAGATGAACCCCGGGGTCGATGAGCACGCCGCCGCCGGCGAGCTTGGGGTCGAGCTTCCAGCCTTTGGCACTCCCGGGGTGACCGCCGTGACCGAGGGTGAGCTCGATGCTCCTCAGCTTGCCGAAGGTCGGGCATAGCTCGAGTGCGCGCCTCACGTGCGGCAGGAAGCGATAGTTGTAGCCCACGAAGCTAGGCAGCGGCGTGTTTCTGGCGGCCCGAACGACGCGATACGCCTCCGTGCTGTTTCGGCCGAGGGGCTTTTCGATGAGGACGGGTTTCTGCGCGAAAAGGCACCTCACGGCGTAGGCGTGCCCGAGGTGGTGTGGCAGCGCGATGACAGCAGCATCGAACCCGTCCATCGGGATGTCTTCGAGGTGCGAGAAGTGCGGGACTCCGCCGTACAGGTCGTCGGGCCGCGGCGCCTGGTCGATGGTTCCGACCAACGTCGCGCCCTCGATGTTCTCGATCGCGCGGGCCCGGCGCTTTCCGATCAATCCGTGACCGAGCACCAAGATTCTCATCGCCCGTCGACCCTACGGAGCTTGAGGAAGCTCTCGTCGTGGCTAGCGTTGCTGATGCTCTCCCAGTCGTCGCGCACGTGGACGAACCTGCCATGCAGAGAACGCGAATCTTCCACGAGCAACCGGCGGACCAAAAGACACGGCTCGTCGATGCCCACCGTCGTTCGCACGTCTCCACCGGCTTTTCGGACCTGGGCGAGCATGTCGGTTTCGTTGGCCCCCGGAGCGATGATGCTGATGATCGGACCCCGCTCGGCTACTTCCAGAGCGAGAGTTTCGGCGAATCTCGTGAGCGCCGCCTTGGCTACGCCGTAGCTCGAGAAGCCGGGATATCCGTAGGCGGCTCCTCCGCCGGCAAAGAGCACGATTCTCCCGGCGCCGTCTTCGAGCATGCGCGCGAGCACGTCGTGCACGAGCCGCACGCTCGCGCCGAGGTTCACCGCCATGGCTTGCCACCACTCGTCCATGTCGGCGTCGGCGAACGGTCCTGTGGGTCCGAGGATCGCCGCCGCGTGCACGAGTGCGACCGGGCCGCCGGCCCGCGCTAGGACCTCGAGCACGTTTCGGCGAGCAGGCGCGTCCGGATCCGCTAGATCCCACGTGAACGCTTCGGCGGAGTGCGCTCGGACCAGGTGGCATTCGGCCGCCGCTTGCTCGACCGAGGCGCTCTTGCTGACGAGCAACAGTCTCATCGACGTGCGCCGGGCGAGATCCGCGGCGATCGCTCGGCCGATGCCGCGTCCCGCCCCTGTGAGCAGCACGGTCTTGGCTTCGGGCGGCGTTTTCATGGTTTTTTCGCAAGCGCTATCATCTGCTCGCCCCAGCGGTTGGCGTTCAAATAGAAAAGAGGCGTCAACAGTTTACCGAACGCGCTGTAGGCGCTCCCGAGCGCGCCGGAGATGCGGTCGGAGCCTGCCGATTCGGGCTTTGGCTCGCCCATCGTCGCCTTGGCGGCCACGCGCACCGCGGTTCGGTACAAGTTGTGGAAGGGGAACCCCCACGCCAGCACGCGATCGACTTCGAGGCCGGAGCTTTCGAGCAGCGTCCTGAGCATTGCGGGTTGGTAGTGCCGGTAGTGACCAATGATCACGTCGAAGCGAGACATCTTTCCGCCCGGCACGGTCACGATGAGCCTTCCGCCGGGCGCCAGCAGAGTCGCGAGGTTGGCCGCCGCCCGGCGATGATTCTCGATGTGCTCGATGACTTCGCAGCACGTGATGAGGTCGAACCGGTCCAAGTGCTCTCGGTGGGCGTCAGCGAAGTCTCGCCGCTCGAGATCGACGGGGAACAGCTCGTAGTTCGGATTCTCTCTGCGAGTGAGCTCGAGTGACCGCTCGCTGACGTCGGCGCCGGCCAGTCGAGTTTCCGGAAGATGCCCAGCCAGCTCGCGCAGGAGCTCGCCGCGCCCGCAGCCGATGTCGAGCGCACGCACAGCCCGGGGAGCGGCCTCCCCCGCGAGTCGCGCGACGATTCTCCTGCGATGAAACGCGGCGGGACTGACCGCGTCGAGGTGCGCGTACTTGTCCCAAACGTCGTCGTAGAATTCGCTCGCTTGGTTGCCCGGTGCGCTCACCGGCTCACTCGTCGTCCGAGGGCATGCGTCGTTCCACGCGGGGGTCGGCGACGCGTGAGCGCACGAAGTGTTCCAGTCGCTTCATCGCCATGAAGCCGAGCACCTCGACGCCGGTTCGCCATATCGTGACGTTGTGCGTGCGGCCGACGCGTTCTTCGTAAGGGACGACGAATTCCTGGAACTTCTCCGGATGTCGGAAATAGGCTTCGAGCTTCACCTCGTTGGAGAAGCACCAACCTTCGGTCGCCAAGTCGAGCGTCTCGAGGATCGAACGGCGAAAGACCCACATACCGCTCGAAATGTCCCGGAAGGAATGCAGATAAAACATGCTCGCGGCCAGACTGAGGCCGATGTTTCCGTACTTGTTGAGCACCGGCATGCTCTTGTGATCGGCGAGCGGAAACCGAGAGCAACTGATGAAATACAGATCCTTTTTGAGCAAGTAGTCGACGACGTTCGGGACCATCTCGATGGGGTAGGTAGCGTCGGCGTCGGCGGTGGCGATGATCTCGCCGGTGGCCGCTTCGAAGCCCCGCTTGTAGGCACGCCCGTATCCCCGGGTGGTCTCGATGAGAACCTTCGCGCCGCGGGCCGTGGCCCGGGCGACGGTATCGTCCTTGCTACCCCCGTCGACGACGATGATCTCGTGAAAATAGTCCTCCGGGACCTGATCGATGGTCGCTTCGATGCCGGTCTCTTCGTTGAGCGCGGGGATGACGAGCGATACCTTCGGACGCATCGGCGCGGAGCCTACTAGCTTCGTCGGTAGTAGGCGACCAGGTCCGCGCCGCGCAGGCTTCGGCCCAGCGAGTCAGCGCGCTCCGCGCCGAGAAAGCCGACGAGCAAGTGAGAAACGCTCGTCACCAGCACGGGCTCGAGGCCCGCCCGTCTCGTCGCCCGTTCAAGCGAAGTCGGGGAGAAGTAGATGAGGTGCTCGCGCTTCAGCGAATGATAGTGCGCACCGAACACCTCGGCTTCGGGGCAATCGATGTTGGGGGTCTTGATGGCGAGCACTCCTCCGGGTCGAAGGCAGTTCTTGGCGGAATCGAGCAAAACGACCGGATTGGGAACGTGCTCGATGAGGTCCCAAAACGTGATGAGATCGTACCGGTCGCGCCAAGCGTCCACGTTCTCTTCGAGCGCGCCGTCGAACGATTCGAAACCGAACAACTTCGTGCTTGCCTGTCGGGCATGCTCGCTCAACTCGAGGCCATCGTGCTCCCACCCTTCGTCGTCGAGAGCCTTCCGAAAGAATCCGTAGCCGCTTCCGACGTCGAGGCATCGACCGCGGCTCACGCCCGTGGCGTCGCGGATCTCCCGAAGCTGCCGGTGGGCTTTTTCGATCCTCCACTCGCTTTCGGCGAGGTAGCCCGTGTAGCCGGCTCTGGTAGGGGACTCGAAATACGATTCCCCGTAGTACGGTGGGTCGTTTACCCACTCCCAGGTGTAGCCGACTTGGCGTACGAGCCAAGCCAGGTCGCCGGCTCTTGCGATGCCGCACGTGTAGTCCTGCGCAATGGCTCGATGCCACAACGAGCCCTCGATGCCGTCGGGACCCGGTTCGACGGTGTCACCGGGCGCACCATAGGGAAGGTTCATTTCCAGCACCCCGAAGCCCCGGTGAAGCCTCGTCAATAGGTCGCCCCTGTGCGTTTCGGCCGCGGCGAGCCACTGCTCGAATTGGGGTTGCTCGATCCGAAGGAGGCGCAAGAGCCCATTGTCGAAATGATCGGCCGTGTCCTCGTAGCGGATTTCGCCCCGAGGGGAGGCGAACGAAACGCGGTCCGCGCTCATCGAGTCACCTCGGCTCCGAACACCTCGATTTCGCTCAGAGCGAGGTAAGCCGGCTCGGCCACGCGGACCCGAACCATGCGTGCCTGACGACCGCCGAGGCTCGCGCGCCAAGGTTTTTCTTGGGAGAATTCGTCCCGCGTCGACGCCACTTCCTTGAAATGTTTCTGGTCGGGGGCGAGATCGATGTACAGCGGCAGCGCGTCACGGTGCTTCCCGTCGCCGCGATTGTAGACCACGACTTCGTCGATCGAGAACAGACGTTCGAGGTCGATGGAAACCCAGGCTCCGCGCTGCCGTTTGGTCTGGAACCCGAACGCTCCTGTTTTGACGCCGTCCACTGCGCCGGCGGGGTCCGGCGTTCCTTCGTCCCGGCTACTGGTTTTGACTGGTTTTCCGAGAGCGACATTCGGCTTCGGGCGCATGGCGACCACCAACGCCACGACGGCCACGAGTAACGCCGCGACGAGAACTGCCATTCGTATGATGCTGGTGCGCTGAATCTGGCCAGGGGTTCGAATCTCGAGCTGCGCGAGCAAGCAATCGGTGAGGATTTCGGCATCGTTGCGGGTCGCGGTCGCCTCTTTGAGGCTCAGCTGGTCGGCAGCGAGGGCCTCGGGACTGATGAGGATCTTCCGTGCCTTCTCGAGACCCGGTGGCAGCCGGACCTTCTTTTTTTCGATCAAGTCGTCGAGTGTCGAGCCCGCGTGGGCGGTTTCGAGCACGTCGCCGTCGGTCTCGTTGGAGTTGGTCTCGGAGGCAGCGTGCGCGGCGAGCAGGCCGGCGACCAGCGGAAGCATCGCCTGGCGATGTAGCTCGAGCGCCGCAACGGCATGGCGCGGCTCGCGCAGCTGACGAGCTCCGTCGAGCCGGCGTTTGGCGGCGTCGACGAAGCCCAACATCTGCTCGCGCTGCGCGACGCTGTGGCTCAGAGCGCGGCGTTTGGCCATGCGCAGCGTCAGCGGTTCCAGCACGCGCTCGATAACCGTGGCTTCACCCGTCTGGGCCATGAGACGCCCCTACATACCAGGGATGAGGGACGGGGCGATAGAACCCGCGTGCCCCCACGGACTAACCTCGCGACAAGTTCGCGACGATCCGCGCGCCGTCGACGTCGAAGCGAAAACGCAGCGGCCGAAGCCCGCGCCCCATCATGGTTTCCCACACACGGCGTTTGTCCGAGGGGCGAGCGTAGAACATGAAAAAACCGCCGCCCCCGGCCCCCATGAGCTTGCCGCCTAGCGCGCCGGCCTTGCGCGCGGCGTCGTAGTGCTCGTCGATTCGCGAATCGGAGACGTTGCTCGCCAGCTTGCGTTTGTTCGTCCAATGCTCGTGTAGAAGCTCGCCGTAGCGATCGATGTCACCGTCGACCAGCAGTCGGTAGACCTCGTGGCCGAGCTCCTTGATGCGATGCATGCCAGTGAGTGTGGCGGCGTCCCGATTTTTCATCCGCTCCCCCTGCTCGCCGAGGACCATCTTCGCGGGACGCTCGATACCCGTGTACATGATCACGAGGTTGTTCTGGAGCTCGTCGAGCACTTCTTCGCGCGCGGGCACCGGTTCGACGGTGACGTTCCCGCCCTCGTCGATGGTGAGCGCCGTCACGTTGCCGTACGCGGCGATGTACTGGTCCTGCTTGCCGATGGGCTCGCCGAGGCGTTCCATCTCGAGTTGGCACGCCTCGCGGGCGAGCTGCTCCGATCCTACGAAGTTCCGCTTGAAAGCGTGTAGTGCGTTCAGCAGCGCGACAGTGAAGCTGCTCGACGAGCCAAGGCCGCTGTTCGCGGGAATGTCGGCGACACTCGTCAACTCGACGCCGGTCCTCACGTCGAGCATTCGGAGAGCTTCGCGAAAAATTGGATGCTTGATCGAGTCGACGTCCGTGGCGATCTCGGTTTCCGAGTAGGCGAGGCGGATGTCGTCGTAGAAACGCCGATTGGCGGTGATGTAGATGTACTGGTCGATGGCGGCGCTGATGACGTACCCGCCGAACTGTTCGTAGTAGCTGGGCAGATCGGATCCACCGCCGCCGAGAGAGAACCGAACTGGCGCGCGGGAAATGATCACGAGCTCTTCAGCTTTTCTTCGAGGTCCGAAAGCCCTTGCTCCGACCCGATCTCGTAGAACCTTTCACGAGCCACGAGCGCGCGCAATCTCCCTTGGCTGGCTAGGCGATATTGAAGCTCGCTGAGCTCGACCCGATCCCCTTCGGCGATCGGATCGAAGACCGACCGCCTGAACGCGGTGGCGCCGTAGTCGATGTGATCGAGGGAAGGGTCTTTCGAGCCCTTCTCGTACTTCGTGACCAAGCCGCCGGCCACGGCCGCATTGCTGGCGTCCCACTGGCCGGCGTTTTCGAACACGCTCATGGTCCCGAGCGCGTCCGAGTGCTCTCGCAAGTCGTCGAGGGGTGCCGAATAGTCGAACGGAAGGTAGCTGTCGCCGTAAGTGACCAAGAACTCGGCTTCGAGCTTGGCACGGGCGCGGGCAAGGGCGCCGCCGGTTCCAAGCAACGTTGGACCGTCGTCGGAGTACTCGACGGCGAGGTCGAACGCCGTCACACCTACGTGCTCGCGGATCTGATCTCCGAGGTGCCCAATGCAGAGCAGCACCTTCGAATATCGACACTCGGCGAGCCGTTCGAGCTGCCAGTCGATGAACGGTCTGCCCACGACCTCGATGAGCGCTTTGGGGCGCCGCGTCGTGTGCTTGGCCATTCGCGTACCGAGGCCCCCGGCGAGGATGACGGCTTGGCGAATCATCTACCGGAAAAAACCTCGGTCGCCAGCGCTTTCACAGCCGCAGAAACGGCTTCGTCGCTCGTTCGAGAAGGCTTCCAGCCGAGGGCCGCGAGCTTGCTTCCGTCCATCCGGGACTGTGGGACGTCCCCCGGCCAACCGCGATCGCCTCCGGTGTAGCGGATGGTCGCGTTGGGATTCGGGGAATGCGCGATGCAGAGCTCCGCGATGCGGCGGACCGAGGTGAAGTCGGGCGGAGCGAGGTTGTAGACGTTGAGCCGATCGCTCGCGTGCTCGAGCCCGAAGAGGATCCCGTCGACACAGTCGTCGACGAAGATGTACGGCTTTGCCTGGGTGCCATCCCCGAGGACTTCTAGCTCGTCGGGCGTTTTCGCGAGCTTGTTCAAGAAATCGAGCGCCGCTCCGTGCGTGCCGCGCGGGCCGACGATGTTTCCGAAGCGAAATATCCAAGCCTGCAGATCGAAGCACTCGGCGTACGCGCTGATGAGCGCTTCTCCAGCGTATTTGCTTGCGCCGTACAGGGAGATCGGAAGCTTGCCGAGATCGCCTTCGGCGCATACCTCGTCGGTATCGCCGTACATCGTTCCGGAAGACGAGAAAACGAGTTTCCGCAGGCCGTTCCGGCGCATGGCTTCGACGACGTTCCACGTGGCGATCGTGCCCTGCTCGAGATCGAGTCGTGGATTGTCGAGTCCCCATCTCGCTTCCGGGTTGGCGGCGAGGTGGAAAACCACGTCGTGACCGGCGACGGATGACTCGAGAGGCGCAAGCTCACGGGCGTCGCCCTCGACGAGTGTCGCTCTACCGGAGGCGAGGTGCCCGGCGATGAAGGCGCGCTTGCCGATCGAGAGATCGTCGAAGACCGTCACCTCGCCGACGTCCACCAGACGGTCGACGAGGTGGCTTCCGATGAATCCTGCTCCCCCTACGACGAAGAATCTGCTCACGTGGGCCTCTGGAGCCTCACTTCACGCTCTCCCACTTCATAGCGTTCTTCTGGAGCGACGGGTGGGAAACGAGCAGGTGCCACACGACGGCTTGAAACGCTTCGGTGTGCGGAGTAACTGCCTCGTCGTTTACGCTTGGGATGACGATGCACTCGTCGGCGACTTTCGCGGTGTAGCCACCGTCGCGACCGACCACCCCGGCGATCTTCGCACCCACCCGTTGCGCGAGCTCGAGCGCTCGAACGATATTGGGGCTGACGTTCTTCTCCAGGTTGCCGCCGCCGACGCTAAAGACGAAAACCAGGTCGCGGTCGGCGAGGCGGCTGGTCTCCAGCCATTTCGAGAATGTCGTGTCCCATCCGTCGTCGTTCACCCGTGCGGTGAGCTCGCTCACGTTGTCCGTCGGCGCGTAGGCTTCGATTCCGCAGATCTTCCTGAAGTCGTTGACGGCATGCGAAGCGTTGCCGGCGCTTCCTCCGACGCCGAGAACGAACAGTCTCCCCCCATCGCTACGTACGCGTTCGAGCAGCGCGACCATGCGATCCATCGCCCCGGCGTCGAGCTTGTCGGCGATCAGCGCCGTTTCATCGAGGTACTGCTTCGAATACGTCAACGCCGAGCCCCTCGAGCCGTGCACGGTGCTACGTAAGTCGGCCGGGGGCGGCAAGCCGTGGGGACCTTCCGGCCGAGGGCCAGCGCCTCGAACGGCGCGCGAGCACAAAAAAACAGCGGCCAGGAGCTGAGGGGGGACGCTCCTGACCGCTGGAAAAAGTCAGCGGCCAAAGGCTGAGGGGGGGCGCCTTCGACCGCTGGAAGAACTCAGCAGCCAGATCAGAGAGGGACCTCGCTGACCGCCGAATGACCGAATTTTCAAAGAGGGCGGCAGTACCCGGGTGAGGGGGGGGCCACAGGTACTGCCTACCGTCCCCACTGCACACCGCGTTCCATCCGGGGCCTGGCCGGTTTCGATTGGTTGCGCAGACGCTCGAGCAGGGAGGCTTTCAAATTTGAAAATCAGCCCTTCGTTTCCGAAACCCGCGGTCATAGATGCGGCGCCTCGTTCGGCCGGGCCGGCGGCACCTTCGTGTCCCTTCTGTAGAGCCACCAGGTCCCCTCGTTGGCCACTAGCTGCACACTCGGGTCGCTCCGAAACAGGTAGGCGGGCGACCGCCGGTGTCGGACCAGAAACTCGTCGAACCACGTGCCGTGCTTTTCGACTCGGAACCGCTGCGGCGACCATTCCCAGCGATCGGAGGTCGGGGGCGGCACGTTCGGGTCGTTCAATCGATACCGAATCGGGCTGTGGTTCCAGCCGATGAAGTGGAAGCTGAGCCAACCGCCCTTTTCGGCCTGAACCCACGCCGGCAGATGAATGTAGGGCGTGTTTCTCTTCGACGAGCCCGTGTGATCGAAGACGAGATACATGAGCTTGGGGGCGCGCACGATGTGCTCTTTGACCGCGACGAAGTCGCGGGTGGTGGCGTCGAAGGCGTGCCATTGGCGGGCGATGAAAAAGCCCATCTCGCCGGTGACGAACGCAATCGCCGCCACTGCCGGCAACTTGAGCCACCACTGTTTGGGAAGGTCTGGCATCACCGCGAGCCCAATGAAGACCGCGGTCGTTATTTCTCGAGGGTAGACGTACCACCACAGACCGATACGCATCGGCAACGTGAGGTACGTCACGAGATAGCCTGCAGCGAGCACTAGCGGGAGAAGGGTGACGGCGAAGCCCCAAAAGAGCTCGCGGCCTGTGCGTCGTCGGTGCCGATCCTGCCAGAAAAACATCGTCGTGCAGACGACGAGCAGCACGATGAACGCGCCCTCCATCCGCGACACGATTTCCGCCTCTTCGACGCCGGCCTTCGCAAAGAAAACGTTGAACAGATGCTGTGGGATCTCGGCGACTCGCTCCGGCGCGAAACCGATTTTGGTCTCCGCTGCCAGGTCCTGCTGCCGCACCAAGCGCCAGACTGCGAACACCATGATCGAAGGGACGAGAGGCAATAGCACCGGTTTGAGCCGGCGGGTCGCTGGGTAGACGATCACGGCGGCTCCCACGACCGAAAGGAGTGCGAACGGGAACCTGTAGATGTGTGTGAAAAACACAGCGAGCAGCGTCAGCGCCAGGCCGATGCTTCGCGATCGGCTGGGTCGGTCGACCAACAATAGAGTGAACCCTACGGCCATGGCGAAAAGGCCGATGGCCCCCATGAAATTGAGGAAGCCCCAGTGGGTGAGGTTGCCCCAGGCGAGGCCGAGTCCCATGAGCCCGAGCAGGGGGCTCTTCTTCATGCCGTGAAACAGCACCGCGAGGCCTGTCGGTAACAGAAGCAGCATCACGAACGCGGTCGCCTTCGTCGCCCAAGCGATCGGCATGACCATCGAGAACAGGACGCCCAGGGCGTACATCGACACGTATGGGACCTCGATCGGATGCAGGGTGAACTGCTCTTCGAAGTGCCAGGCGGGATCGAAGTAGTGCCGAAGGATCGAAGTCTGTGCGCCGTGGAATGGGAGATCGGTGATCGGTGGATACGTCGTGACGAAAAACGGGTATCCGAGCGTGTAGCCCACGGCCACGAGTGCGACGACGACGGTGAGCGCGTCGAGAGGCCGACGACGCGCCTGGGCGAGCAGCCCAGTCGCCGCGCTGCGTAGCCGTGTGAACATCGCGGCGTGGTCTTACCGGGCGAGGCCCGCGCGTGCCAAGCCGGGCGTCGAGAGCGGCTCGACGATTGGGGGCGCAGCGTCGTACTCTCCCGCTGAAAAGGCTCCGATGTCGCTGAGCGTTACCGACCCGATAGGTCAAGCCCTCGAGCGTGTGCAGCAATTGCTGCTCCGCCCATTCGACTTCGGGCGATGGCTACGAATGGGATTTCTGGCCTGGATCGCGACCCTCGGTGAGGGGGGAGGCAGCTCTTTCAACCTGCCTGACTCCACCGGCTCCGGGTCTGGCGGCGGGACGCCCTTCGACCCAATCACCGACTTCTTTCGGGATCATCCCGAAGCCTCCATCGGGATAGCGATTGCCACGACCGTGGTCATGCTCGTCGTCGTCCTTGCGCTGACGTGGGTGAACAGTCGGGGCAAATTCATGTTCCTGGACAGCGTGGCCCACGACGCGCCCGTGGCCGGCGAGTCGATGGTCGTCGGGATCGTCGACCGCTGGAACCGTTTCGCCGAGCTCGGTTGGAGCCTGTTTTGGTTTCGGGTCTGGCTCACGCTCATCGGTCTGAGTGCGTTGGTCGTTGCGGTTGCCCTCGGGGTCGTCATCGCGCTTCCAGACATCCACGCGAAGTCGTTTGGTGCGTCCGCCACCGGCGGGCTCATCACCGCCGCGATCGTGTTTCTCCTGTTCATTCTACCGCTCGCGATCGTATCGGCGCTGCTCGACGACTTCGTCGTGCCCACCATGTACAAGAACAACTCCTCGGTGCGAGACGCCTGGAAGGAGGCACGACAAGGCCTATTTGCCGACCACGCTGGCGAGTTGGTCTTGTTCTACGTTCTGAAGTTCTTCATCGGTATCGGGGTGGCCATCGTGGTGTTCGTGCTCGTGTGCGCGACGTGTTGCATCGCCGCCCTTCCCTACGTGAATGCTGTGGTCTTGCTTCCGGTTCACGTTTTCTTCCGCTCGTATTCCATCTACGTGATGCAGCAGCTCGGGCCGGACTGGCAGATCTTTCCGCCGGACGCGCCCGGCGGGGGCCCGCCACCCGCGCAGCATGAGTTCCCGAGCCCCGGGGCACCACCTTTCGCTGGTGCTTGAAGCGCGCGCACTCGATTGGATTGACGCGATCTTCTCTGGCACCCTCCCCTGCCAAGAATGACGCTTGCTCGCTACGCCGTACTCGCGGTGCCCGTCCTCGGTCTGATCGAGGCGGTTGCTCACGTGGTATTTTCGCGTAGCCCGCCCGAGCTCGAAGAATGGCGCGAGGCCAGATCCCTCGTGGGGGAGTTGAAAGAACCGGGGGACTTGCTCGTCGTTGCCCCCCGTTGGGCCGAACCGAACGCGCGTTGGGCGCTCGGCGACCCAATCATGACGCTTCGAGACGTCGCCAGGCCGGACGAATCCGGATACCCGAGAGCCGTCGAGCTCTCCATCCTCGGTGAACAGGCGCCGGAGCTTCGGGGGTGGAACGTCGTCAGCGAAAACTCTCGGGGGAAGTTCCGCGCGAGGGTCCTCGAGAACCCGTCGCACGACCAGGTCTTGTTCGATTTCACCGACCACGTGGATCCCCGGCACGCCTCGGCTTTCGAGGTGAAAGGCTCCGAAGCCGCCTGCGTGTGGAAAGACAATCTCAAGAGCAAGTCGGGCGGTCTCGGGGGGCACCCGACGTTCCCGCGAGCACGGTTCGATTGCCCCGGCGGCGAATTTTTTTTCGTCGGTGTCACCGTCATCGACGACCACGAGTACAAGCCGCGCCGCTGTATTTGGGCCCATCCCGTTTCGGGAGGAAGGCTACGGATCCGCTACGAGCGCGTGCGGCTCGGCGCGGTCATTCGAGGCTACGGCGGAATGCCTTGGTTGCTCGAACGGAGCAAGTCTGGAGCCCCGGTGCAGATGAACGTCTTGGTGGACGGCCGATCCATCGGATCCTACGAGCACGTCGACGGCGACGGGTGGAAACCGTTCGAGTTCGCGACGGGGGCCGCGGATAAAGAGGCGACAGTCGACTTCGAAACCAGCTCCGCCAACGTTGCTCATCGTCACTTCTGCTTCCACGCGGACACTCGATGAAGCGCACGGGCCACCTCGTCGATCTCGCGCTGGGCCTGTTGCTCGGCGTGAGTTACGTCGTCCTCCTCGTCTCCACGGTCGAGTCGCTCGGCTATGCGCGCGACGAGGGGTTCTATTTCCAGGCGGCGCGGGCGTACGGTGGTTGGTTCGACCTACTGTTCGCCGATCCCGACGCGGCCTTGACGCGCGCTTCGGTCGACAGGGCCTGGGTGACCAACAGTGAGCACCCCGCGTTCATCAAGTCGCTTTTCGCGCTTTCACACAAGATGTTGCACGTCGAATGGAAGGTGTTCGAGGAGGCCGGCACGGCATACCGGTTTCCCGGAATGGTGCTCAGCGGGATGGCGGTGACTGTCACGCACTTGTGGGGCGCGCGCGCCATCGGTCGCCTCGCCGGTGTGGTCGCCGCACTTCTGTTCGCGATGTTGCCGCGGGTTTTCTACCACGCGCACCTCGACTGTTTCGACATGCCCGTGCTCGCGATGTGGCTCGTCGTGGCCTATGCGTACTGGCGGAGTCTCGAGCCCGGAAGCATCCTTTGGGCGATCGCCGCCGGACTGCTCTACGGGCTGTTGCTCAACACCAAGCACAACGCGTGGCTGCTGCCGCCGGCCATCGTCGTGCACGTCGTGCTATCGCGGGGGACGGCAATCTGGCGCGACTTCAAACGGGGCCGCGTGCGCGTCCCGCTGGCGCTCTTCACCATGGCCACCCTCGGGCCGCTGGTGTTCTATGCGACCTGGCCGTGGATTTGGCACGACACCGGGGCTCGGTTAGCCAAGTACGTGAGCTTTCACGTCGGGCACGTGTACTACAACATGGAGTTCCTCGGGCAGACGTACTTCGAGGCGCCGATGCCGCTCGGTTACGCGTGGCTCATGACTTTCGGCACGGTACCGGCGATCACGCTGACATTATTTGTCATCGGGCTGGCGATTTGGGCGTGGCCTCGGGGCGGTCAAAAACTCTTTCGCCGCCTCTATTCGCCGGCTCCGAAAACCTCGGTCGAGGCGAGTTTGCCGGCTAGCGATGCTCGCCCGCTGGCCTCGCAGCCCGAACTCCTTTGGCTCCTGTGTATCGCCGTCAGCTATGCACCATGGCTTTCGCCGTCGACGCCGATTTTTGGAGGCACGAAACACTGGCTGACGGCGTACCCCTTCATGTGCCTGTTTGCGGCCAGCGGATTCGTTTGGGTTCTCGGCCGCATCCGCCTACTCGTGCCGGCGGCGGTACGTGGGTTCGGGGTGGCGGAAGTGGGGCTCCTTTCGAGCGTCATCGTCGCGCCCATCCTGATCACACTCGAGTCGCACCCATGGGGTCTGACCGCGTACACGCCGGCTGTCGGCGGTGCGCCGGGCGCCGCGACGCTGGGGCTGAACCGCGGATTCTGGGGCTACACCACGGGCGCGGTGCAGGGAGTGCTCAACGAAACCGCTCCCAAACGAGCGAGCGTTTTTCTCCACGACACCGCGCAGCAGAGTTGGGCGATGATGGTGCGCGACGGTCGCGTGAGAAAAGATCTGCGAGGAGTCGGATCGGTTCATGGCTCCACGATGGCGCTCTATCACCACGAGCAGCACATGTCGCGCGTCGAGTACCAGATCTGGATGGACTACGGCACCGTCGCGCCGAAACACGTGGGCACGCACGACGGTGTCCCCGTCGTCATGGTGTACTCGCGACCCGAGAAACCCGCGCGGTGACGTGTCAGCGGGCGAAGACCTCGGCTCGACCGGCCAGAAGTAGAATGGGGACGAGGGCCGACGGTGACGCCAGCACCGATTCGATCGCTGGTGCATGCATTTCGATCTCCGCCGTGAGCGGCTCCGGAAGCAGCGCGGCGAGCTCGGAGACCCGGTTCTGGAGGTGAGCGGGGGCCCCGGCGGCGTCGATGGGCAGCCGGATTCGCGCGGAATTTTCGATGGCCCGGGTCCATTCGTCCACCGACAGCGCGGCCATGCGCTCGGGTTGTCCGGGCACGAGTGTCAAGCGAGTCAGCCGTAGCCTCGATTCGGTAGGATCGTATTTGGCCCCGGCGCGCAGCGACACCGATCCGCAGAGCGAGCCCTCGAACTCGATGTCGAGCACGATGGGCGCCGGGCCCTTCGCCCCACGAGCAGTGACCTTCGAGATTTTCGCCCCGTCGACTTCGACGGCGTTCAAGCTCCGCGTCAGATCGGCCCCGACCGCGCTCCAGGCGATTCGAATCGGTACCTGCACGCGGGTCTCTCCGAGCTCCGCGGCGTGAGCGAGGGGCGGCAGGCCGCTCGGCTTCGGGTCGTTCTTGGCGTCACATGAATCGTCGACTTCGACGTCGAGCTCCGCACCGACAGGCAAGCGTAGCATGCCATCTTCGACCCTTGCGGTTCCTTGCACGAGCCGGCGAGGTTTTGCGCGGAGACAAGTCGTGGCTCCGAGCGATACTGGCACGTGAAGAAACTTCCAGGCCTCCCGAACATAGCTGTCCAGTCGCGGCGCGTCGCGATCGATTCGTGAACGGATCGCGGCCATCTGCTCTCCGCCGATGCGTCTCAGATCCGGCGTTGCGTCGTACACCGCGATCACGCAGCCCGTGGTGATGCCGAGCGCGGCCCGACTCTTGCCGATGCGATAGTCCGGGCTGAGCTTCCACGGCACGCTGACCTCGGCGACGAGCTTCGGGGCGCATCGCCCGTAGGTTGGGCAGAACGGCCCGATGGGCTTGCATACCTCGATCCGCGCGTTGACTTCGGTCGACACCACGACGCGGTTCTTGACGACTCTGACTCCGAATCCTCGTCGGCGCACCGTGTAGGTTGCCTCGCCTGGGCTTCCGACGGGTTTTCGCCGCGCGGTGGCTAGTACGACCGGGACCCTCTTTCCGAGCTCTCTCTGAATCAGCTCGACGTCGACAGAAGCGCCGACCACGAGTTTCGACGTGGGTGTCGGCACCTCGTTCGGGGGCGGAAGCTCGGGTGTCTCGTCGACGAGCCGGTAGCACTCGCCACCGGCTCCAATTCGAGGTGTGCTCGTCGGGTCAGCGGGTCGTGGACCGCAGGCGATGAGCGCCGCCGCTGCCAGGGGGGTGCAAATGGCGACGAGTGTGGGCCCTTTCATCATCCGCCGATGTACGACATCTCGACCCGCGGCAATTGGCGCGTTCGCTCTGATCTAAGCTGGGAATAGCGATCTTCGCGATTACTCCAGGCGGATCGAACGAGACCGGCGATCTCTTCGTCGTCGGCGCCCTCTCGAAGCGGTGTTCTCAGGTCGGTGCCGTTCGAAGCGAATAAACATGAATACAAATGGCCGTCCGACGAAAGTCGCGCTCGTGTGCACGACGCGCAGAACGGTTGCGTGACGGACGTGATGACGCCGATCTCCCCCGAGCCATCGACGTAGCGCCATCGTTTGGCGACTTCTCCGTCGTAGGCGGCTTCGATCGGTTCGAGCGGAGCCTGCGCGCTGATTCGCTCGACGATTTCTTTTCCCGAGACGACGTCGTCCAGACGCCATCCGTTGGTCAATCCCACATCCATGAACTCGATGAACCGCACGATGTGTCCGGTTCCCTGGAATGCTCGTGCGAGATCGACGATTGAGGCGTCGTTGACACCGCGGCGCACCACGGCGTTGATTTTGACGGGCCGAAGTCCGGCGGTTGCGGCGGCCTCGATGCCCGCGAGAACGGTGTCGACGTGCACGTCGGTGTCGTTCATTCGGCGGAAAACCGCCGGGTCGAGCGAGTCGAGGCTGACCGTGACGCGACCGAGACCGGCGTCGGCGAGCTTCGCCGCCAGCGCGCCGAGTCGTGAGCCGTTCGTCGTGAGGGCAATGTCGAGGTCTGGAATCTCGGCCAGCATGGCGACCAGTTTTGGAAGCTCGGCGCGCAAGAGCGGCTCGCCACCGGTGATTCGCACTTTTCGGACCCCCAAGGTGCTCATGGTGCGAGCTACTCGTGAGATCTCCTCGAACGTCAACAGCTCAGTCTTCGGCAGGAAGCGGTGGTCAGCACCGAACTCTTCGCGCGGCATGCAGTAGCGGCACCGAAAGTTGCAGCGGTCGGTGACCGAGATGCGCAGATCGCTCATCGGGCGCGCCAGCCGGTCCGTCGCTCGCGAGCTCATTGACACGGTAGGTGTAACGCGCGGGGGCGCCTCCCTCAAGCGGCGCTCGGTGATAGGCTCGCTGCGTGACGTTCTATCGCTTTGACGAGGTCGACCCTTCGGGCCTCGATCTCGTGCCCATGGCCGCGCGCCGCGCGCTCGATCGCGCCGGGCTCAAAGTGTCGCTGGCGGGGTGGAAAACACTCGAGCTACCGGCTCGGCGCGCCATTGCATCGGCGGGCGCGGCGGCCATCGTCGACGTCGAGGCCGTCAAGCGCGCCGTCCGGGGAGCGAACCCGCCGACGGAACCCTTCGATGCCATCGAGAGTCCGCCTTCGGACCACGTGCCGACGGCCGTGCAGAGCGCGCTTGGTGACGAGCGACGAATCCCCGACGCGCTTTGGGCGTCTCTGTCGGCGCTCGACCGGTACACCTTGCACAAGGTCGCTTCGCGCGGAAAACCAGAGCGCCTCGATGCGGCGTACGACGAAATCGTCGGCGCCACCGCCACGTCTACGCATCTGGCGCCTGACGGCGGAGTGCGAATGGTCGGCGTTGGTCGAAAACCCGTTACCGAGCGTCGCGCGGTCGCCGAGGCGCGAGTGGACATGAACGACGAAGCGTTTGCCCGGCTAGTGCGCGCGGACGCACCGAAAGGCGACGTGCTCGGCACCGCGCGCCTCGCAGGAATTCAAGCCGCGAAACGCACGAGCGACATCGTGCCCCTGTGCCACCCGGTGGCACTGACCCATGCCGGAGTGAGGCTGGAGCTCGACGAGGAGAGGAAATCCGTGCGGATCGAGGCCACCGTCGAGGCCGTCGATCGGACCGGCGTCGAGATGGAAGCCATGACTGCAGCGTGTGCGGCGGCCTTGACGGTCTATGACATGCTCAAAGCGTTCGACCGCGGCATGCGAGTCGGCCCCATTCGGCTGCTCGCGAAGTCGGGCGGTCGTTCCGGGAGCTATGAAAACCCATGACTCGATTGTGTGAAGTTCGCGAGACCGCTCTATCCGTCGACGAGGCCATCGCTGCCGTTCAAAGAAGCGATGCTGGCGCCATCGCGGTCTTCATTGGAAACGTGCGCGATCACAACGATGGTCGGCCGGTCACGCTGCTCGAGTACGAGGCGTATGCCTCGATGGCGGGCAAAGAAATGAAGAACATCGCCACCGAGATTGAATCCGAGATTTCGGACGTTTCGCTCGCCGTTCTGCACCGAATCGGGCGCCTCGAGATCGGCGACGCGGCGGTGGTGTGCGTGGCGAGCGCGCCGCATCGGGGTGAGGCGTTCCGAGCCTGCCGCGCGCTCATCGACCGGATCAAAGCCCGTGTCCCCATTTGGAAACGGGAACACGGTCCCGACGGGCCTCATTGGGTCGGTTGGGAGGACGCCCGCTGCGTCGCCCATGACCACTCTTGAGCCGGCGGGTCAGTTCTCGACCGCCTCCCCGAGGCAGTCGAGCGAGGAGGTCCACCCTTCGCCGTGCAAGCGCTTTGCGGTTTCGTCTCGGAATCGCTCGTGAGTCAAAACCACTTCGGTCGAGCCGCCGCGGTCCAGTAGCTCGATGGTGACGAGAGTTTCGATGTCCGCCATGTCGCCTTCTTCCCAAGCCCAAGTGAAGGCGATCTTGTTCGGCGCGTCGATCACCTGATACTCGCCTCGAACGTGCATGACATTTCCGTCCGGAGACTGCATGCCGAAGCGATACTTGCCGCCCACGCGCACGTCCATTTCCGCTTCGGGTGTCGTGAACCCTTTGGGTCCCCACCACTTGGTGACTTGGTCCACTTGGGTGAATGCGTCGAACACCAAGCTGCGCGGCACCTTGAAGTTTCGGCTCAGCCTGAGCGTGTGCGTAGCGTCGCTCACTTTCTTTTCTCCTTTTTTCGTGGGCCAACTTCGCGTTGTTTCTGGTCGAGATAGTCGGCAAGGCTCTGGAGTTGCTCTTCCCAGAACCCTCGGTGTCTTTCGATCCAATCGGTAGCGTCGTCGAGGCCATCGACCAGCAGGCGACACCGGTGCACCCGCCCGTCGACGGTTCTGCCGACCAAGCCGCTCTTCTCGAGAACCTTCAGATGGCGCGAGATCGCCGGAAGCGAAACGTCGTACGGCTCGGCCAGCTCGGTCACCGTGCATTCACCGCGGCTCAACCGCTCCAGCATTCCCCGGCGTGTCGGATCGGCGAGCGCGCTGAACACCCGATCGAGGGGACCAGGACAGTTAACCATGGTGTTAACTATATGCCCGTTCGCTCCTTCGTCAAGCGCTCGCCGCTCTCAGGTCTCTCTTGGCGGGACGCCATCGCGTTTTTGGTCCTCTGGGCAATCCCAGTCGCGGAGAGTCCGGAGCTCGGCGTCGTCGAGGTCGAGCACGTGCGTATCGACACGGCCGAGCACCCGGTGAAGGGCACGCTCGCCGGCATCGATGGTGGCGAGGGCGGCGGCGAGCGACGGCACGGCCGAGTACCGGGCGAAAAGCGGTTGCCAGATCCCATCGGGGCGCGGCGCGACCGCCGGTGCCCCCGGGGCCGCGCCCGCAAGCTTCTGGAGGAGCTCGTCGGAGACATGCGGGAGATCGCAGGCGAGAGCGACGGCGTCGACTCGGCGATCCAAAGCGCCGCTGAGGAGTGCACAAAGCCCGCCGAGGGGGCCGATCCCCGCCGGCTCGTCCGTAAGAGACGCGATGGGCACCTCTTCGTATTCGCTCGTATCGCCGACGAGCAGTATCTCCGCGCCCGGCATGGCTCGCCTGGCGGTTCTTGCGAGTCGCTCGACCAGATTGCCGGTGCCGTCGGGAGCCGCGAGCAGGCCTTTGGCGCGACCGCCCATTCGTGTCGATCGGCCGCCGACGAAGATCCCGACGAGAGGTGGGGTCACAGCTCGCTCAACCGCAGTATCTCGGCGCTCTCGCCAGCGGCCAAACCGTGCGAGTCAGCCGGCACGAGCACGAGGGCGTTGGCGAGTGCCATGCTGATTGGCGAGCCCGATGACTGGTTATCCAGCGGAGTCGCGGAGTCCCCATCGACCCGCGCGCGGTAAAAACCGAGTCGCCCGGGCTTTTGCTCGATGCCGCTCTCGAGGACCGCGCGGCCGCGGGGCGGGACCGGGCTCTCGTCCCCCTGCATGGCGCGGAGTAGTGGCATGCCAAAAAGAGCGAAGGTGATCTGTGCGCTCACCGGGTTGCCAGGAAGGCCGAGTACGCGGGTATCGCCGGCGTGCCCGAGCACGAGCGGTTTTCCGGGCTTGATGCGCACCTTCCAGAAATCCAAGACAGCGCCCGCCGCTTCGAGTGCGGGTCGGACGACGTCGTAGTCCCCGACGCTCACGCCGCCGATCGTGACGACCAAATCGCTCTTGCCGAGCGCATCGGCCAGAGTCCTTCTCGTGGCCTCCTGGTCGTCGGCCGTGAGCGGCGCTCGCTCCGCAGTGGCGCCGGCCAAGGTGGCCATCGCCGCGATCGAGGCCCCGTTGGATTCCGGGATCGTGCCCGGTCGTCGCGGGCTTCCGGGCGGACGGAGTTCGTCGCCGGTGCAAATGATTCGGACCCGTGGCCTTTTTGCAACGAGAACATCCGCTCGGTCGAGCGATGCGATGGCTCCGAGATGGAACGCTCCGAGTCGGGTACCCGAAAGGAGCACCGTCTGCCCGACGCGCACGTCCTCGCCGGCTCGCCGCACATGGCTGCCCGTCTGGGGCGCTTCTTCGAAGCGGGCGACGTCACCCGCGCGTTCGACGTTTTCCTGCATCACTACCGAGTTGGCCCCTTCGGGCATCGGCGCACCCGTGAAAATTCTGCAGGCGGCACCCGCGTCGAGAAGAGGCGCCGGCATGCCGGTTTTGCTCTCCCCGCGCACCGGAAGCTGCCATGGGCCCTCGCCGGAGAAGGTCGACGTGCTGACCGCGTAGCCGTCCATGGCGCTGTAGTCGAACGCCGGCAGGTTTTCCGAGGCGTCGAGCCGCTCGGCGAGAACGCGGCTGAAGGCGTCCACTCCAGCTACCTTTTCGCTACCAACGACCGGCACTCCATCGAGCACGAGCCGAAGCGCCTCGTCGAAGTCGAGCATTCGCGCGAGCATACGCCAGCCGCATCGGCTCCGAACCGTGACGAATCAGCTACAATCGCGCGTTCATGTGCTGTCCCGACCCAAGCGCTGGAGAAGAGTGGACCCGCATTCGGCTGAAATGGCCAGGGTCGCGAGATCGCGTCACTTTTCACGCAACCCGCGGGCGATTGGCGCCGATGAGGGGTCAACCCGTCTAACGGTACGAAGGTTGCTCAGGGAAGGGTCCCGCCTCATGATGAACTCGATGCCCCGCCGTTTCGCCCACATCACGGCGCTCCTGAGCGCGATGTTTCTGGTGGTGGCGACGTCCGCCGCGCAGGAAGACGACGGCGGGGACGACTGGCACGACGACGCGGCCGCCGAGGATGCCCCGCCCGACGAGGACACCGAAGACGAAGAGGAGGCCGACTCCCCAGATGTCGAGAAGTCGGCTGTCCCCCAAGAGGGTCCGAGTGGCTACGAGAATCGTGACCCACGGGCCCTCACGGACTTCAAGCCGACGCTCGATCCGCACGGCGTTTGGGTCGACCACCCGCGCTACGGCACGGTGTGGGTTCCGAACGAAGCGGAAGTCGGCGAGGACTTCGCCCCCTACGTGACGAACGGTCGCTGGGCGTTGTCGTCCGACGGCGACTGGATTTGGGTGAGCGGCTACGACTGGGGATGGGCGACATTCCACTACGGGCGATGGGTCTGGGTTCCGAAGTATGGCTGGGCGTGGGTGCCCGGACGGGAGTACGCGCCGGCCTGGGTCGTGTGGCGGGTGCCCACTGGCAGCTACACCTACGTTGGCTGGGCGCCGATGCCGCCTGACTACGGTTGGCACGGCGGCGTCGCCGTCGGAATCAGCTACCGGACCTACTATCCGTACGTGTTCTGTCCTTCACCGTACTTGTTCAGTTATCACGTGCATCACCACATCATTCACGATCACCATCACGTGCATCGTGTAGCCAGGCACACGCGGGTCTACCGCTCCCCGCCCCACTACGGCCGGCACGCACCGCCGACGCGGGTGGCTCGTGTTCCGCCGCGGGCGGTTCCCAAGCGTCGCGTGGCCGCCGACCCGCGCGCTGTACGGATGGCGAATCCGCGTCAAACTCGGCGGACCGCCGGCCCGCGGCCGACCACCGCCGGCTCTCGTTCGGTGCGTGCTCGACCCATGGGAGCGAGCGCGCGTGCCCGCCCGGCGGGATCCGCGCGTAGCGTCGCGCCCGCTCCGCGCCTCCGCTCGCCGAAAACGCTTCGGGGAACGTCGGTTCGAGGCCGAAGCGCGCCCCCTCGAAGTTCCTCCGCCCGGCGGGCGACGCGGCCGCAATCGTCTGCGCCGCGAGCGACGGCTCCATCGACCCGCAAGGCGTCGAAAACGAAGAAGAGCTCGTCATCGAAACAGTATCGGCCAGCCGCGCGCTCGACGGCGCCGAGCAAGGTCTCCAAGCCGCGGCGCATGTCCCCCAAGTCTTCGTCGAAGCCGTCGACGAAGCGGCGGATGTCGGCGCCGCCCAAGGCACGTTCCCGCTCGGGTGGGACGGTTCAGAAGTCGGGCCGGGGCCGCTACTCTGCTCCCCGGGGCGGCTCGACGCGCCGCGCGAAGTGAGGAAGAGATGCACAGAAGAGCCTTGGCATTGTCGTCAGTCGTCGCGCTCATCGGCGGGTGCGTCGTGGACAACGACGGTCACGACGTCGTCGTTGGACCGGGTCCCATCGACGTGGAAGTATTCGAGGCGAACATCGATACCGGCGTCGTGCTCGATGCCGAGCCGGGCGAAGGGGCTGGCGCATTCATCGAATACCTCGGCGAAGGTCGCTGGCACGTCTTCGTTGCCTGCGACACGACCGATCCGGCATCTGCGTGCCAATGGGATGTGGTCGTGAACGGGGCCGACCCCGTCACGAGAAGCACCGCCATCACGGGGTTCAAGTCGGACGGGCTGGAAGTCGATGACGCGGTGTACGGCACGTCGACTGGCGGCGTGGCGCTTCAGACTTTCACCGACGACACTCTGGATGGGTTCTTTTTCGACACCGCCCCGGGAGAACCCATACGGATCGAGGTTTGGCTCGACGGCGTGCTCGATCCGCGGTTCATCTATTGGCCGGGGGACGGTGTCGTGCATCGCGGTGCGCCGTCCGATCCTCTGGACTTGGTCCCCACAGAGCCGTGAATCGCCCGCTGCCAGTCGGCGCTGGTTCGCTGTAAGCTCGTGTTGTCGCGCCCGGCCGGGCGCGCCCCTTTCATGCTGACGAAAAACTGGTGTCTGGCGGTACACGCGGCGGCGTTCTTGTCGCTCGCTTGCGACGCGTCCCGAGCCGAGTTTCCGGTTTCGCCGGACGCCCGGGCGCTCGAAGGCGGAGCGCTTCGTGACGGGCGGTCGGACGGGCCTCTACGGGATGCGGTGGCGCTCGATGCCGACCCGGCGGATGTCGGCACAGGACCGCTTTCGTCGGTGCGAGTGGGCCTCGTTCCCGTGCCGAAGTCGAGCGGAGACGCGGGTCCGACTCCCGTCGACCAAACGGATGCCGTGCTCGACGTGCTGGCTGCCGGGTCCCGGGGAGTTTCGTTCGTGCGTCGTTGGGATTCGCTGTTCGTCGACGGGACTCAGCCGCGCGCCGCCGTCTGGAACCAATTCGCGAGCTTGGCGCCGGTCTTCCGCGACCAAGAAAGGTCTATTCTGTTCGCCCTTGGGGTCGTCGATCGAACCGCGGATGCCCGTCCCGGGGCCGTCGACGGGGTTTGGGATGCGAACGTGACCGAAACGGCGATGCAAGCACTGGTCGACAAGACCTATGGCACGTTCGGGTCCGAGTTGGCCTACTTGAGCGTCGGCACCGAGATAGATCGCTACCTCGATACGCTGACGGATTCCGAGCGGGGCGCGTTCGTCGCGTTCGTCAATCGAACCTTGGACTACGCGCGCAATCACCCCAACCGCCCGATGGGCACCCAAGTGGGAGTGACGGTGACGGTCGCATCGATTGTCCAAAAGACGATCCCCGAGGTTTTGGAGCTCATCGATGCATCGGACATCGCTATCGCGACGTACTACCCGCTCGAAGAGAGCTTCGAGGCTCGACACCCATCCGGGGCGGCGAACGATCTCGACGAACTCGCTGTCGCCCTTTCGGACGACGCTGGGACTCGTACCGTGGTCTTGCAGGAAGTCGGCTATCCGAGCGCCGCGGAGACCGGTAGCTCCGAGGACCAGCAGCGCGTGTTCTTCGACGGATTGTTCCAGGCGTTGCTCGCTCGGCGAGAGCAGTTCCCGTTCGTGAGCATCAACGGATTGCACGATGCACACCCAGAGGTATGCGGCGGCGAAGCGTCGGCGTTGGGTGCTCCGGGTGATCCGCTCGCCATCGCGGCGCGCTGCTCGTTCGGCGTTCGCCACGCCGACGGCGGCAGGAAAACGGCTTGGAGCGTGGTCCTCGACGGAATGGCTACGTTCGCGGTCCCGTAGCAGGCGTTGCTAGCGGGGCGAGGATACTGAGGCCATCGCGTCGCCGTGCTATCTTCGAACGAGATCGGAGACGAAGCTAATGAGCGAAGCTCAGACCGAGGGCAAGAATAACGGCGGGAGCAGCATGGTCAGCGTGATCGCCGAGATGCAGGACTACGACCTGTACCGCGATCTCGCTTGGGAGGGGAGCTTCGAGGACTACTTGCAGATCATCCGCGGGCGTCCGCAAGTCACGCGCAACGCGTTCCAGCGGATGTACGACATGGTGATCTCCTACGGCACCGAAGAGTACATCGACAACAAGAAGCGCCTCGTTCGCTACAATTTTTTTCGTGACGAGATCGACGGTGGCAAGGACGCCATCTACGGGCTCGACATTCCGTTGATGCGGCTCATGAACGTGCTCAAAGCGGCGTCCGAGGGATACGGTCCGGAGAAGCGCGTCATCTTGCTCCACGGACCGGTCGGGTCGAGCAAATCCACCATCGTCCGCCTGCTCAAGAAGGGCTTCGAGGCGTACTCGCGAACTCCGGACGGTGCGCTCTACACGTTCAAGTGGGTGAACCTCAAGGGCATGGGGCTGACCACGAGCAACGAAGACGAGTTCGACTCGCCGATGCACGAAGACCCGCTGCGAATCATTCCTGCCGAATGGCGCGAAAGAGTCATCGAGAAAGTCGGTCTCTCGAACGAGCAGTTCAAGGTCAACGTCCAGGGCGATCTCGACCCCGCGAGTCGATTCATCTTCAAGGAGTTACTGCACAAACACGGCGGTGATTGGGGCAAAGTCGCCAACGAGCACGTACGAGTGAATCGGCTCATTCTGAGCGAGAAGGACCGCATTGGCGTCGGGACATTTCAGCCCAAGGACGAGAAGAATCAAGACTCGACCGAGCTCACCGGCGACATCAACTATCGAAAAATCGCGGAGTACGGTTCGGACTCCGACCCGCGCGCTTTCAACTTCGACGGCGAGTTCAACATCGCCAACCGCGGAATCGTCGAGTTCGTGGAGGTACTGAAGCTCGACGTGGCATTCCTCTATGATCTGCTCGGTGCCTCCCAGGAGCACAAGATCAAGCCGAAGAAGTTCGCTCAAACCGACATCGACGAAGTGATCGTCGGGCACACCAACGAAGCGGAGTACAAACGGCTACTCAACAACGAATTCATGGAGGCGTTGAGGGACCGCACGATCAAGATCGACATCCCGTACATCACGCGACTGTCCGACGAGATCAAGATTTACGAAAAGGACTTCAATCAGGATCGCGTTCGCGGCAAGCACATTGCACCGCACACGTTGGAAGTCGCCGCGATGTGGGCCGTGCTGACTCGGCTGGAGGACCCGAAGAAGCACAATCTTCAGCTCATCCAGAAGATGAAGCTCTACGACGGCAAGGTTCTTCCCGGTTATACCCAGGACACCGTGAAGGAGCTCCGCAAGGAGACCAAGCGGGAGGGTATGGAGGGCATCAGCCCGCGCTACGTGCAGGACAAGATCAGCAACGCGCTCGTGAGCGACCGAGGGGAGGGCACGATCAATCCTTTCATGGTGCTCAACGAGCTAGAGAAGGGTTTGCAGAACCATTCGCTGATCACCAACGAAGAAGAGAAAAAGCGCTATCGCGAGATTATCGGGATGGTGAAGCGCGAGTACGAGGAGATCGTCAAGAACGAGGTGCAGCGGGCGATCAGCGCCGACGAGGAGGCAATCAACAAGCTCGCGGCGAACTACATCGACAACATCAAGGCCTACACGCTCAAGGAAAAGGTCAAGAACAAGTACACCGGCCAGGACGAGGAGCCGGACGAACGGCTGATGCGGTCGATCGAAGAGAAGATCGAAATTCCGGAGAATCGAAAGGACGACTTCCGGCGGGAGATCATGAACTTCATCGGTGCCAAGGCAGTGGAGGGCAAGAAGTTCGACTGGCAGAGCAACGACCGACTACGTCGGGCGCTCGAGCAGAAGCTGTTCGAAGATCAGAAGGACAGTATCAAGCTCAAGACTTTGGTCAGCGCGGTCGTCGACAAAGAGACCCAGGAGAAGATCGACATCATCAAGAGTCGCCTCATGCGCTACTTCGGATACAACGAAGTCAGCGCGACGGACGTTCTCAACTACGTTGCGTCAATCTTCGCGCGCGGCGATACCGGCGGCTGAGCACTGCCGCCGCGGCAGCGGTCAATTGGCGTCGTCGACGTCCGGGCCACCCGAGGGAGCGCTCAGCAGCATCAACATCGGAATGATCAAAATGGCGGAGAGCAGGATCGAGACGATCACGACGAGCTGAAAGATGCCGCTGGTTTCCCACATGATTTCTGGACGAGACGATACACGCCAGCAAGCCTGAGGCAAGCCTCGCGATTCTGAATGCTCAATTACTCGACGAGCGAGCGCCGGGAGTCGCCTGCGCCGGGCAGCGGAAGATTGCCCTGGCCCGGCTCGGTGGGCTCCGCCGTCTGGCGCACCACGGGATCGGGGCCGGGTTCTCGGCGTGCTCCCACCGCAGCCCACCCTTGGTCGAGGCGACCACGTCGTGCGGCCGAAAGCACGCCGGGGTGCCGCCGCTCGACCTCGTAGGCGCGCTGCATCCACTGATAGGCGCCGGCGTAGTCGCCGAGCTCGAGCAAGGTCAACCCTCGGAAGACTGCATACTTTGCGCGCGCAACGGGAGTCGCCGTCGCGAGTTGCTGCTCGGTGTTGGCGAAGACTTCCGCCGCTTCCACATAGCGTTCCTGCTTGTAGAGATCGCTTCCTCGATGGACCGACGTGGCACAGGCGGTCGAAAGCGCGGCGACGACGAGCAGCTGGAGGAAGACGACGGGACGCACCGCGCCAGGATAGCGACTTCGCTGCGCGAACGCCACGGCAGCCGCCTACCCCTCCCCGATAGCGGACAATCGCGTCTTGCAGCGGCGACTCCGTGCGCGTAAGCAGGGCTCCAATGAGCATCAAGGACGAGGTCAAGAAGAAGAGCCTTCAGCTCATGAGCGATCCACGCGTGTTGAAGCTCATGCAGAACGAGCAGTTCATGAAGGCGATGATGACGGTGGTTCAGGTCCCGGGGAAGGTGAACACCTTCACGACTGAACAATCTGAACGTTTTGCCAAGTCGATGAAGCTCGCGACGGCTCAGGACGCCAAAGACCTCAAACGCCAGGTCAAGCAGCTTCAGGACGAAGTTGCCCGGCTGAAGAAGCAAGTCGACGCCTGACGCGACCGCTCAGGCAGCTTCGTGGCGATTGGCGTCGCCCGTCCGCTTGACTAGCCATTCCTCGATGAGAGGCCAGGTCAAAAGTGGCGCCTCGCGTCCGACCAACAAGTCGATGTGCCCGAAAGGCAGCTCGCGATAGGTCTTGTCGTTCGACATCGAGCGTTTGAACGCCGGGGCTACCGAGGCGGGCGGCGCGAGATCGTCGAACTTGCCGCTAATGATGAGCAGCGGCGTGTCGAGTTTCTCGAAGGCCCCGGCGTATCCGAAAAGACCCTGTTCTCGGTCGCCCGCGTTGCGCCGCAACTCCGATGCCCACGTGAACATCGCGCGCATGGTCGATACCGAGGCGTGATCCATGGCCAGGGCCATGTGTTGCCGGAGGACTTCGGTCTCCATGGCGCCGCGCCGAAAGCCACGGATTGGAACGGGGTAGAGTCGGCTGTCGAACACTCGCTGGCCCGCTCGCACGAGCGTGCCGTACATGCGTAGCGGGAGCGCGACGTTCGGGATCTCGACAGCGCGGTCGAGCATCAAGAAAGCCTCAGCCACCCCGGCAAGCAGCAGCGAACCACGCGTGAAGTGGTACGGCGATCCGAGAGTGACTACCCCGGCGACTCGGTCGGGATGGTCGGCGGCGACGGCGTAGGCGACGACGCCACCGAGCGAATGGCCGAGCAGGAACACCGGGACGTCACCACTCGAGCGGCGGATCTCGTCGAGTGCCGTGGGCACGTCCTCGCGAACGAAGTCGAGTGGCCCGGTGGCCTTTGCCGCGCCGAGGTGTCCGCTGCGGCCGCGTCCACGCAGATCGATGTTGTAGACATCGAACCCGGCACGAGCGAGCTGATTGCACATGCTGCGCGCGGGCAGATGAAAAGCGTAGCGATTCTGGCCGTAACCGTGGATGAGCAGCACCACCCCGCGGGTCGGGTTGGCACACTCTTCGGGGTCGAGCGCCTCGAGCGCCGTACCACCCCGGGGGATCGTCGCGAGGCGCTTGCGCACCAAGGCAATTGGAGCCGGCCCTCGCGCCAAGACAATCTGCTTGACGAAGTGGTCCTTGTCGTCGCCGTCGACCGACTGCTCGACTATCAAACTGTGCAGGATCATTCGTCCGCTTGGGCGCTGAACCTAGGTGCAGTGATCTGAAAAAGCAAACGGTTCGGTAAGCACAGTGCCGCCGAAGCGCGGAAAATCCAGTGTCTTTGCGATTTGGCACAGTGCCATGGCACAATCCGGCGCGGCGCAGCGTGGTTGGCACACCGCGGACGCCGGGGAGCGCGGGAGGTAAGCGATGAGGATCACGACGTTCGCCGGGGCCGCATGGCTGCTCATGCTCATCGCGGGGCCCCCAGCCGCCTTTGCCCAGCCCGAGTCCGACGACGTCGAGGAGGAAGAGGTCGATCTGGAGGAGGAAGACGTCGACGACGAGGAAGCAGACGAAGACGAAGACGAAGACGAGGACGAGGCAGAGGGCGACGAAGGCGAAAGCGAAGAGGAGAACGAGGAGGCTGACGAAGACGCCCCCGACAAAGGGGCGGGCTCGGTCGTCGAGTTGCCCGGCGAGAAGTACCTGTTCGTCGGCGCGAGGTACCGCGGGATCATCGTTCCCAAGTTCTTCATGAGCATTTTCGGCTCCGGTGGCCGAACGGTGTTCAACAGTGCCGGTGGCCCCGAGTTCGCGATTCGCGAAGACGGTCACGAGTACAACTTTGGGTTTTGGTTCGCCGGCTACAAGATGAAGCGCACGCCGTTCAAGGCGAAAGACGATCCCGTCGAGGCTTGGGAAATCGTTCGGAGCGAGCTCAAGATGGTCCTTCTGACGACGGACTTCATGTGGACGCGCCAGGTCACCAGCGAGCTCGGCTTCATCTACGGTCTCGGCGTCGGTATCGGTTTCCCTTTCGGTGATTTGCACCGCATTCAAGCGTTTCCTCCGACGGGAGACCCGAATCAACCGAAGCGCGAGTGGGTCGAATGTGTCGGACCAGGCAATCCCGCTCCGGGTTTCTGTGGCCCCGGAAACGACCACTACGGCGACTACACCGAGCCGAACTGGCTTGGTGGGGGAAGCGTCCCGGTGATCTTTCCGTGGTTGATGGCGCAAATTGGTCTGCGCTTCAAACCGCACGAAAACTTCGTCGGACGTTTCGAATTCGGATTCGGGACGACCGGGTTTTTCTTCGGGCTCGGGGCGGATTACGGGCTTTGACGGGCTCCAAACACGAGCTCAAGCTGCCGCGACGATTCGAGCCGCTCGAGCGGCTCGGAAAAGGTGGCGGTGGCGAAGTTTGGGCGGTTCGTGAACGTCCGAGCGGTGAGCGCTTCGCTCTGAAGGTGCTCGCCGCCGATGCGACCGAGCACGAGATGGCGGCGCTCGTGCGGGAAGCTGTGGCACTCAGCGGGCTCGAGGGGCTGGGGGTGCCGCGGGTCATCCGGTTCGGACGTCTGCCGGAAAGCCGTCGGCCATTTCTCGTGCGCGAGCTCGTCGAAGGACGCAGCCTCGAAGACGTGATCGAGGAGGGCTCCGACCTCTCGGGCACGCTCGAAGCGTTGGCAACCGCCGCCGAGCAAGTCACGGTTCTTCATCGGGCGGGGTTTCTTCACGGCGACATCAAACCAGCCAACATCATCGTCCAAGAGGACGGCTCGGGAACGCTGGTCGACCTCGGGTTGGCCGCGATGTGGCAAGAAGAGGGAACCAAGGCCGAGGGGCTGACTCCCAAGTACGCCGCGCCGGAATTGTTCGAGGGCAAGCCGCTCACCGTGCGGGCGGAAGTGTACGCGTTGGGTGTGGCGCTGAGCGACGCGGTCAACAAGACCAGGGAAAAGGTGTCTCGGGCGCTCGAGAAGGAGCTTCGGGCCGTTACCGAACGGGCGACGTGTGAAGCTCCCGCCGAACGGTTTCCCTCCGCGGACGAATTTGCTGTCGCGCTTCGTCATGCAGCCAAGCTCACCGATCATCGGCGGCACGGCGGCGTAGTCTGGCCGATCGTCGGCATCGACTCGACTGCAGCGGCGCTACTCGACCGCGTGGCCGCGCTCGATCCGGGTGGCGCGCTGGTCATCGACGGTCCTTCGGGATCGGGACGAAGCGCACTCTTGCGCCGACTCGCTTGGTCTCTCGGGGTCGAGGGGCGGCCCCTGGCTTGGGTGGACGAATCTTCCGTCAAGGACGAGAGCGCGGTCGAGGCCGAACTCGACGGTCATCCCGAGCTCTCGGGCGTGGCGGTGCTCGTCGACGATCCGGGGTCCCTCGGCGAAGAGTCGTCGAAGAGAATCGCCGACGCCGTCTCCGCTGGCGCACGTGTCGTCACCGTAGGTGCAGCGCCGTTTGCACGAGACGCGGCGCGCTTCGTTGTCCCACCGCTCGACGAACACGCGTGCATCGAGCTGGTGCGGCGAACCGTGCCGTCGCTCACCGAGCGACTGTTGCAACGAGTCGTTCGAGCTAGCGCGGGTCGGCCGGGGGCGCTGCGCCAGTTCGTCGAGAAGCTCGCAACGACCGCTGTGGCCTCGGAGGATGATCTCGATCGCATTCTCGGCGCGCAGAGCGTCGGCGAGTCGTTGGTTCCGAGCGATCCGCTCGAGCGGGCGGGGTACTACTTGGACCGGGGACGTTTCATCGATGCGCGCACGGCTCTCGACGCCGTCGACGGCGGTGATCCCCTCGTCGTCGCTACGGCGAGGGCTCGGCTCGAGGCCGGGCAGGGCAACGCCCAGGCGACGCTAGACGTGCTCAAGAGCGTCGAAGCCGAGGCGGAAGCGCGCCGAGACCTGCAAGAAGGCAAGCTGTGGTTGCTCTACTACGGGCGCGTCCACATCTTCACCGGCGAGTATGACAAAGCCGTCGAGCTGCTCCGGACCATCGACGAAGAGCCCGGCCAGATCGGCGCGGAAGCGCGCGCCGTGATCGGGCTCGCCCTGAGTCTCCTGGGCAAGCCGGAAGAAGCACGCCGCGAGCTCGAGGCGGCCGTCGAGCTCGCGCGGAAGTGCAATTCGCCTCGGGTCGAAGGGGTAGCCCTCGGGTCCTTGGGTTTCGCGCTACAACGTGACGACCGCTTCGAGGAGGCCAGGGCCGCGTATGACCAGGCCATCGACGCGGCAGAACGTGCGAGCGATGCCAGCACCCTCGCCACGACCCAGCTCAACCGAGCGGGACTGCTCAAGGTCAGCGGTGACATCGCGCGTTCGATCGAGGGTTTCGAGGCCGCCGCCGATATGGGGCGTCGTGCCGGTCGGTTCTCCACCGTCCGCCAAGCGTTGCTAAATCTCGCAAACACCGACCTCTACCTTGGACGGCTGGGCCGTGCGCGCTCGAGCATCGAGGCGCTCGATGACGAACGCGAGAGTCTGTCACGGGTCACTCGTGCGCAGCTCACCGGTTTGCAGGCGGAGCTTGCTGGACGGACAAAAGAGCTCGAGCGAGCGCGAGAGCTCTACGAAGCCTGCGCGGCGGAGTACGTGGCGCTTGGCCAACGCGTCGACGCTGCCGAGGCTCGCCTCGAAGGCGTGTTGGTGTCGATGAGAGCACCCCCTCGAGACGTCGCCAGGGCCCGCCGTCAGATAGAAATCGCCACCGAGGAGCTCGGCGAGGCCCCAGCGCACCGTCCGCTTCTTTTGTTGGCAACGGCACGGGTGACGTGGGTCGCGGGGGATGAGGATCGTGCCCGCGAGGAGCTCGAGCGTGCTCTCGGTGCCGCTCGCGAAGGACAGCATCGCGAATGGGTGTGGCGAACTCTCGAGTCTCGCGCCGAGCTGGAAGAGGCGGCCGGGCAGACGATGACGGCGCGCCGGGACCGCGAGGAGGCCCTCACCGTGCTCGAAGAAATCGGTGCACGACTTCCTCGAGACCTTCGCGAGGTCTATTGGAATCATCCGCGACGAAGGGCGCTTCGCGCGGGTGTGCAGAACCACGTGGAGAGCGCAGCGACCCAGTTCGCGCCCCAGTTCCCGCTGGCGCCACTAGTTTCTAGGGCGTCCAGCACGTCGAACACCGCGCCACTTTCGCTCGAGACACCACTCGAGCAGCGGCTCGCAAGAATCCTCGAGGTGAACAGCGTGCTCGCGGGGGAGCACGATCTCGATCGACTGACGGCGAAGGTCACCGATTATGCCGTCAGCTTGCTCGGTGCGGAGCGTGGCTTCGTCTTGCTTCTGCAACCGGATGCCACGCTCAGCGTGCACACCTCGAGGTATCTGGGCGCGGAAGATGCCGGCGCGGAGTTTTCGAGGTCGATTGCGCGTCAGGTCCTCGATAGCGGCGAGCCCGTCGCGAGCACGAGCCCCGGGGACGATTCACGCCTCCGAAGCTTCCAGTCGGTTCATCAGCTGATGCTCAAAGCGGTGGCGTGCGTGCCGATCACTTCCCCGACGGGTCAGCCCATCGGTGGGCTCTACGTGGAGACCCGCGTGCGACCCGGTGTCAATTTTCAACGAGAGCTACCGACGCTGGCAGCTTTCGCCGACCAGGTGGCGATAGCCATTCACAACGCCCAGCTCATCGGCGAGAACGTACGTCGGGCCGAGCAGCTCGAAAAGACCAACGCGGAACTCGAAGAGGCGCAGGGTCGACTCCGCGAGCTGCTGAGCAATCGCACGGCGAAGCTGAATCGGACCCGTCGCAAGCTCCGGGACGCGCAGGACACGATCAACGCCCACTTCGGCTACCACGGTCTCGTCGGGATGAGCTCGGCCATGCGACGGGTCTACGCGTTGATCGACCGCGTCAAAGACACGGACGTTCCGGTTCTGATCACCGGTGAGAGCGGAACCGGCAAAGAAGTCGTCGCGCAAGCAATTCATCGAGCCGCGGAGCGGCGGAGCCAAGCGTTTCTCGGTGTGAACTGCGGCGCGATTCCCGAGCACCTGCTCGAGAGCGAGCTGTTCGGTCACGTGAAGGGTGCGTTCACCGGGGCCGATCGAGAGCGCAAGGGTCTCTTTCGAGAGGGACAAGGTGGCACCCTGCTTCTCGACGAGATTGGGGAAATGCCTCACAAGATGCAGGCTGGCCTTTTGCGTGTGCTTCAAGAGCGCACGGTCCGGCCGGTGGGGGGGGCTCGAGAGGAAGCGGTGGACGTTCACACCATCTTCGCGACGAACCGCGACCTATCGAAAATGGTGGAGGAAAAGACCTTCCGCGAGGACCTTTACTATCGAATTCACGTCGTCGAGGTCGCGTTGCCAGCGTTGCGAGAGCGGACCGAGGACATCGCGCCGTTGGTCGACCACTTTCTCGGCATTTTCGCGGCGAAGTACAAGCGGGAGCGCAAGACCGTGACGCGCGACGGGATGCGCCGCCTGACGGCGTTCAACTGGCCGGGGAACGTTCGACAGCTCGAGCACGTATTGTTGAACGCCTGGGTGCTGAGTGATCAGGCCGAACTCGACATCGACGACTTCGACATGCCGGACGGTTACGCGAGCCGACCACCCGCCTCCGGACCCCCCAAAACCCGGCAGACTCGTTCGGAACCGTCGAGTCACCGTGTCCCCAAGAGCACGCTGAGCCAGCATCGAAACGAGGAGCGCGAGCAGATTCTACGTGCGCTGCAAACGTGCAACTGGAATCGAGTGAAAGCCGCCGAGCTCATCGGGCTTCCTCGTCGGACTTTCTATAGACGGCTTCGCGAGTACGGGATTCAGTAAATCCTCTCGAAGCCCTGGTAGCTTCTCCCGACGATGGATGGAATACTAGCGAGATGGCGGACGGTAGCTCGGAGATTCGCATCAGGTCCGCCCGTCCGCGGGTGCTCCTGATCGACGACGACGATGCCGTGCTTCGTGCCTTCGCCCGGCTGTTGAAGGATCACTACGCCGTCGTGTCTGCGGAGAGCGGAGAACAAGCGCGAGGCATCTTCGAAGATGGCGCGCACTTCGACGTCATCATTTGTGACTTTTCGATGCCCGGCGAAGACGGGCTATCCCTGTACAACTGGCTACTCGCGCACCATCCCCAACTCGCCTCGCGCGTCGTGTTCTTGAGTGGTGGAGCGCCGTCGGTGGAGGACGCGGCTTTCCTCGCGGCGTTGATGACGCCGGTGCTGAGCAAACCGGTGGCCGTCGCCGAGCTCCGGTCGGTGATCGACGCCGTGGTGCGGCGTCGCGATGTCGCGGCGCCGATCGGCGCGACCGGTCGGTCAGCCGGCTCTCGCCGCCCCCGCTGAGTCGCGCTGCCGGGCCGCGGCATCGAGCCGACTTGCGCCCGCGCCGTGGACTCGCCCCTGCGCTCGTGGTTCATTCGGCGCCCAAGCCCTTTGGAGGTACCGATGTCCCGGTTTGCATTCCTTTCGTTCGTTCTTCTCGTCGCCGCTTGTGACAAGAAGCCGGACGCTGTTGCGGAGACCAAAACCACCGCCGAACCCGCCAAGAGTTCGGCTCCTAGCGCTACGGCGAAGGCGCCCGAGCCCGCCCCGGAGCTGAACCTCGCGAAGGTCGGTGAGCCCGCACCCGATTTCGAAGCGGAGGCTCACAACGGCGAAACCATCAAGCTCGCCGAGCTTCGTGGCAAGACCGTGGTGCTCTACTTCTATCCGAAGGACGACACGCCAGGCTGTACGATAGAAGCCAAGGGCATCCGGGATTCCTGGGAGGGGTTCAAGAAGGCAGACACCGTCGTGCTCGGCGTCTCGACCGACGACAACGCGTCACACAAGGCTTTCGCTGAAAAGTACGAGCTCCCGTTCTTGTTGCTGCCCGACGAGGACGAGAAGATCGCCAAGGCGTACGGCGTGCCGATCAAGAGCGGCTACGCCAAACGTGTGACTTTCATCATCGACAAGACCGGCAAGGTGGGGAGGGTGTTTCCCAAGGTGAATCCCACGGGGCACGCTGAAGAGGTCATGGCGGCGATCGGCTCGCTCGGCTGACGGACCCTGAGCGCCGCACTGGCGCCTCCCGCCCAAACGCGGTAGGTGCTCGCCGGGATGGGGCGCTTCGCGCTCGTCGGTCACTCCGAAAGGAAGACACGATGGCTCGCAAACAGATCACCGGCTTGTTCTTGCTTTCCGTGGCCGCCGCGACGCTCGCGCCGGCTTGCGGAGGATCCGACGGAGACGACATCTTCGGCAGTGGCGGAACGAGTGGTGACGCTGCGGCGGCCGGGGGCGCGAGCGGTGCTTCGACGGGCGGCAGTGGAGGAATGTCGACTGGCGGCGCGTCGAGCGGCGGCAGCGGCGGCGGCGGCGCCGGTACGGGCGGGGCGGCTGGTGGTGCTGGCACGGGTGGCGTGGGAACCGGCGGCAATGCTGGCGCGGGAACCGGCGGCAATGCTGGCGCGGGAACCGGCGGTAATGCCGGAGCGGGAACCGGTGGGAGCGCGGGAACCGGCGGCAATGCTGGGGCGGGTACCGGCGGAAATGCCGGGGCGGGAACC
>JAJDAH010000106.1 GCA_029261965.1 Polyangiaceae bacterium
CCGGGGCATCCGTTGTGTATTGTCCGTTTTGTCCGTCGCGGCGTTTGGGTGGCCGTTCGGGCGCGGTGGGCCCCCACGCCGCTTGGGGGCAGGACTGGTTGGACATCGGCGTCGAGGTGGCGCAGAGCTTCGATGGACAGCTCGGGGGAGGGGGCGGTCTCGGTGCGATCGCCAGAGGCACCGCCACCTGGAAGCAGAACGAGATCGAGCTCGTCGGTCGTCGCTACGACGAGGATTTCGCCAACCCATACGCCAGGGCGGTTTCGGCGCCGGACGAGTTCGACGGTAACCGCGCTCGCGACGAGGCCGGCGGGCGCGTGCGCTATACGGGACTCGTTGCGGAGCGTTGGCGACTCCGCGCATCGTCCGACCTGTGGACGGAGCTCTCGGAGAGCGAGCTCAAGAGTCTCAGCTCCGTTCGCAACGACGTGGACGTGACCGATGAGCTCCGACCCGGTCTCTGGATTGCCTACCAGAACAAGAATCTCGGCACGTTCGAGCGAACCGAGTGCTTCGAGGTTTCGGTGGAGTTCGACGAGCGCGGCGAGCCCATCCCCTGCGGCGGCGAGAAAATCGAGGTTGCGCCACGCCTGCGGGTAGCCCCTTCGAAGAGGTTTTCGGTTCAGCTCCAATACGAGCACCAGTGGATCGACGACGGCGCGGCCGAGTTCGACGACAAGTTCCGAAAAGACCGCTCGACGTTCGTCCTGGCGAGCGCGAACCCGGTCGATCCGCTGCGGATCCGCGCTCGATTGCGGTACGTCGAGGAGGACATCGAGAACAAGGACCGGCTCGAGCAGTCACTCTGGTACTACCTGGACGTTGCCTACCGTTTCGATTCGGGGCTCAAGCTCCGCGGGCGCTACGACGTGCTGCACGTGCTCGATGACCGCGCCAGCACGGCCGATCGCGACCCGAACCCGGAGCACTGGGGTCGGATAGAAGTGGAACAACGGTTTTGAGCTCGCGGTCGCCCCTCCTGCGGACAATCGCCACGCGGGTCGTGCCGATGTTCGCGGCGGTTTTCGTTGTCGGGTGCGGTGGCGCGTCGGCGCATCCGCATGGCCCGGCAGAGGTGGCCGAAGACCCCGGCAGCGTTCGATTGATTCTGCACGACCCCACCGGGACGACAGCCCCCAAAGACGAATGCGCCTCGGAGCTCTGCACGTCGTTGCTCGGCCTGATCGAGGGCGCAGCGACATCGATCGACTTCGCCGTGTACGGGATGCGCAACCAGACTCGATTGCTAGACGCGCTGAAGGCGGCCAAGACCCGTGGGGTGAAAATCCGCGGCGTCGTCGATCGCGACATTGAAGGAAGAAATTACTATTCGAGCACTGAAAAGCTCGTGGCAGCCGTCGGCGACGTTCGAAGCGACTACGAAGCCGACAAGAAGATCGCCGAGCAGAACCAGCCCTTCGAGAGCCGGGCGACCTGCCGGCGTCCCCTCGGGTTCGCCGGGCCGCTTCAGTGCCTGACCTACGATCTCGGCGACCGGTGCGTCGTTGCTGCGCATGCGAGCCGCGAGGCCCTCGGCGAAGAGGGCAGCATCATGCACAACAAGTTTTTTGTCGTGGACGAGCGCTGGGTTTGGACCGGCTCGACGAACGTCAGTGACTCGGGCACCGGCGGCTATAACGCGAACCTCATCACCCTGGTCGATTCGAAGCGGGTCGCTCGCTGGTACACCGAAGAGTTCGAGCAGATGTACGAAAGCGGCCGGTACCACGGGCTGAAAGAGTCGCGCCCGCCGATGGAGGTGCGCGTGGGGGACGCCAAGCTCCACGTGTTATTTTCGCCTCAAGATCGGCCGATCAGCGACCACGTTCGACGAATCCTTCGCGGCGCGAAGAAGCGGATCGACGTCGGCGTGTTTTTCCTCACCCACAAAGGCATCACGGCCGACTTGATCGCGGCACACCGGCGAGGGGTGAAGGTGCGCGTCATCATCGACGCCACTGCCGCCAAGAACGGCTACACGAAGCACGAGTTGCTGCGCGCCGCTTCGATCCCAGTGAAGATCGAGACCTGGGGCGGAAAAATGCACATGAAGTCGGCCGCGGTGGACGGGCGCACCGTGATCACCGGTTCGATGAACTTCACGACCGCCGGTGAGTTTGGTAACGACGAGAATACGATCATCGTCGTCGGCGAGCGCTACGGGGCGCAGTACGAAAAGTTCTTCGACAAGCTCTGGAACAGCCTCGGCGACCAGTGGCTCGTCGGGCGGCCGGACCCTGAATCCAAGAGCTCGTCGACGTCATGCACCGACGGTGTCGACAACGACTTCGACCGAAAGGCCGACGCCGCGGACCCTGGTTGCGGGGACGATCCGCCCCCGCTTCCGGCGCTTCCGCCCTGGCGAATCGTTCCGAAGCGCGAGGGCGTTTGCGACGTGGACGACCCATCGCCGCTCGAGAGCTCGAAGCCCGAAGGGGCGAGCTGAGCGCTCAACAGCTCCGCGCGAACACCAGCATGTACTGATAGCTGAGGCCGTCGTAGCTCTTGCAGAGCTGGTAGCCGGCTTCGCGCATCTCCTTTTCGGTGGCGCTTCGGGGCACCTTGTGGGCGTCGGGCGGACCGACTCCGTGGTCGCCGAGCCGAAAATCGACGATCGCCACGCGACCCTGAGCGGACAACTGGCCGGCGAGTCGAGTGAAGTACGCGATGCGATCCTCGATGTGGTGGTACGTGTCGACGACGAGTACCAGATCGACCGGACCCTCGATGTGTGGGTCGTCGGGGGCGGCCAGCACGTGCTCGATATTGCCGAGGCCTTCGGCTTTCGCGCGATGCCGAGACCAGCAATGCATGTTCTCGTCGATGTCGACCGCGATGACTCGACTCGTCCGCAGCGAGCGAGCGATGCGGAGCGTGAAGTAGCCCGAGCCCGAGCCGAGATCGACGATCGTCTCCCCAGCTCGGAGGTCGAGCTCGCGCAGGACGTCCGCGGGTTTTTGCCAGTCGTCTCGCTCCCGAGTGCTGATGAATTTGTCCGGCGCACACGGTGGTTGCTCGCTCGGCTCCGCGGCGGATCCGGTGGGTGCGGTTTCGGCTCGGGTCGCGACCGCGGGTGGCTCGGCGGCGGGCGCCGCACAAGCAGACGTGCCCAGGTGGAAAACAAAAATCGTCGCAGGGATCGGTTTCATAGCAACTCGCGGGAGTCCGATGCCGATGAGGGGGGGCGAATCACCACCGGAGCATAGTATGAAGAGCTATCAGGGCTGCGGCCGCCTACGTTGGGCACCGCTGATCATTGCCATCGTGTCTTCGGCGCTACCAGCGTGCACCGCTCGAGCGCCTTCTCGAGCCGGCGCGAGGGTTTCCGCCGTAACGGTCGGTGCCGACGGCGGATGTAGCGTCGAGCTCACCAAAGTCAGCTACGACGATCCGGGAAGTGACGACGCGGAGCTCGTCGAGCTCGGCGTTTCGAGCCCGCACGGGTCCGGAGCGACGCTGGCCGATTGTGGGCTGGCTTCGCTCGAACACATCAATGGCGTTGCCGGCGCACGCTGCGGCGACGTCGTTCTGGCGTTGGAGCTCGACGCCGTCGTCGTTCCCGACGACGGCTACGTCACAATTTGCACCAGCGACTGCGACGTCGACCCAGGAAAAGACGGGTGGCTTCAGAACGGTCCCGATGCGCTTCGATTCCTGGACACCGAAGGCGGCGTGAGCGCGGTCGTGGCGTGGCGTGGCGATCCGAATGAGTGCTACTCCGACCCGGGCGTCGACCTGTTCGAGCTCGTCAAGGAATCGCCCCCCTCCGACGGGCCAGACGACGTCAACATCTGGTGTGACGGCGCGTTCGTGCTCGACGAGCAGGGCGCTTCCCTCCGAAGCCCCAACGTGTGTCCGTCGCCGGACGCCGGATTCGAAGCTGGAGCGGTGCTCGACGCCGCTGTCGAGCGTATGCCCGCGGATGCAGCGCGACCCGCGGACGAAGCAACCGCGGACGCGCCGCCCGGTAGCTCGCCGCGGCCCCCATGGGAGTCCCCCCGCCCGACGGGTTCGTCCGGCACCGGCGGAGACGTCGCGCAAGAAGCAGAGCTCGGGCAGACCGAGGTTCAGCGGTCGGGTTGCCGCCAGGCGCCGGGCTCCGCTCCTGGCGGGCTCGGGTATCTCGTGGTGGTGCTGCTATTGGCGCTCGCGTCAGCGCGCGGTCGCCCGTCGTTTCGGGGCTGACCTTTTTTCGACGCCCATGACGAGAAGCTCACTGATGGCACCACGCTTCGAGGCGTTCGAGTTGATGGGACGGGTGACTTTCACGCCGGCGACTTGCCAGTTCTCGTAGAGCTTTCGGGTCTGCGGCGTGTCCGAGTTCGACAGCAAGACGTGCACGCCGCGCTCGGCGAGGCTGCCGAAGACACGCGCCAGCCGTCGGTGGCCTTCCTCGCCGAACTCCTCGCTATCGTAAGCGGTGAAGCTCGCGGTCTTCGAAACGGGGACGTAGGGCGGATCGAAGTACACCGCGTCGCCCGGTCCGGCCTTGTCGCAAGCTTTTTCGAAGTCGCTCTTGACGATGCGGACGATCTTGCTCGTTTGAAGCGCGCGAGCGGCGGCTTCGAGGCCTTCGGGGTCGTAGTACTTGGGTTTTTTGTAGCGACCGAAAGGCACGTTGAACTTTCCGGAACGGTTGACCCGGTAGAGGCCGTTGTATCCAGTTTTGTTCAAGTAGATGAGCCGTGCGGCTCGCTCGGGGGCGTCGAGCTTCGTCGGGTCGCGGTCGCGGAGCTCGTAGTAGAATTTTTCGCAATGCTCGTACCGTTCGAGGACGGCGAGCACATCGCCCACCCGCGCCTGGATCGTCTTGTACAACCGCACGAGCTCCTCGTTGCGGTCGCTCAGCACTGCGCGGCGGAACCGACCTTGGCTGGCCAGCGAAAAGAAAACAGCGCCGCCTCCGACGAAGGGCTCGTAGTACGTGTCGATCTGCTCCGGCAGGCGCCGGAGGATGTCGGGCACGAGGCGCCGCTTGCCCCCCGCCCACTTGAGGACGGGCCCCGCCGGGCGAGCGGCCTTCGTTTTCATCGCGATCGAGCTACCCGCCCGCCGCTCCGACGTCCACCCCGCGCGCTCGTCGGCGCGATTTTCAGCCGCTTCATCATCTTCTGTAGGCCGAAACGAGAAACTCCCAGGAGTTCCGCTGCTCGGGTCTGATTGCCGCCGGTGCGTGCCAACGCGGTCTGAAGCAGCTCCACTTCGAGCCGGTCCACCCGCCCTCGCACGTTCAGACCGTCGGGGGCGCTGCCGTCGTTGCCGTCGGTGACGCTGGGGCTCAAGTGCTCGCGTTCGATGACTCCGTCCGAGAGCACGAGCGCGCGACGGATCTCGTTTTCGAGCTGCCGCACGTTGCCGGGCCAGGCGAACGAGCGGAGCGCGTTCATCGCTACGGGCGAGACCTTCTTCAACCCGTCGCCGTACTCCGCGAGGAAGTGCTGCACCAGAAGTGGAATGTCGTCGATGCGTTCGCGCAAGGGTGGGATTCGAATCGAGATGACGTTGAGTCGGTAGAACAGGTCCTCGCGGAAAGTCTTTTGTTCGACCATCTCTTCGAGGTTGCGGTGCGTCGCGCCGACGACACGCACGTCTACTTGGCGCTCACGTTCGGAACCCACTGGCCGAATCGCGCCGTCTTCGAGCACTCGCAAGAGCTTGCTCTGCATGCCCAGGCTCATCTCGGCGATTTCGTCGAGGAACAGCGTGCCTTGGTCGGCCACTTCGAAGAGCCCGGCTCTCGGGCGCGCCGCGCCGGTGAACGCTCCACGCACGTGGCCGAACAGCGTCGATTCCAGCAGGCCCTCGGGGATCGCCGAGCAGTTCTCCGCCACGAACGGCTGCTCTTGTCGGGGGCCGTTGTTGTGGATCGCTCGAGCGATCAACTCCTTGCCGCTGCCGGACTCGCCCTGCAGCAGGACGGGCACGTCCGCGACGGTGACGCGGTCCACCACTTGCAGCATTTTTGCGACTGCCGCGCTCTTGCCGATGATCTTCTCGTAGGAGAAGCGAGTCTCTCTGCCGTCGCGCGCTCGGGCGAGCTCGCGCTGAGCGAGATCGAGCTGCGCCTCGCGGGTGGCCAGGACGTCGGCCACTCGACGCTCGGCGCGTACGGCTCGACGAGCCGCGCGACGCAGAAGCAGGCGGTCTCGAGCCTCTACGATGGCGATCGCCGCGATCGACGCCACGAGCCGCACCCAACCGAGCTCGCGGGGGCCGAAGGCTCCGCGCCGGACTCGGTCGTCGAGGTAGACGACACCCAAAGATTCTCCGCGCGCTTGAAGTGGGACCGCGAGCACGCTGCGAAGCTTCAGCTCGTGCACGCTCGCGTGCACCTCCGGGAGCTCGCCGGCGGCGTCCACGGCGACGACGGGTTGTCCGGCGTCGAGGGCCCGCTCGGCGAGCGAGTGGCTGAGATCGCGTTGCGCACCGACGAGGTCGTCCCGAGAGAGGTTGCGCGCCGCCCGGGGCACCAGGCGCCCGCCCGGAGCCCGCAAAAGGAGCAGGCCTCGTTCGACGCCAGTCCACAGCACGAGGGCGTCGAGGACCTGATCGAGCAATGGTTTCAGCCGATCGCTCGAACCCAGAGCGCGAACGAGCGTGTCGATCTGCGCGATCTGCTCGATGCTCACCGCCGACTCGCGCGATGGGGAAGGTCCGGTCACCCAGTCGAGGGCCGACAGGCGAGCCTGCAAGTACTCCGGGCAGCGGCGTACGAGCTCGCGGGCAGCTTCGCCGGCAGCGACCGCCAGCCGCCGAGCGGACTCCCCGTCGCCGAGGTTCGCGGCGAGCTCGGCGCCACTCGCCATGGCCGGTCCTTTGCTGCCCACCGGCGCGGTAGCCGACGCCATTGCCGTCAGTTGCGCGATGATTTCGTCCGTGCGCGACTCCGCGCTCGGAAGCGCCGCACGCACGGCCCGCGCACGCCACCAGTCGAGCCGCGCCGCTGTCGGGGTCGCCGTGTCCCGGCCGACGCGGTCCCCTTCGGCGACGTCGACGACGCCGCCGCGCCGCAAGAGCCGTGCTTCGGCGAAGAGGCGCTCGCCCGACCCACACGGTTCGAGCAACGTTCGGGCACGTTCCGCGTGGTCCAGAGCGTTCTTGTCCGCGGTTCGCGCGTCCGAGATGGCCAAGTGGGCATAGGCCTCGCAAACCCCGTCTCCCGCCGCCCGAGCACGGGCGATCGCATCGTTGGCGGCGTCGACCGTTTCGCTCTCCACACCGACGATCGCGAACACCGTGGCGCGGTTGAGCATGGCGCGGGCAGCTTCTGCCGGCCGGCCGAGGTGCTCGAACAACAGCGTGGACCGGCGCGCGGCGTCGAGCGCGACGCCGAGGCCTCCGAGATCGGACGCGGCGGCCGCCAGGCCTGTCAGGTAGGTGGCTTCCTCCAGAACCGCGCCAGCGCGTGCGGCGTGCTCGGCCGCGCTCTCGAATCGGCGCATCGCGAGCTCCGGATCTCCATCGGCGTGCGCGACGGTTCCGGCGACGGCGTCGAGGCGAGCGCGCTGCTCGTCGTTGACGGCGAGCGCGCATGCCCGCTCCAAGGTGACCCGGGCCTCGCGCCGGTTGCCGAGGGCGAGCTCGGCGAGAGTCGCGCTCTCGAGGCTGGCCGCGGTTTCGGGGGCGTCGCGGGCGAGGGCCAGAGCCGGTTCGGCGCGCCCGCGGTCGAGCAGCAACCGGCTCCGGGTTCCGCATGCCCGAGCGCGCATGCTCGGCGAGACCTCGGCGCCGAGCTCGATGTCGAGCAGCTCTTCGGCCCGCGCCTCGTCTCCAGCGCGTCGCGCCGCTTCCGCGGCTTCGAGCCGTGCTTCGACCGAGTCGACCTCGTCGAGCACCGCGAGGGCGCGGCCCAGCTCGCCGCGCAGTCTGAGCGCTCGACCGAGCGCGATGGCAAGGGCCGGTTCCGCATCATCGCGTCGAACGGCGCGCTCGGCCGCGTCGATGACTTCCGACGACGCGGCGCCGGCGCCCAGGGCGAGCGCGAGCTCGACCGCCGTCTCGGGGCAACGCGTCGCGGGATTGGGGTGGCGTGCCGTGATGTCGGCCAAGGTGATGGGTTCACGCGCCCGGGCGAGCTCGAGTAAACGGTCCGCCAGGGCGCTGTCCACGGCGGCCTCTTCGGCGTCGAGATCGAAGGTTGGCCACGATGCGGCGGTTGCGCCGACCAAGCCGACCAACCACCGAGCACGATCGAGCTCGCGCATGGGTCCCAGTTCGTAGCGCTCCTCGTCGAGCGTCGCTCCTCTGAGCTTTGCGATGCGCCCGGCGATGGCGATGGACTCCTCCAGCCATTGGCCCGCGGTACCCTCGACCTTCACTCGGCCTCTCGAGCGTCTGGCTGCGGAGAGGATCTCGGCGCGCCGGGTCGCGAGGTAGGCGCGTTTGACGCGACGGACGTTTCGATCGGCGGTGTGCTCTTCGTCATCGCTTTCGCCGAGCGCGGACAGTGCCCGGCGCCTGACCCACTCGGCCGTCGGACGCGATGCGGGCGTCGGGCTCAGGAGCGCGCGCACGATGGCACCGAGGGCGTCGTGTCGAGCGCTCGCCCACTCGAGCACGCGGGCGGCGTCGTTCGTCGAGTTGCTCCGGTCGGCGACCTCGGCGAGGGTCAAGCCGAGCGCCCACATGTCCCGCGCACGTCCGTCGCCGCCGCGGACCAGCGAGCTGACCTCGGGTGCGAGGTAGCGCGGCGTGCCGCCTCGTGGTGTGGCGCCCGCCGTATCGCCGCCGAGCCCGAGGTCCACGAGTCGGGCTGTCGCGTCGTGCACGACGACGTTGGCTGGTTTGACGTCACCATGGGTCGAACCCAATTCGTGCAAATCTGCGAGAGCACCGGCGACGTCGCGGGCGACACGGAGCGCGGTTTGCTCGCTCGGCGCTTGGCTGTCGATTGCCGTACCCGGCGCCCAAGCGAGCGCGACGTAGGGCATTGCCGCGGCAGGGCCCTCCGCCTCTTGCTCCGGCACGAATCCCGCATCCAGCACGGCCGGCAGCCGCGGGCTGTCGACCCAAACCAGGCGCTCGGCTTCGTTCGCCAGGCGCGTCCGCTCGGAAAGGTGGCGACCCACCTTGAGCGCGACGATCGTGCCCTCTCCGGTTCGGGCCTCCCAGACCTCGGACGAGGATCCTCCGCCCACTCGACGGAGCGGCCGGTACTTCCAGCCCGGGTTCGGACTCGCCTTTGGCAACTTGGGTGACACTACCTGGAAGTACGAACATACAGAAAAAACGGTGAAATGTCCTCAACTGCCAACTTAGATGACATTCGCTGCGCGAACGAGCGGGCTCACGGGGCCGTCGGGGCGGAGCAGCGCGCCCTGGGATCCGGGCTGTCCAGGGCGGATATCCAGCGCTCGAGGCGCCGGAGGACGCTGCGACTGAGGCGCGGCCGACTACGCGGCATCGGGTCGAGACGAACGAACCATTCTCGCAGCCGATCGTTTTCCCCACGGGCGGGACGGCACACCGGCGGCTCGTCCGGCGCGCTCGACGCGACCGAATGATCGGATTCGCACGGATCTTCCGTCTCGGACACCAGCTCGTTCGTCAGGAGCTTGTACATGACGTAGCTCGAGGATGGATTGCCCGGGTCGATTAGGGGCATCTGCGTGCCGAAGCGCCCCGGGCTGGCGAGGGGCTGACCAACGCGACTCCCGGTTTCGGTCTGACGCGCCACTTTTCCGAGCAGGGTCTGCTCGATGCCGTCGACCGAGTCGAGACGGAGGCCCATTCGCGGGACTCCGACGCACCCGTCGCCGTCGTTCGCCCGCCCCGGTCCGCAGTCGGACTCCGGGAGATCGGTCGTGCTGTGACAACCCACGGAGCCGCACGCTGCAGTCAAGATGGCGGCGATCTCGTCGCAAGTGGGCGGCGCCGGGGCCGCCGGCTCGTCGGGTGGCGCTTCTCGGCGCGTTCGGAAGCCGAATCGAAGCGGTAGGCCGGCTTCGCCGAGAGGCGCGCCGTCGAACGCCCTCAAACCGCTCGAATCAGCGTCGTTCGGTGCGACGACCTCGACCGTGTAAACGACCCCCGGTTCGAGGGGATTTACGGGCTGGTACGAGATGACGCGCTCGACGACGTCGTAGGTCGGCGTGAGGAATAGCGCGTCGTCCGCCGAGCCCGTGAACACGCGCACCCCCTGCCGGCTCACCGCCTCGGGGAGCAGAAAGCGGTCGAAGCGCAGCTCGATTTTCGTGTTTCGTGGAACTCCGCACTCGTCGGAAGTCCCGTCGCACTCGAACCCCGCGCCATCGACGGGGTGCGTCGCGATCAGCGATACGTCGGGCGCCGAGATTTCCTGGAATGCCGCGGTTCCTCGGTCGCAACCGAGCGCGGGCAGCGCCAGCATCGTCGCCCAGAGCAGCACTCCCCGCCTGACGGGTCGCCCCTGCTCGATTCCTCGGCTCAGCTCTCGGAATAAGTCTGCAGCTGGTCGCGCACGACTTCGGGCGTCACGCCGGATCCAATGTGCTCCTTCAAGCAGTCCGCCAGGGTGATGAGCATGTCGTCCACGCCCTTCTCCTCGATGATCTTCGACAAAAGCTGACGTGCTTCCCGGCTGTCCTCCTCGCGGAGGTACTCGCGCACCTTCTCCACGGTGATGTCTCCCTGGAAGTCGACGTAGATATTTTGAAGAAGGAATCGGACCAGCTCGTTCACCGTGAGCCTCCTCGCCATAAGAGCGCTTGGACCCATGGCTATACTCGCCCGGCGAACGGTCGCGCAAGGGGATTAGCGACGGTCGCGGCGTTTTCAGGTCGGGCGAAGGCCTATGTTTTTTCTGGGCTTTCACGTCATCGGCACTCGGCGAGCTTCGAATCCTGGGGGTCGTGGCAGACGAGGCAGGGGCGGGCGTTTTTCCGGAGCGCCGTTCGGCACCGGGCACGGAATCCTGCCGGGTGGGGGTTGGAGCCCTGACCGATCGAGCCGCCGATCCGCCCCCCGCGGCCCCCGACGGCGGCGGTGGCGTGACACACGGCGCAGTCGCGCTCGACGTGGCAGCTGACGCAGGCGTTCAGGTTTCGCTGGGCTTCCCAAGCGTGGTGCGACCGCGTGCGCGGGGGGTCGGTCCACTCGGATTTTGGGGGGTGAAACTGGCCGCGCCCAGCGAGATTCGACGTGGGGCCCGAGAGCGTCACCCCAACGCGCTGGTGACAGCTCACGCAAAACGACTGGATTTGGTGGCAGCTCGTGCACGAGGGGTTGTTCTGCCGTGCCGCCACCGCGTGCATCGAGATCCAGTCGTTGGGGTGCACGTTGCGGGGCCGCACTCGTCCGTCGTGACAGTCGACGCACTCGTCCTCGTGGTGGCAGTTGGCGCAGAGCTGGCTGTCGTCTGCCGCCACCCGTTTGTGGCGCTCGAGCCAATCCGCGTCGTGACCGGCGTTGCGGAGCCACGAGGGTGGTTCGAGCCGGCCGGTCGCGAAGCTCGTTTTCATCACGCCGTCGGCTTCCGAGAGGTGGCACGTGGTGCACGCCGACTTGGCTTCGCCGCGCGCGGCTTCGGGTTTGTCGTGGCAGTCGAGGCAGCGGCGCATCCGGGGCAGCTGGTCGCGGGTGGCGAGCTCCAAGTTTTGCACGGTGCCGTGACACTGCTGGCAAGCGATGTTCCTTGCCGCGTGCACGGCGTGATTGAACCGAAGATTGGGTTTCGGGACCACTTGCCTCGCGACTCGGTTGCCATGCTCCGGCTGGTAGCCCACGTGGCAAAAGCGGCACTGCGCAATCAGCTCGCCCGGGGCGCCCGTGACTGCGTCGAGATCTCGATGGTCGGTGAGGTGGCAACCGTCGCAACGTTTGGCGGGCGGCAACAACGAGTCTGAGCTCTTGCGACTCGTTTTGGCCTGGTCGTGGCAAGTCACGCAGCTCATGCCGAGCTCACGCACGTGGCGCTTGTGATTGAAACGGATGGTCAGCTTTTGCGCGGGAAAAATCACGTGGCTCGGTCCTCGATCGCCGGCATACGAGCCGGGCGGCCGATACGCCTGCGGAACCGGTGCACCTCCCGGCATCGGGGCGAGCCCGTGCACCAACGGGGCTCCGACCGTCTTGTCCGGGGCCTGGGCGGTGGCTTCTTCGGCGTGAGCTCGCTCGGTGGTGCCAGCGAGAGCGACCGCGACGGCGGCGACGCACGCGACAAGCAGCACGGCGGCGCCCCTCTCGGCGTTCACTTCGACACCTCGATGGCGAGGGTGGCGAGTACCCGATATCGCTGCCCGACGAGGCGATTGGTGGTGTGCTCCCACTCGGCGCCGAACCGCACCTGCGAGAACAAGGTGCGCGGCGAAACGCCGCCGCCGAGCACGTAGGAAAAGCTCGTCGCGTCCCGGTCCGGGCGGAGGCCGTCGCTCCAGTCGTACACGGACACGATGACCTTGGAGTCGTATCGTTCGTCGTCGAACAGTTTGACGAGCGTCACGTCGCCACCGCCGCGATGCCCTCGGCCGCCTTTCTCGCCCATCGCTCGTAAACCGACGCTCCCGTCGCCCCATCGGTAGTTGCCGGCGACGGTGCCGAAGTGGTCGAAAACGCGATCCGCGCTTCGCTGATTCGCCGCGTCGGCGGGAACGGGGTTTTCGGTCGACGGAAAATCCGAGGGGTCGCCATCGGTCGCGTAGAAGCGGACGCCACCGGTGAGTGCCGCGTCGGTGCGGCGCGTGAATCGAGCGCTCACGCGTCCCTCGGCCGTCGACATCCCGTTGTGCGAAAACCAGTTCCAAATCGAATCGGCGTCGAACGTCGGCAGGTAGTACTCGTAGCCCGCGCCGACCGTCAGCCAGGGCGTGGCATACCAGTCCACGTTCGCGTCGTACTGGCTCAGCTTTTGCACGAAAATGTCGTAGACGGTCGAGCCACCCACCGATCCGACATCCGCGTGCTCTACTCTCGCCGTCGATCCGATTCTTTCTGTCGACGTGCGATTGTCGCCGAATGTGGCGATTCGGCCGGAATCGTCGACGAACGGCACGGTCGCCACCACGTCGCGGTTGATGACGCGCCGATACCCGAGGCTCGCGTGCACGAGGGGGATGCCCGAGCTTTCGATGCCGAAGCCGTAGGCCGGCGCCAGCTCGTCTTGATCGAGATACTCGGGGTACTGGGTCGGCTCGAGCCCGAAGCGCTCCCCGCGGTACACACCGTCTGCCTCGAACCGGTCGGTCGACAGTAGTGGCAAACCTCCCCGTTGCTCGAAGCCGCCGTAACCGACGAGGCGAAAGTACAGAGGCGTCGTGACTTGCACGAGTCCGCCGTCGAACGACCACCAGCCGAGCGCGTCGGTGACGTACTGCCGCCCGAGCCGAAATCCGAGGGCGCCACCGAGGTAGTTTCGACCCTCCACGTAGCCGTACATGAGATCGATGGGGGCTTCTCGGAGCTCCGGAACGAAACGGTCTTCGGTCTCCGGATTTCGCTCGGCCCCGCTCTGGCCGAGATCTCCGTCGAGGCGCAATCTGACCCGAGCGTCGAGCCTCGGTTGGCCCGGTCGCTCGCCGCCGGCCAGCTCGTACAGACCGAGCGACAACGTGTGCGTGTATCGCCGCCGCAGAATGTCGCGGTCTCCGAACGGGCCCGACAATCCGTAGAACTGAGCGGCGACTCGGGTGCGGACTTCTGATTCGAACCCAGCGGCGGGGCCTGTCCAGAGTCCGGCGAGCGCGAAGCCGACGAGGCTCGGTCCCCAGAGGGGTCGCCTCGGAATGAAGCGCGCGTTCGGCACGGATCGGGGGAGGCCCGTCAGGCGGTTGCCGCGCGGGGCATGTTGCGCCGGCCCGAGGATCGGAGCGGAGTCCAACTCGGGCGGGCTTCATGCTGCCAGGTTTCGATTTGCTCGAGGTCCCTTTCGGGTAAAAATTCCGAAACTTCCGTGACGGCCCCGATCTGCCGAACGTTTCCGCCCAGCTTGAGCGCCGCTGCGCGCGACACAGCCGCGACGAGAGGGTGAGGAGAAGTGGCGAGCTTCGCTGTGTCGCTCAGCAAATCCGTAGCTTCCAGCTCTGCCGCAATGACCGCGGCGAGCGGTCGCGGATCCGCCGTAGTATCCATGCTCCCCTGCAATAGGAGGCGCAGCTCGGCCACCGTTTGTGGCGTCGGAGCCGGCGCTTGTCGATAGCCCGACGCCACCATGGTGAGCCGCTCGGCGATTTCACCAGTGTGTAGCAACCGCCTCGCCTCGGCGAGCACCTGTTCGAACACCGGTTGAAGGCCGACCTCGTCCGCCGCGACGCGCCCGTCGACGTCGAGAGCGACCGTGCTCGATGCTTCGCTCGCGTAGCTCTCGAGGTGAACCTGCAGACGCTCGAGGGACGCGGTGCCCGGCACACGACCACCATAGCGCTCACCGCCGGTATCGACCGTGACGATGCTCCAGCGTGTCGTCGGTGTGGCGTGATCCATCTCGTGCACGAAGTCCACGTCGATTCCTTGCACGGCGGCCCACCGCAACACGCGAGCTTGCTCTTCGCCGTGCACGAGCACTCCCCAAGGCACGATGGCCATCGAGCGCGGTGTCGCGGCAGGTTGCCGCGGCTGCATTCGCCGAGCCGTCGTCCACCAGGTGAACGCTCCGAGAGCCGACGATACGCCCAGTGACGCGGCGTCCACGCCGCCGACCGCGATGCCCGCTCCGAAGACCGCCGCACCTGCACCGGTGCTGATGGCTTTCACCGCTGCCGGCGAAGGGCCGGGCTCGAGTCCGACGTAGCGGAAATCCGGCGGAGGGGTCGACCGGATCATACCGACTGAAAATAGCACCCCGGGACCGGCGGGGCGCGCGAAATCCGACCCCCTACGGGAAGATTTCGCGCTCCGAGTACACCCTCGCCAATCGCTGGAGTGCCACACCGTAGCAAGCGATTCGATACGAGCAGCCGTTGGCTTCGGCGAAATCCATCATGTTCTGGTACGCGGTTTTCATCGCCAACTCGAGTCGTTCGTCGATGTCCTCCGCGGTCCATTTCTCGCTATTCCGATTCTGGACCCACTCGTAATAGCTCACGGTCACACCACCGGCGTTGGCGATGACGTCGGGAATGATGTCGATGCCTCGTTCGAGGAGGATCTTTTCTCCGCTGGGTGTGCACGGGCCGTTGGCGCCTTCGGCGACGAGCTTGACTTGTAGCGCGCGGGCTTCGGTTTGGTCGATCTGCGCCTCGAGTGCGGCAGGCACGAACAGGTCCGCGGCGATGGCGAAGAAGTCTTCTCGCTCAATCCGCTCGCCGTTCGGGTAGCCGCTGATCGAGCCGTGCTCGGCCACGTACTCCTGCATGCGGTACGAGTTGAACCCCTCGGCGTTGTACAGGTAGCCGGTGTGGTCTCCCACGCCGACGAGCGATACGCCCAGGTGGGACAACAAAACCGCGGTGTGGGACCCGACGTTGCCGTACCCCTGAACGATCAACTTCTTTCCCTTGAGATCGAATCGTGAACGCTCCGCCCATTCGCGAATGCAGTGTACGACGCCTTGGCCAGTGGCTTTGACGCGGCCTTCGGTCCCGCCGCTCGTTACTGGTTTACCGGTGACGACGCCGGCGGTGGCCTGCTTGCTGACCATGCCGACCGTGTTCATGTACGTGTCCATGGCCCACGCCATCGTTTGCGCGTTGGTCCCCATGTCGGGGGCGGGAATGTCGTAGTCGGGGCCGATGTTCGAGCCGAGGGCGTGGATGAAGCGCCGTGTGATTCGTTGCAGCTCCCGGCGAGAATGGTCACGCGGATTGAACTTGATGCCGCCCTTGCCGCCGCCGAGCGGGAGATTCATCAGCGAGCACTTCCAAGTCATGAGCGCCGCGAGAGCCTTGAAGTCGTCGAGCGACGCGGTCTCGTGGAAACGGAGCCCGCCCTTGTATGGGCCGAGAATGTTCGAGTGCTGGATGCGGTAGCCCTTGAACAGTCGGTATTCGCCATCGTCCATCTTCACCGGGAAGTTCACGATGATTTCGTTTTTCGGCTGGCCGAGAATTTCGCGCACGTAGCCGGGGATGTCGACGAGCTCGGCGGCTTCGTTGAGGTAGCCGCGGATGACTTCGACGAATTCGAAGTCGTCGCCCACTCCGGGGGCGTGGGAGGAGGCGGTGGGGCTCGACTTCAAGACGGGGGCTTGAGACATGCCGGGAAGCTAGCTCAACGGGAGGCCGGCGGCCCAACCTGATACATCCCAGGGGTCGTGACGCCGCGCGCCAAGTCGACGGGTCGGACGCCCAAGGAGGTGGCGGGTAGGCCCGAGAAACGCCTCAGCTCGCCGGCCCGAACCATATTGCATACAGGTAGACGACGGGGCTCGTGATGAACACGGCGTCCAGGCGGTCGAGGATGCCGCCATGACCGGGGACTATTTTCCCGGTGTCCTTGATGCCGGTCGAGCGTTTCAACAGGGACTCCACGAGGTCGCCGAACTGGCCGAGCGCGCCGCCGACGAGCGCCAGAGCGAGGCCGTGGGCGAGGGGTAGAGTCGGCAGGAACCACAGACACGCCACTGCCGCGCCGATGAGCGAGCCCACGATGGAACCGAAAAAACCCTCGCGCGTCTTTTTCGGGCTGATCGCTTCGTAGAGCTTGGTCTTTCCGAGGAAGCGCCCGAAGAAGTAGCCGCCGGTGTCGCCCCACCAGGCGATCAGCAGGGTCAGAACGACGTAGTGGGGTCCCTCGTCGCCGAGGTCGCGCCTCAACAGGCCGATCGTCGTGAGCAGGCCGCCGATGTAGAGCGGGCCGGCGATACCGCCCGCGATGCGCCCGGCGGCGGTCTTGATTTCACCGAGCCGCCAGAGTGGCATCAACCCGCCGACCACACACACGACGAACACCATGGTGAGCAAGGCGCGGGCGTCCGTCGTGCGGAAGTACACGACGAGCGAAACACCGACGGCGGAAGCCACGCCGACGCTTTGGGCGACGCGGTCGCCGGGATGGCTGAGCAGGAAGAGCTCTGTCGAGCCGATGATGGTCGCGACGACCACGACCACGTACCAGCCCCACGGCGGGGCGAAAAACATGATCGCGAGCAGCAGCGGTGCGACGACCGCCGCGGTCATCAGGCGCACGGCGAGGTTGCTCTTCGCCACGTGAGGCCTTGGCGTAACACGGTGGGGGCGCCGCCGCACCTCACCCCACGACTCGAAAAAAGGGCGGGGCAGGCACCGCCGCTCGGCCCGGCCTTGCGCGACGCACATCATCTCGCTACACGCAGCAGTAAGCCTGATGAAGAGCTTGCGGGCATTCCTCAGGGAGCGATCACGCGCCATCGCGGCCGCGGCCACCATCGGCGCCGCGGTGCACGCCTGCTCACCGAGTCCGCCGCCGCGCACCGTCGAGGGTCTCGCCGAAATTCTCGGTCACGCCGTCGGCGGCCAGGTGGATCCGGAGGACATCGCGTGGGAGCCGAGCCCGGGTCTCGTTCCCGAGACGTTCATTGGCCGACGGGTGTTGTTTCTGGCGCGGTCCCCCGACAGCACGAATCGCGATGTGTACCGGGCGCACGTCCGCGTGACCGTGGACGGCAAACCCATCGACGTGCGCCTCGCGCGCAACATCACCGAGACACCGCTCGGCGACGACGCAGCGCTCGAGATCAAGAACGAACGAGCCGTCTACGCCACGGTGGCGTTTGGACGCATTCAAGCGGTCAGCGTTCTCGACATCGCGGGGATCCGAAAAGAGGACCGCGGCGGGGGGTGGCTCGATCGCCTGCTGCTCGCGATCACTTCCTTCCAGCGCACTGGCACGCTCGCGGGTTTGGGACGCACCGACATCGTGCTCGAGATGCCGGCGACGCGAGCAAAGCTCACCATTTTGGACGGCCCCAACCGGCAACCGACTCTCGACGTCGACCTCGGCGATCCCAAGCGAAACCTCGTTTACGACATCAGGAGTCGAGACATTCGCGGTGCCGATGGAGGGCAAGCCTACGCGGCGCGTGTATCGCCGCTCTTGCACCACCCCAAGCCGTTCATTCTCTGGGCAGTCGATACGGTACGGTCGCAGATTGGTCCGGACGCGATCGCGTGGATCGAGCAGACCGTTTTCGGGGCGCGCGATCTGGTGCGTCGGAACACCTACGCAATGTTCTCCGAGGACGAGCTCAAAGAGGATGGTGCCGAGCCCGTCGCCGCGGTTCTCGACACCAGCGCACTCGAGTCGGGCGAATCGTCTTGGCCCCCGCCGTCAATCCCCTCGCTCTGGAAGGAAACCAAAGCGGGAGAAGGTGAGTGGGCAGCCGTGGATCTGCCGTGGATCAAGGCGGCGCCGGGGCTCGGGTCCGACGCAAAACCGGATGCGTACTTCTACCAAACGTTCATTCGGCCCGATCCGAAGCGTCCGTATTCGGAAGTCGTGTTCGTGGCCATGGACATGAGGCAGCTCGAGCTTCGCATGCAGGCGGGCTTCGAAGACCCCAAGCCGCTCACGGGACCGCCGGGCAGCGGTCGCCTTCCGGAAGACCCGGAAATTCGGTCGCGAATCGTTGCGACGTTCAATGGAGCGTTCAAGACGACCCACGGCAAGTACGGCATGATGCTCGATCGTCGCGTGCTCATTCCTCCCGTCGAAGGTGGGGCGACGGTGGTTCTCACCGACGACAACGAGGTGGGGCTCGGCAACTGGCCGGAAATCGACGGTATTCCCGCCGAAATCGTTTCTTTCCGACAGAACCTCGATCCGCTCGTGGAGGATGGCGTCGCCAATCCGTCCGGCCGCTACATGTGGGGTTGGCAGCTGGCGGGCAAGGGCATGATGACGGAGCGCACGGCGATGTGCGTCACACCGGCGGGGCATCTGTACTACGCGTGGGGCAACGAGCTCGACGGGCCGACCCTCGGCCGGGCGCTTAGGCAGGCCGGTTGTGACTACGGCGTGCACCTCGACATGAACCCCCGGCAATGTGGGTTCGTGCACACCGACATCGTCGACATCGAGGAGAAGGAGTTCCAGCTCAAGCTCGCGGACGAGAAGATGACCATCGCCGCGGACAAGTACATCCATTGGTCGTCGAAGGATTTTTTCTACGTGCTGCTTCGGGATCCGACGCCTGCGTTCGGGAAATCGAAAGCCGGCTGGAAGCCGGCGACGGGGGTTCAACCGCCCCCGGGTTGGCTCCCGGGGATCTTCCGTGGGCAGGTGAAAATCGGAGACCTGGCCATCGATTTCACCACCCTCGACCCGGGCCGGGTCGACTGGCGCGTTCGAGCAGGATCCGGCGAGCCGAAGGTGTCGGACGCGCGCCCGATGAAACGGGATCTCGATGCGGCGGAGCGGCATCGTGTCATTGCGGCCGTCGGCCTCGGGCACACGACTTCTGCCACGCGCTACGGCATTGCTTTCGGGCCGGAAGCTTCTCTCGAGATGCGTAGCTCCTACGCCACGTTGGTCGTTCGGCGAGGTGACCGGCCGCGGATCCACCCCCCGGGCGAGCGGCTCGAGCTCGAGAAAGGCGACGAAGCCGTCCAGCTACCGATTCTCGCTTCCGACGGCAAGCTCGTAGGAGACTTCGGGTACACCGGCGCCATGCGGCTCCGCGGAGCGCATTGTGTCACCGAATCGGGAAGGCTCGTAGTCGCGA
>JAJDAH010000107.1 GCA_029261965.1 Polyangiaceae bacterium
TGGCGCCAGCTCACCGTCCCTAACCCGGCGTGAGCCACCGCCGTTATGAAAGCAAATGTCCCTAGATACACGTGGGCGGATAGCCACATAATAATCGTCCCGCGCAGCGGCATCGACTCTTGAAGCGTTCGCTTGCGCAGCACGTAGAGGAACGCCAAGAGGAACAAGGTCACACTCGACAAACCGAGCAGAACCCCGATGGGCGTGTAGCCACGCAGGGCGCGATAGAACAGCTTTGCGCTCAGTCCCTCGAGCATTCCCGACGCCAGGGCGACTCCGACGATGAGCAAGAAACCCACCGTCGCGAGAGTCCAGAGCGCCCACGGCCACTGCCGTTCGAAGAATCGCAGCCGACGACTGAGCAGGCTGCTCATCGCCCCGTTCCTGCGGCGTCTTCCAAGCTCGTCGCCGGATCGATTCGGAACGCTGCCCCCACCGGGCACGCCGTCACGCAAGCGTAGTCATCGTAGTCCGCGCACAAATCGCACTTGACGGCGATGCGCTGGGCTTTCGGGTCGAGCTCCGCCAACGTTTCGTCGCGGTTGTGGCTCCCGACGAGAAGGTCGAGCAGGCTGAACAAGAACCCACGCTTCGGGCGGTGCACGGGGTGCATGTTGATGTTGTCGTAGGGGCAACGTTCGGCGCACGCGCCGCACCCGATGCAGTTGTCTTCGACGATCTGGATTTCGCCGGTTTGCAGGCGAATGATCCCGTTGACGCTGCACATGAGGCAGGCCGGGTCCTCGCAATGTCGGCAGGCGGTCGGGAAAAGGTAGTGCCCGACCATCAGGCCTTCGAGCTCGAGCCGGCTGTAGCCGTGGCGTCGCTCGCACGCCGAAATGCAATTGGTGCAGTTGGTACAGAGGTTTTGGTCGACGACGAGCACATCGCGCCCGGTGGCCACACCCTGTTCGACCAGCGCGCTGACCGAAAGGTCTTCGGCGGTTGGTCCGAACGCGCCCGAACGCGATTTTTCGAGTGGTCGGACCCCGACGCTCACCGAGCGGGCCAGATCCTCCGCCAAGTGAGCCGCGGCTCGAAGCGGCTCGACCGCGTGAGGGTTCTGGGCGAGCACCCGATGCATGACCGCGTTCGGGATGCGGATCACCTCGGTGCGGCTCGCAGCCTGGGCGGCGTATGCGTAGTCTTGCCCTTCGAGCAGCGCGAGCTGGCCGAAGACGTCTCCTTCGCGAAAGTAGACGAGAACCCGTAAGTCTCCGCCGCTGACCTGCACCGCCCGTACGAAGCCGCTGCGGACCAGAAAAACGTCTTTCGGCGGCTCGCCGGCGCGGAACAAGTAGTGGCCCGCCTTGACGAGCTCGAGGCTCGCGCTCTCGAACAGCTCCTGCACTGCCGCTTCGGGCAACGCGCCGAGGGCTCCCGGGTCGAGGGCGTAGCTCCAGATCGCTCGCTCCTCGTAGAGGCTCTGCACGTGATTCTGGAATGCCGGCACCTGCGCCATCAGCCGCAAGACCGAGGCTTTTGGCACTTCGAGCACGATCGCTTGTTCGAGCGCGGTGACGGTGAAGGGCTCGGGCGCGTCGGTCATGACGCCCATCTCGCCGAAGAAGGATCCTGGGCCGAGCGTGAGAATCGGCACCCGCGAGCCGCCGATCGCCGTCGTCGATTGCTCGACGGCGCCCGACAGCACGATGTACAGCCGCTCGTAGAAACCGCCCTCGTTGCAGAGCACGTCGCCGGGAAAAAGAAGGCGCACGGTGGCGGCGAGCAGCAAGCGGCGAAGCTCTTTGGCCGAGACGTCGCGAAACACCTCGAGGTCGGTGAGCAGCGCGCTCAGGCCGTCGAGGGTCCAGCCCGAGGGCATCGACACGTTGCGAGCCTGAAGCTGGAGCTCGTAGTCCGGTACGGTGTCCTCGACCTTCATCTTGTTGAAGAGGACCATCTCGGCGCGGTTCAGGTCCGCGGGACACACCGGCACGCACTGCTGGCACTGGGTGCACGACGCCACGAAGTCGAAGACGCTCTGTTGTTGGATCACCGGAAGGTACACCGCGGCGTTCAGCTCGGCGATCGTGACGGTGCGAGACTGCGGCAGCGGACACGCGAGCAGGCAGTCGTTGCACCCGATGCAGCTCATCTGGTCCGACTCCACGCTCTTCTTGAGTCGCGCGTAGTAGTCGCTCACGGTATCTCCTCGAGCCGAATCATCACGGATGAGCCGAGAAGAAGCACGTCTCCTCCTGCAAACGACTGGAACTCGGTTCCCAGCGGCGACCCGCGGAGGAAGGTGGAGCCGCCGGACAAATCCCGCACCCAGAACCCGTCGTCTCTACCGACGACTTCGGTGTGTGTGGGCAGCACGCCGGCATCTTGAAGTTGAAGCGCGCATCCATTCTGGCTGCCAATGACGACCCCGTCGCCAACCGCCACGCTTCCGCCCGCCTGGCTCCCGGTGTCGACGTGCAGTTGGGCTTTGGGTTTGAGCATGGTCGCGAAGGTCCCGCGCATCGGCGTCGTCGTGTAGAGCACGTCGACGTCGCCGAATCGGATGACCTCCCCTTCCGCCAAGACGATCTCTTGCCCCGCGGCGAGTGCCGTCCCGGCCTTGTAAGTGAGGTGGGGGCCTGGGAGCTGGGTGATGTAATGCTGGCCCCCGTATTCGCGAACCGAGGCGTGGTGCCACCCCACGCTGAGTTCGTCGATGCGAATGCTCGCGTCGGGGGCGCCCCCCACCAACACCGGGCCGTGCCCGAGGGCGAAGGACAAGCCGAGCATTGACCCCGAACGCATCTCGAGTCGCGGGGACCGGACGTTGCTTTTTGCGGCCGGCGCTTCGGTGCGCGCCAGCGCGGAAGAGCGAAAGAGGAGCTGAACGTTGCCGACCACGACTTCGTCGCCGTCTCCCAGGCGGTGCGCGTTCGCGAGCGGAGCGCCGTTGACCCACGTCCCGCTTCGGCTCGCCAGATCGCGGAGAAACAGGGCGTCGCCGTATTTGACGACTTGCGCGTGAAGTGGCGCGACGGTCTCGTTTTCCAGCACGATGTGGTTCTCGGGATCGGAGCCGATGCCCGCGACGAATCCGGACACGCTCCAACTCCGACCGTTTGCTTCGAAGCGCGCGTCGAGAGCGGAGCCCGGCGCCGGCGCGGGCAGCGCGGCTTCGGCCGGCAGCCCGATCGAGAGCATTCGGGTCGCCCGCGGGCCCTCTTGGGGCACCACGACGGTCTGGAGCCGCAGCGCGCCCTTCGGAGCTCTCGCTTCCACTCGCTCCGCGGCGCTCGCGGCGCGGCCC
>JAJDAH010000108.1 GCA_029261965.1 Polyangiaceae bacterium
TGGTGGAAATCATCGGGCAGGCCACATCGGCAAACCGCGAGGCCGGCGCCGCGCGCGCCGAGCTCGACGAAGCGAAGTCCGAGGTCGAAAAACTGTCGGAACACTCGAAAGACTCGGGGCGCTGAGCACCCATCCGTCGAGATGTTCGGACGAAAAGACTCTCCCGCCTCCGCCAAGGCCGATCGGCTGCACGACACCGTAGCGAGCCACCTCGACGGTGCCGACGAGGAGACCGTCCAAATCGTGACCGCCATCGCGGGTCTTCTCGCGCTCGTGGCGTGTGCCGATCGCCACGTGTCGGCGGAGGAAGTCACGCAGATCCGCGCCGAGCTGGAACGCATCCACGGCCTCGATCGGCGGTCCGTCGACGCCATCGTCGGAGTGCTCGTTCAGGAGGCGTGGACCATCTCGTCGACGCGATCTCAGCGCTACACGCGCTACCTCCGAGAACACGGGGACCGTGAGCTCCGGCGCGAGGTGCTGCAGGCGCTGGTCGATCTCGCCGCCGCCGATGGCCAGGTCGACACCGAAGAGGTCACTGAGCTTCGACGTTTGGCCGCGGCCCTGGGGCTCACCCAGGCGGACTACAACGAAGCCCAGAAGCGCCATCGCGACAAGCTGACGATTCTGGGCTGATCGAGAGCGCCGCAAGCGCGCTCGACACGGGACCGCGGCGGCGCTGTCACGGGGGCGGCGGGCCACACCCCGGTAATCCGCGGTGGTGGCACAGGTTGGCACGCCCCGCCGTGAGCCCAAACTGGCATCGACCTTGCTGAATGGGAGGCACCGCCAAACGGCGCACGGCACAAGCCGGGGAGAATTACGATGCGAACCTTCAAACGACACACGATCGGGATTTTGGCACTGGCAGCAATGAGCGGCGCCATCGGCTGCTCCGCCATGGTGGGCGAAGAGCCGGGGCAGACGAGCGAAAGCCTCCGCCGCGCAGCGAGCTGCACCGACCTGCTCGACATGATCCGAAAGGACGCCATCGCCAAGGTCGACCAACAAGCGGACGAAGCCATTGCACAGGGACCGGACTACTACGGCGGCCCTTGGGCCGACGACGGGAGCTTTGCCGACGGCGGCGGTATGCCGACGAGTGGAAGTGGCGGCGGCGGTGGCGGTGGCTCCCTCGGCGCCCCCGAAGCGAGCCCCCCCTCCGGATACTCGGACACGAACACTCAGGTCGCGGGCGTCGACGAAGCGGACATCGTCAAGACCGACGGTCAACACATCTGGTTGCTCCACGGCTCGGAGCTCGAGGTCGTGCAGTCGTGGCCGCCGCAGTCGTCGAGTGTGAAGAGCTCGATCTCGATCGAAGGCAGCCCGACGGAAATGTTCGTTCACGAAGGCAAAGCCGTCGTCTTTTCCTACACCGCGAGCGGCGGCGATTGCGCGGCGTTCGACGGGCCATCCGACGGCGGTGACTGGGGTTGCTACGAGAGCGCCCCCTACGAGGAGCTCACCAAGCTCACGGTCATCGACTTGCTCGACGACGGACCGCAGGTCATCCGCGAGGCCTACATCGAAGGCAGCTACCGCTCGTCCCGGCGACACGGCATGACCGTCCGCGCGGTGGTCGACGGCGGTTTCGCCGCGCCCGTGGAAACCTATCCCGACTTCTGGGACTACGGCTATCAAACGGAGGTTCAGCCCGGATCGATCGTCGCCAAGATCGGCTGGACGGGACGGGTCAATCGCTGGCGCAAAAAAGCCATCGAGGCCATCGGAGCTCAACCGCTCGAAGACTGGCTGCCGGTCAGAAAAGAGATGGTGAACGGTGAGCTGGTCGAGCTGCCGCCGAGCTGCACGGACTTCTTCGTGCCCGGTGCCGCCGCGGCGGGCAACGGCATCACCAACGTCGTGGCCCTCGACTTGGCGGCCCCGTCCGCCCCGATCGCCGGAGCCTCGGTTCTCGGCTTCACCGACGAGGTGTACGCCAACCACGAGGTGCTCGTGCTCGCCCACACCGAATACGGGTCGGGCTGGCCCCAGACCCGAGAGCAAACCGCGCTGCACCGGTTCGAGCTGAACGAAAAGACGATCGCATACGCTGGCTCCGGCACGGTCTCGGGTCACTTGCACGACCAGTTCTCGATCGACGAGCAGAAGGGAGTGCTCCGGGTCTCGACGACCGAAAACGTGCCCGTCGGCGATTGGGACTCGACGACGATGAACCGCGTGGTCACGCTCGCCGGACAGAACGGTCGCCTCGAGGTCGTCGGTGACACCGGCCCCCTCGCCGAGGGCGAGACGATCTATTCGACACGATTCGTCGGCGACAAGGGCTACGTCGTCACGTTTCGACAGGTCGATCCGCTCTTCGTCATCGACCTATCGCGGCCCGAACGACCCGTGGTTCTCGGCGAGCTGAAAATCCCGGGCTTCAGCGACTACATGCAACCGCTCGGGGAAAACCACCTGCTCACCATCGGTCGCGACGTCGACGAGGAAGGTTGGGGTCCGAACGCCCTCGCGCTTCAGATCTTCGACGTGTCGAACCCGACGGCGCCCCGGCTCGCCCACAAACACGTGTTCGACAAGGAGGGCTACTCCGAAGCCAACGACAACCACAAGGCGTTCAACTTCTACGCGGACAAGGGTCTCTTGGCCTTCCCGTTCTACGGATGGGAGAGATCGGGTGGTTACACGAGCACGCTCGAAGTGTTTCGCGTCGGGGCGGAAACGGGATTCGCTCACGTCGGCTCGGTCGATCACGCCCCGCTCATGAGCACGAGCAACATGTGCGGCGACGAGTGGAGCGGCTACTACTACTGCGGCGACTACAGCCCCGAGGTCCGTCGCGGTCTCTTCATCGACGACTTCGTCTACTCGATTAGCTACGGCGGGGTTCTCGTGCACAGCACGAGCGACTTGACGACACCGGTGGCCACGGTCGATCTGCCAGACCCGTCCTGGCAGTAGAGCGGGCTCCACGCGAAGCGGCCGGCGCCCTCGGGGTTCTTCCCCGGGGGCGTTCGGTTTTCGCTCCTCAAACGTGCAGCTGGACCTTCACGCCGCGCTGCTCGATTTCCCGCGACAGCGCTTCCAGCCACTCGGCGGGCAGCTTCGAGAGCCTCGGGGCCTCCGGCTGGTGGGACGGCCGAGCGAGGCCGTAGAGCAAGACGCCCCGGAGCGGGACCCCGCGCCGGCTCAGCCGCTCGATGGCGTCGAGATAGGCCGCGCGCTCCGTGTCCGAAGGGGGCGCGCCATCCATCGCGAAAAGACAAGTCTGGATCCAGGTCGGACAAATGTTCGCCACGGCTTCGAGTCGTTCGAGATGGCGTTCGGGCTCGACAGGTTTGGAGTTGACTCGTTCGGCTCCCAGAACGGTCGCCGCATCGAGCTTGAACCACACCACCCCGCGGAGCGCGCCGAGCCGCCCAATCGCGTCGAGTACCGTCGGCTTGTTGGCGAGCGATCCGTTCGTGATCAGCACGACCTCGAAGTCCGGCGGCACGTCGAAGTCACCGATGACGCGGCCGACGGTGTCCACCGCTGCCCCGAAGCTCGGACTGCTGGTCGGCTCACCGTTCCCGCTGAACGCCACATCGTGAAGACGGCGAAACTCCGGAGGAACCGCCCGCTCGAAGTAGTCACCACGAAGCACCTGCTCGAGCATGCCGCGGAGCTCGCTCTCGAGCAGGTCGAGGTCGAGCACCGGCCCCTTGCCGGCGACGAGTCCCGGGACCTGGCAGTACACGCAGCGCCAGTTGCAGGCGTTGTTCGGGTTCAAGTTCACGCCAATGCTCAAACCCCGCGCGCGGCGGGACACGACCGGGTAGACGTAAGTCATCCCGAGAACGTCGCGATCGTGATTGGCGACCGTCAGTTTCACGGCGGGGAGTCTACCCCCGGGACTCGCCGAGCGCCCCCCGGCCATCGCTGCGCTCGGCCGCGCACCACGGGTGCTACCCTCTCGGCGTGGCACTGATCCTGTTGCTGGTTTTCATCATGGCGTCCTACGTGTGTGTTCGCATCGGCGCGATCATGCTCGAGCTCACGGGGATCCCTTGGGAGCGCGCCAAATTTCAAGCCCTGAGCGCGTTTTCGACGACGGGATTTACGACCCCGAATGAATCGTCCGACGTCGTGAGGCACCCGATCCGACGCAAGATCATCAGCACCCTGATCATCGTCGGCAACGCGGGCATCGTGACGACCATCGGCTCGTTCGCTGGAAGCATCGTCGGCACCGACGTGCGTTCGGCGCTGATCAACCTGGGCGTCGCAGCGTTGTTCATCGTCGTTCTGGCCTGGGTCGCGAAGCGACGCTTCATCGCGCGACCACTCCGATTCGTGCTCCAGCGCTGGCTCGCCAACCGCTACGACTTCACACCCACGACTGAAGCGATGCTGCATTTCGATCAGGGCTACTGCATGAACCGAGTTTGTGTCCCAGCGGGTTCGCCGGTGGTCGGGCGCTGCCTGAGGGATCTCCAGCTGATGCAGAACAAGATCCAGGTGCTCGCGATCGAACGCGGCAAGACGTTCATCCCAGTACCGACGGGCAACGACGAGCTCGAAGCGGGGGATACCGTAGTGATCTACGGAACGGAAGAGAACATGGACGCCATCTTCGAGCCCGACGGCCACCAACGCATGAGCGTGGTGCTCGAGCCCGGTGCGCCAGTCGTGTTGAGCGAAGGCGCCAAGACGCGACGCGGCAGCCAGCTGCACGCGCCGGCAAAATGAGCCGCGCGGTGAAACCGACCTAGTCCCCGGGGCCCACGCCGCAAGACCACGTCGCCGCGGCGATGCCGAGGACCCACCGAGAGTCGAGCACGCGTTACCTGATCACCTCACCCGCACGTTCGACGAGGGGCGTTAGTCACGCCCTCGACACCGACGACGAAAACACCCTCTCCATACGTGCCGCTAACTATCTGAAACTAGTAAAAAACTGACGCGTGCGACCTATCGGCCGGTCGCGGCCGCTTCGACGGTTTTCCACCATTTTCTGCGCGCTCGTGCCTTATCTGTCGTACCTGTTGCGCTCCAAAGGAGGTTTCGAATGCGAAAACTAGTTTGCTCTCTAGTCGCGGCCGCCGGGCTTTTCGCCGCGCCGGACGCGCTCGCTCAGAACTTCGGCCAGAAGGGCGACCTCTCGATCTCCGCCGACCGCCTCTTCGGTCTGTACCTGACGAATGACGTCGCCCTGTCCGACGGATTCCTGATGGCCCTCGGCATCGGCCCCATCGTGGCTTTCCCGTACACGACGGCTCGACTCGGCGTCGACTACTTCGTCATCGATCATCTGAGCGTCGGAGGAAACCTCGGCATCATCTTCGGTGACGACAACAACAGTTTTGGTGGCGACGACGATTTCACCGCGTTTCTGATCGAGCCGCGCGTCGGCTACGCCGTCAACATCAGCGACAAGTTCGGGATCTGGCCTCGGGGCGGCATCACCTTCTTCGACATCGACGATTTCGATGGTTTTGCGTTGACTCTGGAAGCGCCATTCTTCTTCACGCCGACCGACGGCTTCGGTCTGGCCTTCGGCCCCAGCTTCGACATCGAGCTCGCCGGTGACGGCGACGAGGGCTTCGTTTTCGGAATCGTGTCGACCGGCGTCTTCGGCTGGCTCTGAGCACCGCGAATCGACGCGAAATTCCAGCCGAACCGCCCCGCGGGCGGGTGCGGCCGGTTGCCTTTCCGACCGCGCCGAGGTTGATTGTGACCACGTGACTCGGCTGAGCTTGCGCACTTTTTTCGCTACCTTGGTCCTCGGCGTGGCCCTGCCTTCGCTCGCCGAGGCGGAGCCGACGAGCGCCCTCGGAACTCCCGGCCCTAGAGTGCTGAGCGGCGGCCGCGGCACGTTCTCGCCCCCGGGCGCCAAGGCGCCTCGCGACCAGCACGGGCGGGTGGCGAGCGTTCGCTACATCACCTGGATCTACGAGCGACCCGACCTGCGTAGTCGCCGCTTGGGCTACGTGCGCGCGGGCACGAGCATCGCGATCCGAGAACCGGGTCGGGTAAAGGGTTGGGGCAACTGCAACGGGTTCTATTCCACGCAGCCCCGAGGGTACGTCTGCAATGACGACACCACGACGACTGACATGGGTCACCCGGTGGTCCGCGCGAGCAAGCACGTGCGCCCCGCGGACTCGGTGCGCCCCTACCGCTACGCGCTCTCGCTCGGCGCACCGATGTACAACCGCGTCCCGACCACGGCCGCCCACGCGCGAGTCATGAAACGGCACCGCCTGCCGAAACAGCTCGTGGCCTGGGCGAAGAAGTATGAGGGTCTGGCGACCAACGAAAAAGTGAAACCGACGGACGAGCCCCCGGATTTCCTACGAGGAGGCCGCAGCGTCCCCACACCGTTCACCGACACTCCCGCCCTGGTGAGAAAGAGCATCCCTCAAGGCTCGGTGCTCGCGTACACGAAGGCCTTCGAAATGAACGGGCAAGTCTGGCTCCTCTCGAGCGACTTGACGGTCGTTCCGGCGAGTCACATGCGGCCCTTTCGCGCGAGCCGTTTCGAAGGCGTGTGGCTGAGCGAAACTGGCGCGAAGTTGCCCATCGCTTGGATGCGCGAGTCCGACAGACCGAAGCTCGTCCGGTCTTCCTCCGGCGCCTTCGAAAAAAGCGGCGAGTCCTGGCCGCGACTCGCGTGGGTCGCGCTCACGGGGAAGAAAGAGACCCGCGCCGGCCGCACCTACCTCGAAACTCGCGACGGCGCGCACTGGATAGCCCGAAGCGACGCGACGGTGTCGAAACGACGGGCACGGCCCAAGTACGTCGGCCCGAAGGATCAGTGGATCGTCGTTTCCGTCAGTCGGGGCACGCTCACCGCCTACCAAGGTGACCGCCCCGAGTTCGCCACGCTCATGTCGCCGGGCTCGGGCGGCGTGCAGCCGAAGGGCGGAGACCCCGTCAAGCTGAGCACGACCCCGCTCGGCAGCTACCGCGTGAACTGGAAGGACCGGGCCGCGGGAATGTCGCCGGACAAGGGCGATCCGACGACGTTCTGGATCAGCGACGTGCCTTGGACGATGTATTTCCAAGCTCCGTTCGCTATTCACGCCGCTTTCTGGCACGAAGAGTTCGGGCAACCGAAGAGTGGCGGGTGCATCAACTTGTCGCCGCGGGATGCCCGCAAGCTGTTCGATTGGGCGGGACCGGACATCCCCGAGGGTTGGCAAGGCGTCGCCGGGGGAGGCTCGAACGGATCGGGCACCCACGTGATCGTCACCCCCTGAGTGCCGGCACGGTCCGTCAAGATGCGGCATGGCCCCTCGACTCGGTGGCGCTGGATTCCGGTGCTGTTTTTGAGCCTCGGTGCCTGCCTCGAAGACACCGAAGGGGACGACCCCGAAGCGAGCGACGAGACCATCGAATTCTGCGATGCGCACCGCGACTACCTGATGCGTTGTCCAGACTCCGCGGGCTGCGTCACGGATGCCATCAACGTGTGCACTCGGTTCGGCGAAGCCACCGGCAGCGTCTACAAGAAAACCGTGGCGAGAAACCTCGATGGCGCCGAGTGCACTGACGCGGCGTTCGACGATGCGCGCCTTCCGGACTTGCTCGACACTCAACCCACCGCCGGCCAGCAACGCATTGCCAACCGCTACTGCCAATCTTGCCGAAACGACACGTTTCAATGCCTCGAAGACTTTTTCATCTCCGACGGTGAATCGTTTACCGAGCTCGCCTCTTTCGTGATGCCGCTCAGCGACCTCGTGTCGTTGAGGCTCGAGCAGCAATGCACGCCGATCTCGGCCACCAATTTTTCGCAGTGCGACGTCGAATTCCAGAGGTGCGCCGCGGACTTTTGGGCCCGCGAGATGCCGCTGAACGTTTGCGGCAACTGACGACGGCTCAGCGATCCGTCGCGGCGAGCGTCCACCGAGGATCGCCGCCGAGAAACCACTCGAGCTCGGCAGCCACGGCCTCCGCGATGGGTCCATCGTAGCGGTGTCCGCCACCTTCGACATACACGAGCTTCGCCTGAGCGCCGCCACGGCGCATGTACCCCACCGTCGTGCGCGCTCGGCGTTGGCATTCGGCGATGCCGCACACGACCAGGATGCGCTGCCCGCCGTCTTGCACGAACTTCTTGCTCACCGGCACGTTCCACTCGGAAAAACCGCCTTCGACCAGGGCCGCGCGAGAAAACTGTCCGGCGAGACGCTGGATGGCGAGAGAGCCCATGATGCCGCCCTGTGAATAGCCGAGGAACGCGGCGCCGCTCGTGTCGACTAGGTCGCCGTGCTCTCGCTCGAGCGCCAAGAGCGCCGCTCGCATCGCCCGACGCAACCAGCCGTGGTTCGGCAAAAAGTAGACGGCCCGATCGTGGTCATCGAGGGTGGACGTGCGCTTGCCGCGCAAACACAGAATGAAACCTCGCGCGCCCAGGAGCTCTTGCCAGAGCTTGCAGTGCCAATCCGGCCGGTCTCCGGCCCCGTGCGCAACGACGAGCAGTGGTTTGGGAAACGGCCCCACCTGGGGGACCGACACGACCGCCGGATGAATCCCGTCGATTTCGAGGGGGACGAGCTTCGGCGGTTCGTCCGGGAGCTCACCTTCTCCGGTCCCGCGCTGGCTGTTCGCGGCGCCCGCGGCCCCCTCGCCCCTTTCCTCGACCGCATCTACGGGCGTGCTCGATTCGGACAGAGCGGCGGGCGACGACAGCTCGCGTGCCGGAGCACATCCGAGCGCCAATGGCAGAACGAGCCCCAGCGCCGCGCGAGCGGCGCGCTTCAGGATGCCGCCTTGGCTTCCTCGATGGGTTGCCAAGCCTCTCCCGTGTCCACGAGCACCCGTGCCGCCCGAATGTGCTCATCCACGCCTTTCAGCGTCGCTTCGAACCGCTCGGTGACCTCGGCCCCGCACAACCAGTCCTTTTTCATCGCTTCATCCGCGAGGGACTCCTGCATCACGACTTCACCCCCGTCGGACTTGCCCTGGAGCCGCGCCGCGACGTTCACCGTCTGACCGAAGTAGTCGAGAATGCCGTTGGCGGTGACGGCATAACAGGCGCCGGCGAACAGCCCTATCTTCAGCCGCACCGTCCGAGCGTCCTCGTGGTCTTGACGCCACATTCGCATGCGATGGTGCATTTCCGCCGCGGCCCTGACCGCGTGCGACTCCTCCGCGAAGGCCGCCATCACGGCGTCACCAATCGTCTTCACGATCACGCCGTCGTGCTCGGCGATGACCTTCTCCAACACGCCAAAGTGGTCCTGTACCACCTTGAACGCACGCGCATCCCCCATCACCGAGTACATTTTGGTCGAGTCCGTGAGATCGGTGAATAAAAGGGCGACGCGAGCGATGCTGAGGGTGAGACCCGGCCGCAACACTTCGCGGGCGAACATACGCCGAAATTCAGGAAGCGTGCTCAAGGTGTACGCCGTCGCGGCCTGACTCCCCCACTCCACTCGTTCGAGCTTGATGTGCCGGTCCTTCCTGTCGTTGGACTTCACGCGAATCGTGCCGCCGGGCTCGATCGCGAGCGTGGACGGCTCGATGCTCGATGCGTCCATCGCGACGTCCGCCCGGGCGCTCCCGTCGGGAGAAACGTCTACGCTCGCCTTCGCCCCGCCGCGGACGAACAGTCGGTAGCGACCCGCGTGAGTGGGCGCGTGCAGCTCGACTTCTCTGCCGGCGGGCACCACGACCTGGGCGAACACGTGAGGGGTGCGTGCCGGACCACCCACACAGTAGGGCCCGGCGTCCACCTCGCGAATCACCCGTACCGGCCGGAACGTGGCTTCGACGGCGCGGTCGAGCTCGAGGTCGAAGCTGATGTCGCAGAGGTGGCACGCGCCGTGGGTCTCGAGCTCGTCGAGTGACTTCAAACGACTGCTGGCGGTGCGACAGCTCGGACACACGATGTCCCAGTGGAGCTCGAGCAGTCCAGCGACCACCGCGTGAAGACAAATACCGAGTACTTCGCGACGATCCTCGCCCCACTGGTCGGCGAGCTCGAACGGGCGGATCCGGTCGAGATCGAAGTCGGGCGCCGCGGAGACGAAATCGATGAGCTTGGTGGCGATCTCTTTTCGCGCCTCGCCCACGTCCTCGAGCAGCGCTCCGGCCACACGCTCGAGCGCCGTCCAATCGAGCCGCGCGGTTTTGGTCGAGAAACCGCCGGACTTGCCCGCCGCAAGCTCGCGATCGACCTGCTTGAACTCTCCGAGAATCTTGTCGAGGAAGCGGCTCGCCTGCATGCGAACCACTGGCGTCAGTACGCCGTATTTCGGGTCGATGACAAAACGGACCTTCACCGCCGATCCTCCACCTTCGCGTTCGCGGACGTGAAAGATGTTTTCGATGCGATTTACGAGGCCCTTCTTGACGATGCGCTTGACCCGGAAGCTCTCGTTCTCGACCCACTCGAACGGCTCCTCTTCGTACTGGAGCGGGAACCCGCCGGACACAGTACTCACGACGTAACGGGCAGAGCCTTCACCGTCGGTTTCGTGCAGCTCGACCTTCCCGAGCCCCACCGCGCGATTGAGCCTCTCCGTGTCACAGATCGCATGCCAAATGGCGCTCGCGTCCGCTTCGCAGTCGATCTCTCGTTCGACGACGACTTCACCCATCGAGCGCACAGCGTAGCATGGTTGACCTGGGTGCTTCGGCGGCTCATTTTCGGTAAGCCCCGTGCGAATCGTGTCGCTCTGTCCGAGTCTCACCGAGCTGGTCTTCGACCTCGGCGCGAGTGACGAGCTGGTGGGAATCACCAAGTTCTGTGTGCACCCGAAGGACGGGGTCGCCCGGATCGAGAAAGTCGGCGGTACGAAGAACCCCAAGGTGGAACGGATCATCGAGCTTCGACCAGACTTGGTCCTCCTGAACGAAGAGGAAAATCGAATCGAGGACGAGCGGGCACTTCGTGCGGCCCACACCGAGTGCCTCACGACGTTTCCGAAGACCGTGGAAGAGACCGCCGACAGCGTCAGGGTCATCGGAAAGAGGCTCGGTCGCCCGAAACCGGCCGAGGCAATGGCCGCGCTCATCGATCAGAAAGTCGAACGGCTCCGCTCGCTCCGTCGAGCCCCGGTCTCCTTCGCCTACCTGATCTGGCGCAACCCGTGGATGACCGTCAATGCCGACACCTACATCGCCGCGATGTTGTCCCTCGCGGGCGGCCGAAACGTGTTTGCGGACCGCGCGGCCCGGTACCCCGAGGTGTCCGCGAACGAGCTCGGTGCGGCCGCGCCCGAGGTCGTGCTGCTGTCGAGTGAGCCCTACCCATTCGACGAGACCCACGCCGTCGAGCTCAGCGGGGAAACGGGCATCCCCCAGAGCCGCGTCCGCCTGGTCGACGGCGAGTATCTGTCCTGGCACGGATCGCGCACCCCGGCAGGCCTCGACTATTGCGAAAACCTCATCGGCGAGTGCCGATCCCACGCGCACTGACCAAAGCCCCGAACCCGCGTCTTGCCGACAACCGACGTCTCGGGCATCGTCTCCGGACCATGAAACGCCTCTTTGCACTCCTGGTGTTGGGCGCGAGCGTGCTCGCGATTCCCGCGTGCGGTGACAGCGCGCCGACCTGCGGATCGGTCGCGAGCCGCATCTGCCAAATCGCCTGCAACTGCTCGGAGGATGCCTGCGTCGTCGATCTCGGCGGCTCCGAGTTCAGTGGCACACAACCCTCCTGCAACCAGGCGTTGACCCCGGCCTGCGAGTCGGCCGGCTACGACACGACCGCATGCAATGACTCGCTCAACGGCGTGATGTGCAGCGACATCGGCGGCCAGATGGGTCTCGTGCTCCCCGCCGCGTGCCGCTGAACGCGGCTCGCCCGGAGCACCGCGGGTTCGGGTAGCGCCAACCGCGTCGTGGGTGTTTACTTCGCCCATGGCGACGAACACCGAGCTCGGCCGAAGCGATCTGCTCGCGTGGCGGGCGAGCAAGCCCGACAACTGGTTCACCTCGGACGAGAATCTGGGCCGCGCCCTCGAGACCCGACTCGGCAAGGAGCGATTCGAAAGCGAGCGCGGGCGACTGTCCGACGCCGGTCAAATGGTCGCCAACGAGCTCAGCCGGCTACAGCTCGTCACGAGCCACGACGACAACCTGCCTCGGCTCGAACGTTTCGATGGCCTCGGCAAACGCACGGAGGAGGTCGTCTTTCACCCGAGCTACCACGAAGCCGGTCGGCACATCTGGAACACCGGCATCATGAGCGACTACGGCAAGACCGGGAACGAGACCGTGCAGATGGGCATCTTTCACATGCTCGCCCAGCCCGGCGAGAACGGTCACAACTGCCCGCTCGCGTGCACGGCGGGGCTCATCAAAGTCGTTCAGCGACTGGGCACCGAGGAGCAAAAGAAGAAGTGGCTGCCCGGGCTGCTCGATCGCGACTACGACCGGCGAATTCACGCTTCTCAGTTTCTGACGGAGGTCCAGGGCGGCTCCGACGTCGGTGCCAACGCCGTCACCGCTCGAAAAGACGACGACGGCAAATGGCGCATCTACGGCGAGAAGTGGTTCTGCTCGGTCATCGACGCACAGCTGTTCTTGATGACCGCTCGCCCAGAAGAGGCGCCTGCGGGCACACGCGGCCTCGGCTTGTTCGTGGTCCCGAGACAGGTGGACGGCCAAGTCAACGAGTTCAACGTGCGACGCCTCAAGCGCAAGCTCGGCACGCGAGCCATGGCCTCTGCGGAGACTGACTTCGTCGGTGCCAAAGCCGAGCCGGTCGGCGACGTCGATCGCGGCTTCAAGAACATCGTCGAGATCGTGCTGAACACCTCTCGCATCTACAACGCCATCTCGTGTGCGGGTGGCATGCAGGCCGCCTACCGTGAAGCCTCGACCTACGCCCGGCATCGGCGTGCCTTCGGCCGAACCATCGCCGAATACCCGCTCGTCGAGGACGCTATCGCCACCCTGCGCGCTGAAACCATGGCGGCAACCGCGTCGAGCTTCCGGCTCACCCATCAAGCCGACGAGCTCGCCCTCGGCCGCGGCGACGACACGTTCGCCGGGGCGTGGCGAATCGGCGTCAACGTCAATAAGTATTGGACCAGCGTGCGCAACACCCAAATGGCGCGCCTGGCCATGGAGGTCCTCGGCGGCAACGGCGCCATCGAGACTTTTTCGTCCGTCGTCCAGCTGTATCGCGACGCCATGGTGCTCGAGAGTTGGGAGGGCTCGCACAACGTGCTGGTGCAACAGGTCATGCGTGACGCCGAGCGCCTCGGCATGCACCGCATGTTCGTGGCCGAGCTCCGGGATGCGCTCGGCAAGCTCCAGCTGCCGGACAGCGACGGGGATCTCGTCGCGCGGGCGTCGGCGGGTCTGGACTCGATCGACGACGCTTTCGAGCGCCTAGCCGCGACCGAGGGAGATCAGAGATTCGCGCGCAACATCGTCGACCAATGCGCCGTCGCTCTGCAGCAAGTCGCGATGCTCGAAGAGCTCGCTGCATTCCCGGACGATGATGCCAAGCGCGGCGCCATCGAGCTGATGGCCCATCGCCACTTGGCCAGGCGGGTCGAACAACCACCGAAGCTGTCTCGGGCTCTTTTGTCGTCCTGAAAACTTCGTCGTGGAAGCATACGACAACATCGCCAGCTGCCTCGAGGTCACGGACGAGCAGATCCTCCACGCGATGCAGCCGGCGCGATCGCTCGACGACCCGTCGCCTCGCCAGAAAATGCTCGGGCTGCTCCATCGCATGGCCCATGTCGCGGCGCCGGAAAGCGGCGCCTCGCGCATGCTGCTCGTCGCGGCAAGAATGGCGCTACGCGACTGGATCGATGGGGATCTCGTCGTGAGACTCATCGGCGACGACGACGTCACCGTCATGCAGCTCATGGTGGACGATGGCTTCAGCATGGAACGCATGACGGCGCCATTGCAGATCACGGCGCCCTTCGAGGAGTTTCGGCAGGCGGTAATCCACGAGCCGAACACGATCCTCCCGCTCGCTCGAGACGGAGAAATCGAGCATCGCGGTCTCACGCTGCGCCGGACCCAAACCGGCGCACCCAAAGGACCGCCGTCCTTCTCGGCCCTCGATCTCGGTCTCATCGAAGGCATGGGTGGTCGGACGACGATCGAGCGGGCCCCGCATCGGCCACCTGCGCTGCCGGTGGAGGAGGACGCCCCGAAGGCCGCCTCCAAGCCACCTCCGCTACCGAAGGACCGACCCAAACCCCCTCCACTGCCCGCCGCGCGCTCAGCGGCCAAACAGCCTTCGAGGCCGGAACCTGCCAATCTACCGCCGCCCAAAGGAAAACCGCACCGCCTCGCGTCCTACGCGAAGATGCCCGCCATCATCGAGTTTCCCAAGGACCTGAAAAAGAAGCCGTAGCACCCGATAATCGTCCGTCGGGCGCCGCTTCGCGCCGAATTCGACAATCGGGGCGCCTCACGTACCATTCCGCCGCATGAAGGTCCGCGCGATCGCCGTGGCCACCGAGCGCAGCAACGCGGTGGGCACCGTCGAGCTCGAGTGCACTCCGCACGGGCTCGTCATCGTGCACCTCGGGGTGGGGGCTTTCAACGCGGGGTACGCGCCCGCAGCGGTGACCACCGGAACCCGCGTCACGGTTCCGTGGGCGTCGGTCATCGCTGCGCGCGTCGAGGGGGAGCAGCTCTTCCTCGAGATCGATTCCGGGATCACCCCGCACAATCGACTGAGCCTCATCAACTTTTCCACCGGCGACGTGACTCACCATCGGGAAACTCACCGCCAACGATTGCTCGTGAGGATCGCCGCGGCATCCGCGGCAATCGTCGCCTCGCTCGTGACGCTGCTCACGGTCCCACGTGCGGCCCCGCGAGCCGGGGCTGTTGCGGCGATCGGCCTCGCCGTGCTCGCGGCGGCCGTCATGCTCGTCGTCGGCGTCGTTGCGGACCGCTGGGTGGCTCTCGGTGGCAACGACGCCGAAGGGACCCGCGATGGTTTCGCGATGGAGCTGACTCGCTACTTGCCCGGAGTCACTCGCTTGAAAACCGGGGCCGGACCACCGCTGAGCCCCCTGCCCTCTTTCCAGTCGATGCTCCCCAGGACCACGACGGCGATCGTGATCACGCTCACGGCGACCGTGCTCGGCGCCGTGCTCACCGCCAAGTGGATGCTTTCGGGCGGTGAGACCGAGCGACAAGCGATCGCCGTCGGCCCGCCACCCCGCTCCGAGGTGGCGGCCGAGGCGACCCCGAGCGACCCGGCGCCGATCGGACCCCTGTCCCAGGCTGCCCCCGTGGCCGCGCCCGCCGCAGCATCCCCAGCAAACATCGCAGCATCCCCTGCATCCTCAGCGACCGCAGCGGCGCCGGTGCGCGCAGCCAGCGCGCTTTCTGCCGGTAGCGCTTGCCAATGCATTCGTTCGGACTCGGCGCTCTGGAAGGCCCCCATACCCGCCCTCAGCATGCTGGTGCTGAGCAAAAAAACGCGGCGGCGCGGGACACGAATGCGAACGGAGATCGACATCGCCGCGGTGAACAACGGCGACCAGGAAATCACCGAGCTCAACGTCGGCTTGGAGTTCTTCAACGTCGACCCTCCTCCTTCTTCGAAGCGCACGACGACCTCGTTCCGGGCCGTGTACTTCAAGGGCCCGCTCGAGCCTGGCCAGGCCATCAAATGGAGCGTCGAAGCGCGCGGCACGGACTACGAAATAGAGAATCCCATCGAGCGCACCATCGGTCCGACGGGTGACGGTGCGGCCCCGACCAACCAGCTCGCCGAGCTACTCGAAGCGAATCACCGTCCGGTCCGCCTCCACGGCGCACTCATGCTCGCCTTCCTGGGCGATCCTCGTGCTCGCGAAGCAACCCTGAGACTGCGCGACGCGCTACGACAAGACGAGGCGCCCTATCTCGACCGACTGCTTCGAGCCCTGGGACCGCTGAGGGTTTGCGATCTCGAAGTTAGAGGCGCAGCCGCCTCGCGCACCTTCAAAGCCTGCGTGCACAACACGACGAAAGAGAAGCGCGAGAAGCTCGGTCTCCGCCTCCGCGCCTTGAGCGATCCCGTCTCCCACCTCGACCCGGTCGGAAAAACCCCCTCGCTCTCGAGCGAGCACACCCTCGCGCTGCCAGCGCCGCTCGAAGCAGGGGCTGGAGTCGTCGTCGAAGGATCCGTCGAGCTCACGAGCCCCACGGCCGAGACGTTCGAGGCCTTCGACGACCGGATCGATCTGCTCCCTTAGCCACGGGCATCGATAGACGGCGCGATCAGTTGAGCAAGCCGGGGGAGATCTCGCGGTCCACCGGGCAGGTCACGAACATCCACCGCGCTTTGCCGTCCGGTCCGACGACCCGCAAGTGCTCACCCGGCAAGGCTCGCAGCGTGACAGTCGCATCGGCCTCGACACGAATCAGTCCGATCGCCGCGAGCAGACGGAACGCTGGAAGCAACACGCTGATCGATTCACCGACGTGATCGCAGGTCT
>JAJDAH010000109.1 GCA_029261965.1 Polyangiaceae bacterium
CGAGAGTACGTCGAGTTCTACAACCGGGCGAGGCCGTCACAGGCGACCGGGGCGATTCCCGATCCGTATCCTGAACTCAGCAAGCAACAGCGCAAAGGCGGCAAGGTGATCGCACTGCCGGTGCTCGGCGGCGTTGCAGCACGACTATCGCCTCGCGGCGTAGCGTCGAGTCGGTGGATGTTCCGAGTAGACGCCATCGGTCCGTCTCCGCGCTCGATACCGCCCGTGGCGGACGGGCGAGGTCTTCGAGTGCGTGTCGGTGACGTGCCTGATCCGGCGTCCGTCGCGCCAGCGCCGTAGACCTGCGACCCGAGGCGCTTCCACGGAGTTTTCGCGGACGACGCGCGATCCGCGGTACCGGAATGTACTCGGTCGGTTCGTGCAGGCCGCTGCGATACGGACATCGAGCCCTTCAGGGCTCCTGTGCGGCCTCGGTGTGAGGGAGAAACAGCCGACCGACTGCCAGTTCGACTTCGGTGAACGGCGGGATGCGGACGGACGCTGTGCTGTCGTAGCTTCCGACCAAGACCCACTTCTCGTCAGCGAACTCGAACGCTTCCAGCGTTCTAACTTCTACGTCGACGATCCAATAATGTCCGACCGCATGCTTGGCATACAGGTCGCGCTTGCTGACGCGGTCGCGAACCGCTGTCGAAGGTGAGAGGATTTCGCAGACCCAATCCGGCGAGATGTCGATCGGCCGGCGATCTCCCGGATCGGGAAGTCGTTCGCGATGCCAGCCGGCGATGTCGGGCCGCACCACGTCGTGGGGGCCGAGTTGCACATCTACCTCGATGAAGATCCACCATCCCCCTGGCCCCCCGTGCCCGTCGTCGTCGTCGAAGGGTCGACCGATGAAGCTGCCCAATGCTCGCTGTGCCTTCGAGTGCTTGGGCAGTGGTGCGGGAGACGTGACGATCTCTCCGCCCAATACTTCGGCGCGCACATCCTCGGGCAGCGCAAGCAGGTCGGTGTAGGTAGCCAGCTTCGGAGCCGCGTCGGACACCACCGGAGCATAGCATCGGCAGTGGCGGCCACGATGCGCACGTCGACATCAGGCCCATCTGGTGGGAGTGCGCCCATCCGAACAGCTCGGAACGGGTCGTCGGGCTTGCCGTCGCGCAACAAATCTTCGATCGGCTCGGAGTCGGCAGCTTTGGCTTCGTCCACCTGCCCTGGCTAGCAGCGTGGTCCGCCCCAGGATCGTTGAAGATTCACGCAAGCACAAGATTGTGCCTCGCCTCGACGTGGGCATGCTCTGAAGCGTTGTGCGCACCATCGTAAAGCGAATATTCGAACTGGCGAGTCGCGCCGCGAAGACGGCTCGCCACGTCGTCTTCGCGCTGCTGCGTCCGACCCCGAGCATTTCGCTCGGGCTAGCCGGTGACGTTTTCCGCTCCCGGCAAACGCTGCTCGCTGAAAATGCCCTCCTACGCCAGCAGCTCATCGTCGCTGAGCGCCACATCAAGAAACCCATGCTCCATCGGTACGAACGAGCGATCATGGTCGGCCTCGCCGCCGTCGCGAAAGGCTGGCAGAACGCGGTGCTCGAGTGCTTGGATCACGTCGTCGTGCTTGGCGAACAGCACTTGCTCGAAACGCTCGTCGAGTATTGCCGCTACTTCAATGACGCGCGGCCGCATCAAGGGATCGGTCAGCTCGTTCCATCGGCTCGTCAACCTCGGCCAGCGGTGGCGGAAACGTGGTGACCTTCCCAGTCCTCAACGGCTTGCATCACGAGTATCGGCGGGCGGCGTGATGGCCGGATAACGAAGGTAGCCAACACAGGGGGGAGCGAGACGAGGCGGTTGCATCGCGTTGGCGCGAGCCGAGCTGCCTAATCGGTTGCGCGCTCAGTCCACCTGAAAGCAATAGAGCCACCCTGGGAACTGGCAGCTCGAGCTCACGTTGGAGATCCACCCCGCAGTGATGAGGCCGGAGCCTCCGAAGCGGTAGTCGGCGGCCGCGGTGAAGTCGGTCCAATCCGCGCAAGTGTCGGCGTGCGCGGTGCCATCGGGGTTCGACCCCGTCATGGCGGCACTTCCGGGTCGGCTTACTCCGGTCTCCTCGATGCTGATGGGATTCGCAATCGATCCGTCGAACAAGTCGGCATGGCTCGAAGCGATCAACGCGTCATCGAGACGGTGGTAGGCCCGATCGGGGATGCGGTCGCGGGCGTCCACGGTGGAGGTGCTGAGCAATGCGACGAACGTTCCCGCGAGCAGGGCAGCGTCCGCACCCGCTTGGCAGAGCTGGTCGCCAGCGGCGACACCGGACTGCTGCTTGTCCCAGAACTGGCTCGAGAAGAACGCCAACTTGTGGCCTCCGGGTAGGACGCATTCACCGCCGGAGCATGCGGTCGCGCCGGGACAGGTCGTGGAGGAAACGTCGGGCGGACAGGTTTCGCCAGCGATCCCCGAGCAGGTCTCGTCGGGGTCGCAGGCGTTCGCGGAAGTTCGGCACGTGGTTCCAGTTGGTGCGACGGAGTCGGATGGACAGACTTTCGTGATCCCGTCGCACCTTTCATCGGGATCGCACGCGTCTCCCGATCCGGTTCGGCAGATCCCGCCGGTGGCCACGGAATCTGCGGGGCAACTCGGCGTCGTGCCATCGCAGAACTCCGGCAGATCGCAGTTGCCTTGCGCCGGCCGGCACACTTGCGACGACGGGCAGGGACCGCCAGGACAGCCGGCACACGTGAGCGGGGTCGGCAGGCAGTGACCGCCGACACACACGTCGCCGGCGCAATCGGCCTGGACGCTGCAAGGAAGTCGGCACGCTCCAGCAATGAACGCTTGGCCGCCTTCGCAGGTCGGAGCATCGAAGACGTCGCCGCTCGTGTCCGAGGGCGCGTCGGCGCTTGCGTCGGGAGGGCCGCTGGCGTCGGAAGAGCCGCCGGTGCCACCGCCGGCATCGACTGTCGTTCCTCCGCTCGCGCCACTGCCTCCAACGCCGGCCAGTCCTCCCGTCCCGCCGGCGCCGGCGCCGCTCACGCCTCCTCCGCCCGCGGTCCCGCTAGTGCCACCGACACCGCTGCCGCCGACACCGCTGGTGCCTGCAGAGCCGCCCGTGCTCGTCGTGCCCGCGGCGCCGCGACCGGCAACACCAGTGGTGCCCGCAGCGCCCGCAGTACCCCCAGTGCCGGGATCGTCCACGATGACGGTCGAGCCACACGCGACGATCGAAATCGTCGCGGCGAACCCGCCGAATGCTCGACACCTGCCTGAATGCGCCATCGGTGCATGGTTCGTACATCGCGACGCGAGCCCCGTCAGTCGAAGGGCTACCGGATCCGGGTCGAATTCGTTCGGGTCGATCTCGAAGCGCGTCCGGCAATCAGCTGCTGAGTCAGTCGACGAGCCCGTGTTTCATCGCATACTGAATCAGCTCGGCGTTGCTCGACAAGCCGAGCTTGTCGCGGATCCCCTTGATGTGGGTGCTCACCGTGCTTGGTTGAATCCCGAGAGACGCGGCGATCTCTGACGGCCGCTCGCCTCGCGCCAGCCGAACGAGCACCGCGAACTCTCGCTCGCTCAAGCAGGCGGGACTCGCTCCGAGCGGCGACGACACCCTCAACAACAGCTCGGCGATCGTGCCCGTGACGAAACGCCCTTCGGTGTGCACCGTGCGAATCGCAGTCAGCAGCTCGTCGAGAGAGCGTCGCTTGGACAGATAGCCGTCCGCGCCTCCTCGCAAGATCTGCAACGCCATCGGTCCTTCTCGGTGAGCCGAGTAGACCAAGATGCGACCGCGCTCGTGGGCTTTCTTCAGCGCCGTGACGAGCCGCACGTCGTCTTCTCCGCTCAGCGCCAGATCGAGGATGAGCACGTCCCAAGCGCCCGGCTTCACCACTCGGAGCAGCTCGTCGGAGCTCGCCGCTTGTCCGACGGGGACCATGTCGGGCTGCTGCTCGAGCAACACGATGATGCCCTGGCACACTACGGCGTGGTCGTCGGCGACGAAGACTCGGATCGGCGCAGACATGACGTCAGTCAAGGCTTCGTCGTTCGCAGAGGGTTTCCGCGGCACGTTTGAGCTGCGCCGGGGGCACCGGCTTGTGGAGCAGTGGAAGCGCTTGTCGGTAGGCGTCTAGCAAGACCGCGGGACTGGTGTCGCCGGTAACGACGAGCGCGGCCAGCTCTGCCCCAGCGACGGCACGCGCTCGGCTGATGAAATCCATGCCCGACACATTCTCCGGCAGTCTCAGATCGACGATCAGCAAATCCGGCATTGGACCCTCGCGCACTGCGGCAAGCGCTTGGTCGGCGGTGTGAGCCGGCACCGCGATTGCGCCCCATTGCTCGAGAAGCTGCACGCAAGCCGTGCACACGAACCGGTCGTCGTCCACCACCAGGACTCGGCGACCGAGAAGCGAGTCGCTCGGCGACGTCTCGTCGACCGATTCTTCCAGCGGCGACGCGCGAGCGACCGTGACGCTGAAACAAGAGCCGACGCCGACCGTCGATCGCAGCTCGATGCGATGGTCCAGCAAGTCTCCGAACCGCCTTGCGACGGCCAAACCGAGCCCGAGCCCACGTTCCCGGTTTCGCTCGGGGTTGCCGAGCTGCACGAAGTCGTTGAAGACGCGATCGCGATCGCCCTGGTCGATGCCGGCGCCCGTATCCCACACTGAAATGGCGATCTGTCCTTGTTTTCGGCGCCCCCCGACGAGCACCCCGCCGTTTTGCGTGTAGCGGATCGCGTTGGAGATGAAGTTGCGCACTATCGTCGACAGCAGCTCGCGGTCGCTCTCGATCCATGCCGAGCTCGGCGCGACACGCAGTCGCAATCCCGACGAGCGCGCCGCATCCGCAAACTCGAGCTCGAGACTGTCGAAAAGCTCCTGCAGTGGAAACACGGTCCGCAGCGGCTTGACCACCCCCGCGTCGGCGCGTGACAGGTCGAGCAAAGTGTCGAGCAGACCGCTCAGCGCCGCCGTTGCGCTCTCGAGACTCCGGAGGAGCCGGCTGCGGACGGCTTCCTCGCGCGCGTTCTCCAGGGCTCCGACGAAGAGCCGAACGGCGTGCAGCGGCTGACGGAGATCATGGCTTGCCGCCGCGAGCAAGATGGTTTTCGCGGCGTTCGCTTCGTCGGAGACTCGTTTTTCCTCCCTGAGGTCGTCGACGAGGCGCCGATTCTCGAAGCGCATCTCGACCGAACTCCGAATCATCGTGTTCATACGGCGCACCAGGATCCAACTCGCCAGAAAGAAGAGGACCGTCGTTCCGCCGTAGACCCGAAGGGTCACGGATTCTTGCGTCAGGCAACGCAAAATGATCGGTCCACTCATCGCGACGCTGAAGGCCACCCACGCAGGCACGTGCGGAGCCATCGCCATGACGGCTCCGAGGTAGACCGAGCCGAACACGAGCATGATCGCGAACAGAATCGCGCTGTCGTCGATCCAGAGCAGATAGGCGCCGCTGCCCCACGCCGCACCGAAAAGCAGCCCGTGCGCGGTGAAACGATTCATCCAAGCGCCGGCCGGCGCCGACCCCACCCTCGCGCGATACCAACGCACCAATGGGATCCGCGTCAGGAGCCCGACGGCTGCGACCATGCCAAACCAGACGAGCGCCGATGTACGCTCCGTGGCCAGATAGACGCCCCCGCCGAGAACACCGGCGGCGCCGATGTTGAGCAACCCCATTGGAATCGCGAGGCGGTAGAGCTGATCTGCCAGCTCCGCGCGGATCTCCTCCACGTCCGCGGCCGCGACGGTCACCCCCGCACGCTCGCAAAGGATTGCTCGGTCGGCAAGGGCGGCTCGGTGCTCGACCGAACTGTTCCTATGCAAGAACCGAATTTCTTCGAGTCTCGACTCGACTAGTTCCAATCCGATCCCGCTCGGGGCACAAATGGGCGGCGAGCAGGTGCGTCCGAGACAATTGGTATTCGTCCCTGCAACGCCCAGCGCGCCGCTGCCCCCGTCGCCGCCATCTCCGCGCAGCCGTGGTCGCCTCGATCCGCGCTCACGGATGAGCTTTCCCCACGTGGCAGGGTGGGCGAAGACCTGGCCGATGCGCTGGGCGTGCAATGCCAGCGTGCGGAGAGGCATGTGCCGGTGCTCCTCGGACTGGACGAGGTCGCCAATCGCTTCGACCTCACCGAAGGTCAGCCTCTGCGGGAAGGAGCGTGGGCAGCTCGGTCGATCATCGAGGGTGCAGGCTTCCTCGGCTCGAACCCAAGTGTGGTAGCGGGCTGCCGAGAGTCGGAGAACGAGGAGAGCGGCGGACAACGGCATGGATCTTCGGGCACGTTCGACGACGCGACTTCGAAGGGCGGCCTGGGCTTGCAGGTCGTCGTCGAGGGCCACGACCTTTCCCATGCCTCGTCGGATCCAGCTCACTGCCGTGGGGCGAGGACTCTCGACTTCCGGGAAGAGGTCAGGGTTCCCGGTGAGGATGATCTGCTGCCTGATTCGATGGTCGTAGGATTCGCTCTCTTTTCGGCGGCCCAGCGCTCGAGCGGCGTGCCTTCGAGAAGATGGCCGAGGCTACGCCGTCCGAGCCGCCGCGTCCGTCGAACGAGGGGTAGCCTCGGAACGCAGCCAGCCCAGGGCTCGAGGAGCCAATGCTGCCGTAGCGACGCCGACGAGGAACCCATTGGCGAACGTCCCCGAAAGCTCGAGGCTGCCGAGCATGGCAGCGAGCTCGGGCCCCAGCGCGAAGGACGCCGCGCCCAGAGTACCGAGGCCCAGTCCGAACGCCGTCGCGCGCACGAACGTGCTTTTGGTGAAGTTGTCAGCGACGGTGTGGGCCACGTTCAGTACCATGGCGTCAAATCTCCGCTTGTCAACTCGAAGTTGCGGCCCCTGGGCGGTCTGCCCGGTCAATCCCCATTCAGCGAGAGCCAGGCTCGCGTTCGGTCGTCCCGCCAATCCATCTCGCCGCGGAGACGCCAGCGCACCGTCCCGCCGGCGTCGATCAGGACCAACTCCGGCAGCACCTGGGTGCGAAATCGCTTTTGCACGTCACTGCGGATAGCGAGGACGATGACCGAGTCTTGAGCAAGAACGCGCCCGTCGTGACGACATCTTCGCCGACCCGCAGGTCCCCACTCGCCTGGACCGCGTCCGGCACCGCACCGGACAGGCCCACTTCGACGACGCGCGGCTCGTACAGTCCCGTGCTCCGCGAAAACTCGGTAACCGCGCGAATGATGCACCTTTTCGCGTCAGCTAGAGTCGCCGACTCATGCGCACGCTCCTCGCTTTCCTCACCGCGCTTCTCCGTTCCACGTTCATCTCACGCCGCGATCTCGCCCTCGAGAACGCCGCTCTGCGGCAGCAGCTCGCGGCCTATCAGCGTGGCAAGAAGTGTCCGCGACTGAAGCCGAGCGAGC
>JAJDAH010000110.1 GCA_029261965.1 Polyangiaceae bacterium
GACCTCGACGACAATGAGACCTCGCTACCGACGCACCCCGCGCCGGGTGCCACGCGCGCGTGCTCAGCACAAGCCCATTGAAGTCTCCACGCGCCTCGCGCCTCGCGCACGGAACGCCGTTGGGCTATCGCTTGATTAGGGTCTAGCGAGCACCAGCGTGAAGCCTCGCTCGAAGACCAGGTCCGCCGGTGTCGAGAGCACGTCGAGCGGATTGGCGGCGTGGTCGACGAGCAACTGATTTTTTGCCGATGCCGCAGTGTCCGGCGCAAGCTTGCGACGCGCCGGCTTCGAAGCCCTGATGCACCTTGTCGAGCAGCGGCGGGCGGACGCCGTAGTGACGGAGGACATGTCGCGCATCTCGCGCGACATCGCTGACTCGGCGGCCGTGTTCCGCCGCCTGCAATCCCTCGACGTGCCGCTTATCGGCGTCGCCAATGGCATCGACACGTCGGCACGCAGCGCGAGCATCGCCTTCACGGTCAAGGCGTTGACGTCACAGCTCTACCTCACCGACCTGGCCGACAAGACTCGGCGCGGACTCGAAGGTCGCGCGCTCGCTGGCCACAGCACCGGCGGACTGCCCTACGGCTACGAGTCGACGCCCGAGTCGGACGGACGCGGTGGGATCGCGGGATACCGCGTGGTCATAAACGAGGGACAAGCCGAAGTCGTACGTCGCATCTTCAAAGCTTACGCTAATGGCATGTCGTACTCCGGAATCGCCGGAATGCTGAACGCCGAGGGCGTGTCCCCGCCGCGTGTGCACACGCGCCACCGGAAGAAGGGATGGGCGAATTCGACGATCCGGGCCATCCTCCACAACGAGAGCTACGTCGGGAGTTGGAGCTACCCCCCCGAAAGCGAGGTCATCCGAGGCGAGTACCCCGAGCGGCGCATCGTCGATGATGATCTATGGAACGTAGTACAGCGGCGGCTCGCGAGCGTGAAGGCAAAGTACGCGCGCAACTCGAAGGCGCCGACAGCACCAGGCCACCGAACGCGATACCCGCTGTCGGGACTGCTGTTCTGTGGCGAGTGCGGCGAGTCGATGGTCATCACCGCGGGCTCCAGTGCCAGGTACTACATTTGCAGCCACGCAAAGGGACGTCGGACCTGCGCGACCCGCCTGTCTGTGCGCGAGGACGTGCTTCGACGCAGCATCTTCGCTGCCATCCGGCACCGGCTCATCACGCCCGTCGCGATCGAGTACCTGCGCAAGCGCATCGCCGCGAGCCTCGGCGCCCTCGCCCGCAATGCCAACCGCGAGATCGACGAACGGCGCGCACGTCTGGAACGAACAGAACAACGCATCGCCGGCCTGGTCACGTTTCTGGCCGACGGCGACCGTTCGGACTACGTGGTGTCGGCGCTCCGCGACCTCGAGGCACAGGCGCTCGCCGAGAAGCGGGAGATCGCCGCCATCGTGGCGCACGCCAAGACGCCCGTTCGTCTGCCGACCGCGGACCAGATATTTGAACGCGCGCTCGATCTCGAACGAACGCTCGCCGCCGATCCGGTACGCGCTCCTGAGGCCCTGCGCCGACTTCTCGTCGACGGGGTCTTGGTCGCGGCGGAGACCGCGGGCGCGGCGAGAGTGGGAGTGACGCTCTCGGTTCGGCTGGGGTAGCGCACAAGGCGGCACCGGTGGGACCCGTGGGAGCGCCCCCGGCGGGCGGGCCGCATCCGGCTAAAGGGCGGCTCCGAGCAGCGCGACGATGATCTGTCCCAGGCCGATGACGAGCGCGACGATAACCGCCGCAGCGGCGACTCGGTTGGTCGTCTTCTGCATCGACGCCTGATCTTGCTCCTGAGCACGTGTCCGTAGCAGCCGCGAGACTTCGAGAACGATCGCCGTCTCCTGTTGCTCCACCTCAAACGCCGGCCGCATGGGATCCAGCGGCGTCGGGGGCGCGCCCAGCACGTTGTTGACGGGCGTCATGGCGTGGTCGAGCTCGGCGTCCATGGCCTCCGTAGCCCGCTGTCCTCCGCGCATGGCCAGCTGGCGCAGTTGACGCTCGACGATTTCCTGTATGCGCGCCAAGTCCTCCGGGGTCACCGGTCGGTTGCGGGTCTCTTGGAGGAGGGCCAGCGCGTCGTGCACAGGCTCCTCCTCACGGCGCTGCACCAGGTTCGTCGCTCCGACCGTGACGACCGCCCCGGGGGTCTCGTTCGGTTCATGTCCATGGCGCGTCATGCAATCACCTCCGAGATGGTGGGGGCGGTCGCACCGCGCAACACGCGTCGCCGTACCCGGTGCACGCGCGCTTTCATGGCGCTTGCCGTGAGTCCGCATTCGATCCCGAGGTCGCGAGCGCTCCATCCGATGGCCATCCGGACGAGCACGTCCCACTCGTCGGGCGTGACCGTCTCACCCACGAGCTGCAAAGCCCTTCGCGCTGCGATGCGCATGAGCGGCCTCGAATCGACAATCGCGCTGCCACCTACGAGGGCAACGTCCAGCAGACGTCTGTGGCGGTGCTTGTGCCTCCTGTTCCGCCTCAGGCTCTGAAATCGCCGATGACCGGAACCAGGATCGGGGGCGGAGTGGCCGACAGCGACGTCCTCGACGAGAGCCGTCAGGGCCTCCTCTTGGGCAAGGTCGGCGCGGTTGGTGCCAGCGACTTCGCGCTGGGCATCGTGGACGTGGCGCCACACGTCCGGCAGTGACTGTTCAAGCATGGTCCCATCTCCGTTGTGACCGGCACGCTGTGGCCGGTGTTGCGGAATCTGTCAGGTGCCACGGCTCCTCCAGCCCCACGGACGCTGTGCCTGGGACCGGAGTGACTGAGCCTTGACGTTCTGACTTTAGCCCTGGTGTAGCATCACCTCAAGGTTGTTGCTCCACGTCTTGCGCACGGTGCGAAAGACGGGATGGAGATCGGCGTTGTTCAGGGTCATTTCGGCCTGCGTGCGACCGAGCGTGAGCAGGAGGATCTGAAGGCTGACGAGCGCCTCGGCAGCCCGCTTCGCGAGCTCGGGGTCGACGCCGCTCTCGTCGTCATCTCCGTCGTCGACGGCGCCGGGGAGCGCAGCCCGAGCCGCGATCTCCGAGAGCGGCTTGTAGAGCTTGTCGAAGAACGCGTGGGCGCTGTTGAGGGTGAGGATCACGCGGCCGTGTTGGGTTTCGACGCTGTAGAACGCGGCGTCCTCGTCATGCTTGAACACGACGACGTACCGCGACTCCTGCACGCGCTCGAAGGCCTGGTCGTCCGTCTCGCCCTCGCGCTTCACCATCACGGACAGGGTGCGCAAGTTTTCGTCGAGAACCCGCTGCTCCTCTTCGGTACGTGGTCGCGGTTGCGGAAGCAGCGTCGCCATCATGGCCTCGGCCTCCGTCGCGCGGCGCTCGGCCTCGCTGAGCTTGGGCTGCGCCTGCTCCGTCACGCGCTGCGACCAGTAGCGTTTGATGTGCTCCCTGACGACCCGAAGCTCGTCGCGGATCGTCTTCTTGATCAGGTCGACGACATAGCTCTTCGGCCGCACGCCCTGCTTGTTGAAGCTGACGCCGAAGGCCTCGTCGAGCGCCGCGGGAAAGTCGACCTCGAGACGCCACCAGTGGTCCGCCGACGACCACTTGCCGACGATGCCCTGATGTCGACCGTTGTGGACCTCGCGGTCGCTGCGCATGAAGGAGATGCCCTCGAAGTCGTAGATGCGCAGGTCGTTCTTGAGCACCTTGCGGGGCTGCTGATCCCAGTCCTCGATCGGGAGTCGAAAGAGCCGGATCGTGACCGGATGCGTCACGTGCGAATCCTCGGACTCCGGAATGTCGACCGTGGGCGTACAGATGATCCGACTCGTCGTCTCCTGGAGGCCGTTGATCTTCCCGTGCCGAGCGCTTGGCAGACTGTAGGTAGGGTCGAACGGCTCGATGCGCCGGTTGTTTACGTACAGGCACAGGCCCGCAGCAAGCTGGCGGCGGTAGATGCGGGCCGTCTCCTTCGTGGCGTGCTCGACCAGGCTCTTCGCAGAGCGGTAGGTCAGCCGGTCGCAGTCCGGGATGTAGATCAGCGTCCCCGAGGGCCCGAGCCGTTCGGTGAGCTCCTCGGGATGGCTCGTGAGCAGATCTTGATCCGACGAGTCCCTGGGGAACGCCTCGGGCGTCGTGAGAGTGTCGCGAATCTCGGGCGGAAGGCTATCGAGAAACTCGGCGTCCGGAAGCGTGACCAGGTTCTTGCTGTCGTTCCCGATGCTCTCGGTGTCGAGCATCATGCGGTAGAACGCGGCCGACTCCTGCCACGAGTACACCTCCAGCACGGGCCCGATGCTCAGGGCAGCCGTCTTCATGCCGACGCCGTACCGTCCGATCCCTTCCCGGTTGTCGTACCGGAGCGAGCCACCGAACGCCATGACCGCCCGGAGCACCTTCGGATCCATGCCCCGGCCGTTGTCCAGCACGATGACGTCGAACTTGTACGATGGGCGTCCGCGTCCTCCCCGCCGGCTGTGCTGGTGGAAGTAGATGCGGACCTCGGTGGATCCCCACTCGATCGCGTTGTCGATATGCTCGCACACCGCCGAGGTGGTGTGGTTGTACCCGACGTCGCGAAGCGCGCTCACGAGCGTTTGCGATAGGAAGAGCGGGACGTTCGCCCCCTCCTTCACGATTCGGTTGAACACGGAGCGGGCCCCGCGTGGCGCGTGGCCGCCCCATTCGGGCTGGATTTCGGTGTGTGCTGCAGTGTCGTTCATCTCAGAGTCTCCTTGCTGTTGCCCGGCGCTGTGCCGAGCTGTTGGACCGAGGCAACGCCTGAAGTGCTGCTCTCACCTTCTGTGTGGCTGAGGACGCCGAACGGTTGCACGCCTTTGCGATTTTCTCCTGGGCCGGATCACAGGCGCGCACGATCCCCGGATTCCGGATAAACCTCGGTCCGGACAGTGCGCGGGGGTGGACCCCCGGAGGCTGAGAATGCGAGACCCGAATCACGACTGCCCGAACACGGCCGCGCCGGCCACGAGTCAGCGGCTCGATGCGCTTCATCGAACCCAGTCTGGTGGTCGCCGACACCGATGCGTCGCCTGCGCCTATGCCGCTGGCTACGAGGCTGGCCGGCCTGCGGCGGATGCCGACCGCCGCGTGTCGTCGTGGTCGATCGAGGGGCGCGCGGAGATGTGCGAGGAGGGGCGATCAGCGCCCGAGGCGACGCTCCGCTCGCTGCCGGAGAACCAGGGCGAGCACCGCTGGCGGTGCGCGGCTTGCGCGTGGACCCCTCGGCCGGCGGGACGGCGTGGCGTCCGTCCGGTACGGCAAACGCGACCCCCCGGCCGGAGCCGAGGGGTCATCGCGTGGTACACTGGTTGGTTGCGCGGGGTCGATTCTCACGAGGCACGCGAGCAGAGAGTTGCGCCCGAACTGCCGGGTAAGCAACGCGAGGAGAAAGGCGGTCACGGGTGCGGGGGGCGGAAGCGCAACCGCGATTTCTACGGGGGCGGGGAAACGTGTCGCTGATTCGTGGGTCTCGCCGCGCTCTTTCGAGGTGAGGACGCCCCCGATTGGAGAGCGCGTGGACCGAGAGGCCGGGCGGTGCGACACTTCAGCGTCGATGCGTGAAGTGTGGAGACGTTCTGCGCCGGCCCTGGTCGCAACCGGGCTCCTGGCAGCGTGCGGGGCAGACAACAATGCGTGCATTGAATTGGAAGTGGAGGCGCCGGGCACGGATCCGCTTGCCGTATTCGCGAGACTTGATCCGCCTGATATGCCCGCACTCGCCGCCTACGGGACCTCGGCAAGTAGGTCAGGCTTGCTGGTTTGTTGGCTCGAACACGTCGGTCCCGGGGACTGGACCGCACTCGCGTGGATCGATATCGACGGGGACGACGTCCACCGAGACGCTTGCCAGGAAATCGAGTATCAAGGTCCTACATGCACTCCAGAGCCTGACGAACCGATGGCGCGACAGGAGGTTGCGCCGCCGACGGCGGGCACCACGCGTGTGACTCTCAGGATCCAGCCGCCGAAATGAACGGCGTTGGCCACAGGCTGGGTCCGGGAGGAATCGTCGTCGCGAGCCTGTGGCTGACCGCTTGCGCTTGCTCCGAAGACAAGGCTGCATCGGGCGGACCTCTCGCACCTGGCCCAGTCCCGCTGTGCACGCACGATGACGACTGCTCCAATGGACAGACTTGTGAACCGGGTCTGCGCGAATGTGTACCAGACTGTCGTGCCCCGGAGCGGATGTGTCTCTTGTCTTCGGTCTGCCAGGATCCCGGCGGCGGATTCGCTTGCGTTGCGGAGGGCCCAGTGCCGACATGCATGGGAACACCTGAAGGCCAGGTTGTGCCGTTCGTTCCGGCTCAGGACGACGCACCAGACGGTCCCGTGCTCCATTGGGTCATGGAGCACGGATGCATCCCGATCACCTACCAGTCTAACCTCACCGCATTCGACAAGTCAGTGCTTGAGCATGCCGTCTCCAGCTGGGAGGCACTCAACTGCGCCAGGCTTTGCTTCGACGGCCCCGAACCGAGCGATGACCTTGTAGATCTCTCGCGCGGCGAGCGGAGGGTACACTTTGCAACGAGCCCGACGCTCCCCGCCGAGCTTCTGTTCGACGGCAGTCTTTTCGTCAGGCCTCAATCAGGTGAGATTACTGGCGCGATCGTTTGGCTTTCTGAGGCATTGGGGCCCCGAAACTCAGTACCCCATTCTCGCATCATCGGATGGCTTCTCGGTCTCGGCGCAAACGATTCACCTGCATCCATACTCTCGACGGCCGGCCTCCCGCCATCCCAACCGACATTCCGAGACAGAGAGGCCTTGTGCCTCCTGTACGGCGATCCACCGTACTGCGAATGAAAGCTTCGAGAGGAATCTTGCTACGGAGACGCATTCGGATGCGACCAGACGCCAGCTGCACTCCGCTCGCCGGCGCCGGAGTCGTGTCGGGTCTCACCTCACATACTGGCATGTTTCGAGAGCGCGCAGGATGGACCTAGACTCGGGCCGCCGGCCTGAAGTCGCGAAGTCTTCTCAGCCCCCCAGGAGAGTCGCGGAATCAACAAATCTTGGCGATCACGTCGAGTGGTGCCGCACGGGACGCCAACTAGTGAAGCAGCAGGAGAAGCTGATGCTGCGCGCGTTCAATGGCGAGTGCGACGCGAATTGCGGCCGTGAAGTACGACAACGTCGCGAAGCTGGAGAAGCGGATCACGAAGTCATGCGAGGCGATCAAACAAGCTCCGGCACGCCAAGCGCATCATTATCACGCGGCCCTACTACGAGTCGAAACTCGCAGAACTCTATCTCGTTCACGAGCACCGCGAGATGGCTCACGCCGAGAAGGAAGAAGAGAGGCGCATCCGAGAAGAAAGGCGCGAGGAGGAGAAGGCACGGAAGGAGGTCGAAAAAGCGCAGCGGGAGGCCGAGAAGGAGGAGGCGAAGAAGCTCAAGGCGCTCGAAAAGGCCCGGCGGGAAATGGAGGAGCAGCAGGCGACGGGAGCGCAGCTCCGCAAGCTGGAGTCACTCGTGGCGAAGCTGGAAACCGAACTCTCGGACGCGATCGACAGGAAGGCGAAGGCGATTGCCCGTGCCCAGCTCACGCGGTCCGGCCACGTCTACGTTCTTTCGAACGTCGGCTCATTCGGTGAGGAGCTTTTCAAGATCGGAATGACGCGGCGGCTCGAACCTCTTGAGCGCGTTTACGAGCTAGGCGATGCGTCGGTGCCTTTCAGGTTCGACGTGCATGCGATCATCTATTCGGAGGATGCCCCCGCGCTCGAAGCGGCCCTGCATCGGGAGTTTGCGGATCGGCGCGTCAACAAGGTGAACCTGCGACGCGAGTATTTCCGCGTGACCCTCGAAGTGGTCCAAGCCGCCGTCGCGAAGCACCACCGACCGGTGACGTTCGCGACGTCCGCGGAAGCCGAGGAGTACAGAAAGACGCTCGCCATCGAAGCGGAGGGGATGGCGCAGGCGACGAGTCGATGAGGACGCGCGGAGCGAGGAGCGAGGAGCGAGGAGCCACTCGTGCGACCGTTCTACAGGCGTGCAGACTCCCTTCGCGACGCCACACGGGAGCCGTTTCCCAGACGAAGAGTTGTGCCTACGGACTCGACGACGCGGGCGGCAGAATCATGATCGGCCGGCCCAAGTTCCGCCCACCGATCACCGTGGGCGTCGATGATCGCTTTGGTTGAGGCAGCTTCTCCGCGGGACGACCGAACCGATACGAACCCGTAGCGTGCACCCCCGACGACGGCCCACGCGAGTCTACGGACACCGTGAGGTCCGTGGACGGGACGCGACGGAGCGTCACCCTGAACGTGCGACGGATCTCGGTCGCGCTACTGTCGGTGATCACCTCCTTTCGATCGCCCCTGGCGAGCTGAGCGCCCGCGGGCACTTTGATCCGGAGCGTTATAGGCGTAGTCGACGGACGCGCCCGGTCTATGACGACGTTGATGTCGATCTCCTGTCCGGACTTGGGATTCGGCGGGCCAGACACTGTCACCGTCATCGGGGCTCGCACTCCCGGCGCGGCATTCCGGCCACGCTCCTCCTCGTCGTGCGTCTCAGTCGCGGGACGTTCGGACTTCGGCGGCGTCTCCGGCGATTGAGGCGGCTGTTGCGTCGGTGTCTCGGAGGCCCTCGACGGCGTCCGTTCGATTGTCTCGCTAGGGGGACCAGGTTTCGAACAAGCCGCCGCCAGCACGACCAGTGACACGACGAGCGAGGGAGGGGTCTTCGGCATGACGAGCCTTCAGGGGCAGATAGGAGTCGCGCTCGGGTAGGGGTAGTAGAGTGACGGCCTCGTGACCGAGTCGATCGCCAACGCGGACACGCCGTCGCACCGCAGCGCGTCGAGGAAGTCGGCGAACATAGGGGCGCTCGATTGGGTGTCGAAGATGTCCGTCTTCGGAAAACAGCCTGACGGGATGTCCCAGATGTGCCTCGTGTAGCCGCGACCGAACGGGCTCGTGTTCATACGCGGGCTTTCCAGCGCGGCCATGACGAGCGTGTCGCCAACGCTTGGGTGCTGGATCAGTTCCCAGATCATCGCGGCGACCTCGTTCTCGTCCATGTCCTGGAGCAGACCCAGGACCGGACTAGGTCGGGTCCATCCGGCCCCGCTGCCGTACTGACGTGCGGCGAGATCGACCCAGAAGAACGAGCCGCCTTGTTTGTCGTAGTAGGTCGACGAGCTTCTCGCGAGAGAGGAGAACCCGGTAGCCCAGCCTTCGGACCAAGCCTGACCGGGAAACGTCGGGATACTCAAACAATGCTTCCCACCCTCTCTCGGAGACGTCCCGAACGAAGCCATGGTCCAGTGGCCGATTTCGTGCGCGGTCACCGGATCGGACCAGTACGACTCGTCCTGCGCGACTGCGGGGAACCATATCTGCGAGTCGAACTCGTAGGGATTCAACTCCGCGGGAACGGCCGTGAAGCACGCCCCGCACGACCAGGCCGTGTTGTTCCTTATCCAAGCGACGACCGTCGTCGGCGTCCTTGTGAAGTATGATAGGGAGATCGCGTAGGAGTAGCGCAGGTAGTCGTAGATCCGCATGGCGCCGCTCCCCTGCAACTCGTCGATTTGTATTGTCGAGCCGCTCGGCCACAGTTGAAGGTCGATCCCCCACTGCCAGATGAACGAGGTATCCGAAGGGATCGGAAAAAGCTCCTGCGTTCCGTCCGGAACGTCCGGCTCGGCAACGGCAACGGCAATGCCGGTTCCGGTGGCCGACGGACGCGCGAGAAAGAACCGCACCTGGTCGCCCGGCTGCGCGGGCATCGGAACCTGAATCGTAAACGCACCGCCGTCGTTCGTGAGCACGGCGTCGACGAACTGTTGATTTCGGTAGCTGATGACGAGCACGTCGACCGCCGGTGCGACGCCGATCGTGCCGCCCCAGTTCGTGAAGCTCGCGTTCGGACCTTGAAACTCGTACTGTAGCGTTCCCGAGAAGACCGACGTCGGAGTGCCACCTGAGCAGAACGCCCCGAGGGCTGTCTCGGTGCAGGGTCCTGGACAAGAGATCGAGGTCCATTGTGCGTTGGAATCGCACAAGCGCAACGTCGTCGACGTCGCGCACTCCGAGTCATCGGGCTGGCAGGAAGAACTCGGCTTCAAGAAACAGCCAGCGATGCCGCCGATCGTGGTGCATTCCTCGAACAAGCTGCACACGTTGGTCACGACCTGCGGGACGCCGCCGCCTGTGGGGACGGAGCATCGCCGAACGATGCTCGCGCTGAGGCACACACCTTCGATCGGGACGCTTCCGCACGGGCTCCCGGTTCCGCCGCCGGTCCCCGAACTGCCCGCCATCCCGGCAACACCGGCGCTGCCCGCCGTACCGCTCGTCCCGGCTGTGCCAGCAACTGCACCGCTCCCGGTCATCCCCCCAATCCCAGCAAGCCCGCCCGTACCTGTCATCATACCCGCGGCGCCGCCGAGACCGCCCGCTGCGCTAAGTCCACCCGTGCCTGTCATGCCGGCGACACCGCCGGTCGCAGGTGACCCATCCGCGCCTCCGGTTCCCCCGGTGACGCTACCGCCCGCGCCGCCGGTACCGGCGCCCGCCATGCCTCCCGTTCCACCGACGTCAGGACAGCCCAGACACGCTTCCCACGCGGTTCCATCGGTATTGCAAGCCTGCGCACCCTGCGCACCAGCCGGACAGGCGCACGCCTGCGTGTCACCGGGGGCGCAAACGTGCTGATCGGACCCTCCACCGAACCCTCCGCTGCGATTGGCGGACTTCTTGGGTGACGAGCAAGCGAGGGCGGCCCCGACGAGCCCCATGAGCGCGCCTCCCCACAACCACCCCTCCACGCTCATCGCAGCCCGACTACTTCTGTTCAGCGCGGCCCACAGTCGGCACAGTCTGTCCCGAAGTCGCAGACGCTGAACGACGAGCCCGGACCTCCGTCGTCACACGCACCGTCGCTAGCAAACTGGCAGGTGTCGTCACATCCCGGTGACCCGAACTGGACGCCCCCGAACGATGACGTCACGCAATTCACGATTTCGGCGCATGGCCTCATCGTGCAGTTCTGGCCAGCCAATGCGGTCTCGTCGCTGAACGTCTTCACGATCTGGAGGCACTGAGCCGAGTCGAACGGATTGCCGCAGTTCATGAGGGCACCCCCGTAGGCAGTGCAAAAGTCAGCACCCACCATGCTGGGGGCGACCAAGAGAACGGCCTCGTCGTTGCACGTCGTGAACGCCGTGCCGTTGAGCTTCGTCACGCAATCCTTGGTACCGAAGCATGACTTCAGGTTGTCGAGGTATTCGCATCGAAACTTCGGACCTCGAACCGCGTTGGCGTTGGTGAGGTCGTTGATACAGGTCTGCTCGTCCGAGGTGCTGTCGCACTGCTTGACCTGCCCGCACCATTCCGACGAAACGTCCGAGAATGTCGTCGAGCACGCGGTCATGCCCCCGCCAGTACCGCCAGTGCTGGTCCCTCCACCAGTTCCTGGTGTTCCTCCGGTCCCGTTTGTTCCGCCCGTTCCGGGTACCCCTCCCGTGCCAGGGATACCCCCAGTTCCCATGCCGCAATCACACGGTGCGGTGAAGCCGGTCCCCTCAGGGTTGCATGTCTGGAAACCCATACAGCCGGCCGGGCCGGTGCAGGCGGTAGTGGCGTTCGCAACGCAGTCGCCACCGTTGCCACCGCCAGAACCATCGCTGCACCCTGCGGCGATTCCGACGAGGCTGAGCATGCCAAAGATCAACGGTGTCCAAGCTCGCATCTTCGATTCCCTCCTTCGCTCGATCGGTCCGACGCACGCTGAGTACCACGAAACCATAACTTCTGGAATATCCACCGCTCCCGTTCCGGCCGTGTGTCGTGTTTCGGACAAGCCTGACCGGCTCGGTGCAGGTGGTCCGGGAAAACCCGGATAGTTAGAGCGACTTCATCCGCTTGCTGCCGAACGACATGGTCGGCGACGGGGCCAGCGTCACGGACGACCCGCAGGTACTGTCGTTCAGCAGGACACTCGTCACCATAGGTGCGATCCGGCGACGACAAGAAAGAGCCGGTGCCTCCGTCCCAGCGTACTGCGTACCAGACGTCGAAAAACGCGGCTCCGACAGCTCGTCGTCGACCTCGGCGTGGCGCATGCGAGAGCGAGGCTCCTCACGTCACGGCATGCACGTCAGGTCTACCTCCCACGACGTGCAGCCGGCGTTGTTTGTATCAGTGAACCCACCCAACGCAAAAGCAGATTCCGGCATCGGTCCCGTCACACCACAAATGAAGTCGTTCGCTCCGACGTCCTCGTCATAGACGAAGAGCGACCACGCCCCGCCGCCGGAAAGGAGCGTACTCGCCGAGATCCCGTTTGCCGCCTGCTGATCCCAGACGGGGAATCGTGTATCCGACTGCGTGGCTGTTCGGGTGACTGGCGTCCCGGTGGGGGACTCCCATCCGCAGTACGGGTCTGGCGCGCTGCCGTCGACGTCCCACGAAGTGCCACCGTTCGTGGTTGTGATGGTCGCATCGATGCAGACAATCGCCCACTTGGAGTCCGGGTCGAGTTCGCAGTCGCCGCTTGAGACGCCACATTGATAACAGGGGTTGCACGTCTCGCACTGCTCGCCGCCGATCCCGCACGCCGCTGTCGTTGTTCCCAGGAAGCACTGGTCTCCGACGCAGCATCCGAAGGGGCAACTGGTCGCGTCACATGGCACCGGCGCTGAACACGCGCTCGTGTCGTAGGAGCACCCGCTGGTGCACGAGAGCGTGCCGTTCGGTCGAGCACCGGACGTCGCGGACGAACATGTTGCGCCCTTGAGGTCCAAGGCATCGCAGTCCTCGTTCGCGTCAGCGACACCGTCGCCGCAGATCGGAGTTGTTGCGGTGCAGCCGCTCGTGTCGAACGTGCACGTGGGTGTGCACGAGAGCGTCCCGTCCGGCCGAGTGCCGAACGTGGCAGACATGCAGGTGGCGCCGCCAAGATTCATGCCGTCGCAATCCTCGCCCACTTCGACGGTGCCGGTGCCGCAGGTCGTGCATCCACTGAGGTCGTACACGCAGGAGGCTGAACACCGCAGCGAGCCTGCGGGTTCGGTGCCGAACGTCGCGAGAGCGCAATCGGCGCCTTTGAGGTCATTCCCGTCGCAATCCTCGTTCGCGTCGGCAAGATCATTGCCACAGATGCCCTCGCCCCCAACGTTGCCAATGCCACCCATGCCCGACGTCCCGCCCGCCGCAAGTCCGCCTGTGCCTCCAGCACCGCCCATCGAAGCGCCTCCACTTCCGCCCGTGCCAGCAACGGGCATGCACGCTGTTTCGCAGCTCGCCCGATCGCCGCCCTTGCAAACACAGTTGTCGACGCACTCGAAAGACGAGCATCCAGGAGGTCGCTGTTCGGCGGGCTTCTCCTCCTCTTCGTACTGCCCGGTGAGCGCGCACGCGATCGTGCACACACCCGCCCCGATGAGCGTCGCGTACCGGTTCATCAGAACCTCCTCTCGACTGAAAGCGCCGCGCCGCTGCGCCCGAACGTCGGCCGAACGACGGTGACCCTCTCGGGCTCCCCGGGGTTCGACGTGAGGACCAGCACCGTCCCGATCCCGACCCCCAGCGCACCGAGCGCGAAGAGTGCCTGGGCTCCGCGCTGCTTTGGTGCTGGGTCGCTCCCGCACCTCTGGTCGCCGTCGCAGCCGCCCAGCAATGCCAGCTCGATGACGCCGTACCCGAGGAGCGCGACCCCGCCGATCGCGATCGAGACGAAGCCGGCTGTACGTTTTCCGTTCGACTCGGCCTCCGGACTTGTCAGCGGCGCCGTTGGACCGGCGTCGAGGTCATGCAAATCCTCGGAACCAGACCCGACAACCAGCTCCCGCTTCTCCCCCTCTTCGAGGGCAACCTCGTATCTCTTGGCGGCACGCAGCGGCTCTTTCACCTCAATGAGATAGGAGCCTGGATTCAGCGTGATGGGCGCCCCGGCCTTGGCGGGCTCCCCGTCCAGCGTTACCTCGGTCGTCTTCGGCGCCCCCGACGCCAGTCGAATCGTCAGCCTCGGAATCCGGGGCAGCAGCTCGGCCGTCTTCGCGCGAACGAAGTCGCGGCGCTCGTGGTGGGCGGGGAGCTGTCGCAGTAGCTCGCGCCAAGTCGCCAGCGCGTCGGCGAGCTTGCCGACCTTCTCGTAGCACTCGGCGAGGTTCGCCAACGTCCCTTCGCCCGGATCAAGCCGCTGGCTCTTCTCCAACTTGGGGCACGCCCGCTCGAAGTCTCCCTGCTCCATGAGGGCCCGGGCCTCTCGAAACAGGTTCTCGGCGCCGGACTCCTGCGCTCGGGCGGGTAGGGCGAGAAGCGCGACCAGGAGCAGCGTTCGGATCTTCATCACCATTTCCTTTCGTTGAATGGCTTTGCCGGAGCCGAGGGGGCGGCGGGCTTCGGCGGCGCGGCGACAGGCTTCGGAGACGCGACCGGCTTGACTGTCTTGGGTTTCGGCGCCAGGACGGCGCCAAGGTCAGTCCGTTCCTTCGGCGCCGCCGGTAGGTCCTCGATCGATACGGCGTCCCCCTCTTTGTCGGCGACCCCGGCGTCCTGCTCCTGGACCGGCTTGGGTTCATCCACCGCAGCCGCCGCCGCGACCGGAGCACTCGGTGTCGCCGCCGAAGGGATGGGCCCCTCTGGCTCACCACCCGACGCTACGACGACGCCACCCACGATCACCACTACTGCCCCTACGGCGCCGCCGACCATCACACCCGGCTTCGGGAAACCGGCCAGGCTGCGGGCGATCGACTTCCCCGTGACCACCGGCTGCTCCGTTACGTCGGCGACGCTCGCCATCGTCTTCTCGATCACCGTCGCGGGCACCGACAACGGCGCCGCGTCCGAGATCGGAACACCCCGGTGGATCTCCTCGTAGGCTCGGCGAACCGCCTCCTGCATGGCCTTGGCGTCGGGCCACCGCTCGGCCTTCTCGAACGCGAGCGCCCGGTCGATCACGTCGGCAACCGGCTTCGGGACCTCCCCCATCAAGGACGCCGCCCGCGCCGTACACGCGGCGACCAGGATCTCGTTCGTGGTGCGGCCGTCGTGAACGGCCCTTCCCGTCAGCAGTGCGAACATCGTGGCGCCGACGGCCCAGAGGTCGCTCCGACCGTCGACTTCGCCCCAGAGCCCCCGCGCCTGCTCGGGCGCCATGTACGCGGGCGTGCCCATCGACGAGCCGGTGCGCGTCGCGTGGCTGGCCTCCGACAGCTCCCGCAGCCTGGCGATCCCGAAGTCGAGCACCTTGACCTGGCCCGCCCGGGTCAGGAACACGTTCTCCGGCTTGAGGTCGCGATGGACGATCCCCTTCTCGTGCGCCGCGACGAGGACGTCCAGGATCTGGTCGGCGATGGAGAGCACCTCGTCGACGGGCAGCCGACCCTCGCGACGGGACGCCCGCGCCTCCAGGCTCTCGCCGTCGAGCAGCTCCATGACGACGAAGACCCCGCCGTCCTCGGTCTGGTCCTCGTCGAGCACCCGGACGACGCCCGGGTGGTTGATCCGGTTCGCCGCGCGGCCCTCTTGAAAGAACCGACGTCGGATCTCAGCGTGGACCGTCAGCTCGGGGTGCAGGATCTTGAGCGCGGCACGCGCCTCGTTCCTGTGGGTCGCAGCGTAGACCGCCGCCATACCACCGACACCCAGCACGGCGTCGAGGTGCCACTTGCCGAGCAGAGTTTGGCCGACGCGGTGCTGGGCGCGGAGAAGCGTCGGGTCGACCTCCAGGGTCTGCGAGTCGTTCTGTCCCATGGCCGGAGCCGATCCCATTCTGCACATGTCTCGTGGTGCGTCCACCCCGGGCCCGCGAGGCTCCAGGGCGATGCCACCCCGCGCCCAGGACGAGCGCCCTTCCCGCGTATTTCGGCGTTCTCGCCGCTATCGGGAGGGGGCTGCCGAGCTAGGGGCGAGCGTCCGCTCCCTCCGCCAGAACCGCGGTTGGACCCTGGAGCGGGCTTCGGCGGGCATGGGCCTCGACTTCCGACACCTCCAGCAGATCGAGGCGGGCACGATCAACGTCACCTTGGCGACGATCCTGCGAGTGGCAGATGCCTTCGACGTCTCGCCGTTCGTCATTCTCCCAGGGCCGAGGACGGGGGGGGCGAAAAAGGGGGGCGGTACCAACCTAGAGGGTGGTGTGGGTCGGCCCGGCCGCGTGCGGCGAGTACCGGCGCTGAGGGTGGAGTCGCCCCCGAGCGCCTCCGACCAGACGGTGGGATTGTACCTACCCAACCCGACCCCGAAGCGAGCGACGTCGAAGGCGGCTCGGCGGCAGGTAGGTGCAGCCGTTGCTCGCTTCCGCCGTGCCAACGAGCTGACACAGGCCCAGCTCGCTAAGCGGATGCACGTCTCGGTGCAGTACGTCCAGAAGGTCGAGGCAGGAAAACAGAACCTGACGATCGACTCGATCGTTCGCTTCGCGAATGCTCTGCGGGTTGAGCCGAGGCAGATGTTCATGCTTGAGGGGTAGTATCTACTCACGCCGTTCTGTGGTCCCGCGACTCTCTCGATCTCATCCTACCCGGCGGCTGCGTCGTCATCCTGCTCGGGCTCGGTTCGCACGCCAGCCTTCCTCATCGGGCCGACCGTATCCACGCCCTCAGTAGTCGCCGATCGGGTCGTTGTGCGATGAAGTGAATTGGCTTCGGACAGCACGCGAATCAAATGGTGAAGGCCATCGGTCTTCGCGATAACCACTCCGAGCTTCGATGCATCATCGATGAGGACGGTATCGGTGCTTCCCGTCCAGAACACGACTCGCTTCACCCGACCTTCGCGGAGCATCTGTTGAGCGGCATCGATCCCTTGTCCGTGCCGTCCAAGCTGGAAGATACCGAGGTCGAACACGCTAGAGCAGGCTTCCGCGACATCGAAGCCACTCCGACGAAGAGCCCGTCCAGCGAGTCGACGCAGATCCTCGTTGTTGTCGACGATCAAGACGGTCGGCATTGGAGCCATCTCAGGTACACGGGGGGCACGTCCCCCCTACGACCGATCCGCGGTGAGTTCGGCGCTGCGAAGGTGTCGATGCCACAATCCGTGCTCTTCTTTCTCGCGACCAGCTCGAAAATCGGGTGTCTCGACCTCGGGATCACACGAGCAGGAGTCGGGGAGTCAAAAATAGGTACACAACTGGGTGCTTACCACAATGCAGCTTCGAGGGCTCGGATGCGGTCATGGACTGCGACCGTTTTCTGGTTCGGCTCGGGGAGAATCTTCGTCGGGCGCGGCACCGGAGGGGCATTACGCTGGAGCAGGCGACGGCTGGCAGGGGGGGCTACCGCTACCTTTGGCAGGTCGAGGCGGGAGAGAAGAACCCGTCCGTCGCAATGTTATTCCGCCTTGCCAAGGTCTATGGCGTTTCGGTCGCAGATATCACCGACGTCCCCGGGTTTCGTCATCAGGGGCTCGGTCTCGCCGAGATGAAGAGCGAACCACCGAAGCGAGGACGCCCAAAGAAGCAAGCGGCCAGCAAGAAGCCGAAGCAGAGATCAGCGACCAAGAAGCGAGCGAAGAAGAGGTAGCCGGTAGTTTGGCCCCGGTGGTACCAATCCGCGGCTTGAGCGTTCCCACGCGCTCTTGGTTGTGCACCGCCTCACCCGACAAGGAGGGGGACACCCACGGCTGTCACCAGAATCGCATGCGATGCGGGGCGTTGTCGGAGGTCCGAAGTGGTGGCAAGAGATCCCCGTGGACTGGTCGAGGTTCTCAAATCCCATCAACGGCCCGCGAACCTATCGAGCGAATCCGGGGGAGCCCGATCTTCAAGAAACGCTGGACGTCGTATCCAAGAAGGTCGCGCGGGCGATCTTCATCGGGTCAAATGCACTCTCTTCGCTCGATGAAAAGTGCGCTCTCATCGGGGAGCGGCGGTCGGTACCTACGGGGCTCCTCGCACCGTCAACGGGGTCGAGTTCCTCGTCGAGGGCGCTCGGATGTTCCGCGGACATGCCGATGAGTGCTTCGTAGCGTTCGTGGAAGGCGTTCCGATCAGGACGATCGACGGCGTCTCGATCGACTACGTAACGGCAGACTGCGAACATCTGGTTCGAGCGCTGAGCGAGCCGCGAATGTCCCAGGGCGTGCCGATCCTCGGAGTTGAGCCGCTGATGCTGCTCAAGCTGCGCGCCAATCGACGGCAGGACAGGATCGATGTAGGAGCACTGGTGAACGAGACCGGCGTCTCGGAAGCCGACGTCGCCGGCTACCTCCGACAGCACGAGCCCGAACTGCTCCCTCGGTTGCGGCGAGCACTCGATGAGTGGACGACGAAAACCGATGAGCGTCACCGCCACGCAGGGTTCGGACCCTCGCTGGGCGCCAACACGGACCAGAGCAGCAAGAAGATGAGCGCGACGAAGGCCACGTTCTCACCGATGCGCCTGTGAGGTGACTTCTTGGTCGTGCGCGCCGAGCGGCAAAGGGGGCCAGTGGGACCGGTGGACGACGACAAGACCTTCCTGCGCAACGCGAAGCCACTCATCGGCAGGCACGCTCCGCTCCTTACGGTCGAGACAGCGGACGGCTCGATGGACGCGCTGCTCAAGATCGGCATCTTCGTAATCCGTGCACGAATGACGTAGCGTTCAACGCTTGCGAAATCTCGCAGCAAATGCAGACGGGATGACGTCGCGAGGAGCGCGTGGTCTCGTGGTCGGATGAGACTGCCGCTCGAAGGAACGCTTCTGGAGAAGCTTCGGAAGATCGAAGCGCTGCACGCCGGAACGAAGGTCGCGGGGGAACGCGAGGCATCCCAGCGCGCAGCGGAGCGCATCCGGGCCCGCTTGGCCGAGATTCGAGGGCGGGAGCAGGAGCAGGAGCAAGTGCTGCTGTACTCGCTGCACGACCCGTGGCAGCGAAAACTGTTCGTCGCTCTGTGCCGGCGGTACGGTCTCACGCCTTACCGAGAGTACGGACGAAGGCACAGCACGGTGCAGGTGCGCGCGCCGAAGACGTTCCAGGAGCAGACGCTGTGGCCTGAGTTTCAGGCGCTGGCCGGCGAGCTGGACGCTCATCTGTCGGAGTTGACCGATCGAGTGATCCGCGAGGCGATCAACGAGGACGTGAGCGATCCGACCGACAACGTACCGAAGGCGCTATCGAATCAGGGCGGGAGCGCCGAGGAAAAGTCGGGCCGCGAGTGACGGTGGGCCACGTCGAGCTCGGGATGAGCGGCGAGCATGCGATCGGGCAGCAGCTCGCGGATGTCGCTCTGGGGCCAACCCTCGACGATGAGCTTGGTCACGAGGTGCAGGTAGGCGCGAGGGTTGACGTCGTGCGCGATGCACGTGGCGATGATGGTGAGGATCGCGGCGGCGCGCTCACCGCCTTCGTCGAGCCAGGCGAACAGCCAGTTTTTTCTTCCGAGCACGAGCCTGCGGAGCTCTCGCTCTCGTCGGTTGTTCGTCAACTCGATGTTGCCGTCGTCGAGGAACAGCGTGAGGCGTTGCCATTGGCGGTGCAGATAGCCGAGGGTACGGCCAAGCGGCGTCTTTGGCGGAATGAGCCCTCGCTGCTCGTCGAGCCAAGTTCGCAGCTCGTCGATGATGGGCTTGCTGTGCTCTTGGCGTCGAGCCTGGCGTTGCTGGGCGGTGTCGCCTGCGAGCGTGGAGTCGCGTTCGATCTTGAACAGCGGCGCGAGCATGCGTAGTGCTTCGACGGCGATGGTGTCGCCACCACGGGCAGCGTCGACGAACCGCCTTCGCGCGTGGCTCATGCAGCCCGGGCGCTTGCCACCCGCTCGCTCGATGCAGTTGGTGACGCTGGTTCCGTCGCATTGAACGTTGCGGGCGAGATCGTCGTCGAGGAAGTCCCGAATACTCTGAGCATCGCCGTGGGCCGAGTAGAAGAAGCTGACCCACCGGGCGTTGGTCCAGCACCACATGGCCGCGCTGCGAATCCCTTCGGATTGCGCGGGATCGAGAATCGGGATCCCGGTCGCGTCGGTGCCCAGGTATCCAGGTGCCCGAGTCTGTGCAGCGATCAGGTCGGCGATGGGTA
>JAJDAH010000012.1 GCA_029261965.1 Polyangiaceae bacterium
ACCCAACAGACGACCAACCTCGATCTGGCTTGGAGCCTGATGCTATCGAGCTACGTCGGTGCTTGGGGGCTGAAGGGTTACGGGGTTTCTTCGGCGGGCAAGCGCGTGCTCACGGACATGGCAAAGGCCTGCCGTGAGTCCGACTACGGGCTCTTGGCCGACGAGCTCGAGCGCGCCACGACGCAGGGCACGCGGAGCTCGTCGGCGCAGTCCCCGCTGTTTGCGTTGAGGACGCGCAAGCCGGACTGGGAGCAGGTGCTGGAGACGCTCGAACGAGCCGGCGCGGAGCTCTCGGACGACCGCGCTCGCTCCGCGGGATCTACCGAGGCGACGAGTCGGCTGATCTGGGAGGTCCAGTTGCGCCCCAGCGGCGCGCTCGACATCGGGGTGCGCGAACAGAAGCGTCGAGGGAGCGGTTGGACGTCCGGGCGCCCGGTCCCCGAATCGAAGCTCGGCGCCCTCGCCGGAACGCGGGCGGCATCCGACCACGACCGGAGGGTGGCCACGCACCTACGGCAGACCTCGTATCGCGAGTTCGGCAGGAAGCGCACCGGCTACGGCTGGGAGCCCGCCGTGGCGCTGGCTCTCGTCGGCCACGGCCACGTCTACGATGCGGACACGAAGGAGCATCTCGAAGTCGTCTCCGGTTCTCCCGAGCTCGCGCTCACTCGGAACGATGGACGACTGACGCTGGCGCTGGCACCCGCGGGGATCGACAAGGCGGGAGTTTTCTGTTCACGCGAGCCCGGCCGGATCGTCACTCACGAAGTGAGCGAAAGCGCCGCGCTGGTCGCCAGAGCGCTGCGCAAGACCGCCAGCATCCCCGTCGAGCACGAGGACAGACTCCGGCAAGCCGTCTCTTCGCTGGCGGCGGGGTTCCGGGTGAGCAGCGATCTCGCGCTCGAATCCGGCAACATGCGATCGGTCACTGCCGAGGCGCGCGTGCACATCCTGTGCTGGCGAGCGCAGCCGGGGCTGCGCCTTCGTGCCGTGGTGAAACCTTTCGGGGAGAAAGGTCCGGCGCTGACTCCCGGCCACGGGAGCCGAATCGTGGCGGCCGAGGTCGACGGCGAGCCAATGCAGACCTCTCGCGACCTGGAAACAGAGTCGGCGAACATCGAGGCGCTGCTCGAAGCGTGCCCGACGCTCGCCGTCGCCGAAACCGTCGGACGCGACTCGCGGCTGCGCGAGCTCGTCGATTGTTACGAGCTGCTGACCGAGCTGACGACGTTGGGGGATTCCGTCGTCGTCGAATGGCCCGAGGGTCAGCCGCTGACGCTCGTCGGCGAGCGCGACGTCAAGGACCTTCGAGTTCGTTTCAAGAGCGCCGACGATTGGTTGCGCGCGGAGGTGGAGCTGGACATCGACGAGAAGCGCGTGGCCCAACTGCGCGAGGTGCTCAAGCTCCTGGGCTCCGCTCAGGGAAGGTTCATCGAGCTCGAGGGCGACCGCATCTTGGCGCTCACCGAAAACGTCAAGAGCAAGCTCGAAAAGCTCGAGCGGCTCGGGACCTGCCGGGCCAAGCACCTCGACGTGCCCGCGCTCGCGGCGCCGACGCTCGACGCGCTGCTCGACGACGTCACCCAGGTCGAAGACCGGCAGCAGCTGGACCGCCGGTTGAAGCTCTTCGACGAAGCGCGCGATCTCCGAGCGGATGCGCCGGCGGATCTGCGCGCCTCGTTCCGCGACTATCAGCTCGAGGGCTACCGGTGGATGAGCCGCCTTTTGCACTGGGGCGGCGGACCCCTGTTGTGTGACGACATGGGGCTCGGCAAGACCGTGCAGATCCTCGCGCTCTTGCTCGACCAGAGTCGGAAGGGACCCGTGCTGGTCGTCGCGCCGACGAGCGTCTGCTCGCACTGGGAGGAGCAGGCGAGGCGGTTCGCGCCTTCGCTCCGCGTGCGCCGCTTCCGCGAGGGAGATAGAGCCAAGACGCTCGCGTCGCTCGGGCCGGGGGATCTGCTTTTGTCGAGCTATGGACTTCTGCAGCGCGAATCCGAGCTACTGACGAGCTGCGAGTTCGCCGCCGCCGTGCTCGACGAAGCGCAAGCCATCAAGAACAGCACGAGCCAACGAGCTCGGGCCGCGCACGGCATCGTGGCCCGGACGAGGATCGTATCGACGGGTACACCGATCGAAAACCACCTGGGCGAGCTCTGGAGCCTCTTTCACTTCGCCAATCCGGGCCTGCTCGGCAGCTCCAAACAGTTCGACAGCCGCTTCGCACGGCCGATAGGCGAGCGGGGCGATCGACGAGCCATGGAAGTGCTCAAGCAGCTGACTCGGCCGTTCATGCTCCGCCGCACCAAAGCCGAAGTCCTCGACGAGCTGCCGGAAAAAACCGAGATCACGCTCCGGATCGATCTCGGTCGCGAAGAAGCGGCGCTCTACGAAGCCTGCCGGCGCGAAGCCGCCAAGACCGTCGAAGAAACCGCAGAGCCCGGCAAGAAGCGGATGATCCTTCTCACGATGTTGACGCGCCTCCGGCAGGCGGCGTGCCACCCCAAGCTGCTGGACGAGCGACACGGCAACGCGAGCGCCAAACACGAAGCGCTCTTCTCCCTCGTGGACGAGCTTAGGAGCGGCGGACACCGCGCCCTCGTGTTCAGCCAATTCGTCCAGCACCTGCGGCTGGTTCGAGAAGAGCTGGATCGCCGCGGCGTCACCTACCAGTACCTCGACGGCTCGACTCCGCCGCGCAAACGCGACGAAGTGGTCCGTAGGTTCCAACAAGGCGAAGGCGATCTGTTCCTGATCAGCCTGCGCGCCGGCGGCTCGGGACTCAACCTGACGGCCGCCGACTACGTGATTCACCTCGACCCGTGGTGGAACCCTGCCGTCGAAACGCAAGCGAGCGACCGCGCGCACCGGATCGGCCAGCAACGGCCGGTGACGGTGTATCGGTTGGTGTCCGCGGGCACGGTCGAAGAACGGATCCTGGCGATGCACGGGGAAAAACGCGCCACCGCGGAGCAGCTGTTGGACGGCGCGAAGGGGGCGACACCGATGGATCTCGACGCGATGCGGGAGCTGATTGGGGGGGCGTGAAGAGGCGTGAAGGATGGCGCTCGAGACCTCGATTCAACTAGGCATTGGTGACTAGTTTCCTGCTAGCTGGGTAGACCTCCCTATGGGGGAGACGTTTATAATCGCTGATAAGTTCGTTTATCAGCGCTTATAAACGATCCCCGGGGCGACGCGGGAGTTGCGTGAAA
>JAJDAH010000111.1 GCA_029261965.1 Polyangiaceae bacterium
GACCTCGACGACAATGAGACCTCGCTACCGACGCACCCCGCGCCGGGTGCCACGCGCGCGTGCTCAGCACAAGCCCATTGAAGTCTCCACGCGCCTCGCGCCTCGCGCACGGAACGCCGTTGGGCTATCGCTTGATTAGGGCCTAGAACACCACAAATGTGAAGGAGACTTCACGGTCGACTCCACATGCAGGAACTTTCTCACGGCATGAACATTGCCTCTTCTTGCACATGCGATCCGCGTTGGCGTTCGTCGTTTCCCTCGCAACGTTCGGTTGTCAGCCGAGTGTCGTGGTGTGCGACTGCACGTCTCCTCGGCGAGTTGTCGAACCGGCGAGGGGCGAGGTCATGCCGCCAACAGGGCCGTTGTCCGCGCTCCCGATTGTCGAGCCGGACTGGCAGGTTCCACCCGTCGTAGCGCCGTGGGTTGAGAATCGCCGCCCGGGCGAACCTCTTCTTTGTGACACCGTGCCGTGTCCGGAGTCCATGCGCGGCGTCGCGCCGAATCTTCAGCTCGTGACTGAAGGTCCGTGAAAGCAGCGGTCCACGGCGCCTAGCGAGGCCGGCCCGCGCCGGGGTCCATTCGATAGTGAATGCCCTCAACTCGCGCTACGCGGTCGACGAGCCGCTCCCGGTGACGACTGCGCCACTTGACGCTCCGAGCCAGCTCTGTGCCTTTCCAAAACTGCTCGGAAAAGCGTCGATGTCCACGTCCTGCCCACCGCGATCCCTTTAGGCCATTCGCGAAAAGCTCGAAGTGCAGCGGGGTTGACAGCACGATTCGCGCATCTGAACGCGAGGCCCGGTGCGTCCCTGAACTATCTCGATCCGTCGCGCATCCTGGGGGCGTCCAGTAACGTCGCAGGCAGGTCAGACGTCGCGAATCGCCTTCCGCAGGTGGGAGAGTGAGGATGTCACCGGCGAAGTCGTAGGAGCGGATCGTGACCTCCACAGGGCAGACTCGTTGCAAGGGAAACCCCCACGTCGCGCCGGGAGACCGTTTTCCCGCACAGGAGTCGCGCTTTGGCGCTACGACCCGCACCGCCGCGTCTTCGTGCCACCTTTCACTGAAAGATCCCTGATCCCGCTCACCTTCGGCGCGGGAGTGGTCGGGGTAGTAGCCGCCTGCGGCGTCGACGAAACACGGCGGAGGGCACGAAGCCAATCCTTGGCTTCGGTTACATCTTCGAACAGCTCGATCTCGAGACCCAGATCGAGACCATACGAGGCGGCGATGCGACCAAGACCGTAGTGCAACCCGTCGCTCACCACGATCGCGCAGCGCCGCGAGACGGGGCACTCGTCCAGGATTCTGAGGCGTCGCCTGATTTCTTCGGTCGAGGCGCTTTCTTCGGAATCGCGGTTGTCGAACAGGAGGAACATTCCGTTCGAGAACCGCGAATCGTTCAGCGCAGCTTCGAGTACCGCCGCGAGGCCCATCGTGGAGAAGCGGGCTCCGCTCTTCAGTACGAGTACATCGTCGTCGAAATGGTAGGAGACCATGCCTTGCCCTGGCGCAGGGGCAATCACCGTGCCGCACGCCGAGAGGCCGGTTTCGCCGTCCGTGTGGCTGGGCGGTGTTGTCCAGAGCCAACGGTCTGTTGGCAACTACCGACACCTTCGTCGTCCGCTTCGGAGTCGCGGCTGTCGACCGGTTCTTGGATCGCGATGCCGGTATGGCCACAGGCGCAAGCCGGGCACCCGGAAAACACGCGAACGCCGAGACTTCGAATCACCGATTGCGAGGTGCCTCGCTGCGCGTCTTCCTTCGCACGCGGCGCCTCGCAGCCCCAGCAGTACACGGCCCGTTCGCTCATGGATCCGAGTAAACGGCCGGGGGCGCCAATTCCTTTAACGGCTGCGGAAACAGCCGCCGGTCTACCGCCGACCTCCCGTTTGATTTTAGACAGTTGGGCGTTGTCGACCATTTCGTCGGATCGCCCGATGAACCGGGCTCAAGCTCTCCGCCCGAATGCCGTACGATTCATCGTCATGGGTGCGCTCTGGATCAAGTTCCGCGGAACCCGTTTTCCGCTCGCCCGCGGCGAGACGACCATTGGCCGAGGGCCATTCTGCTCGATAGTGGTGGGCGACGCGCTGGTGTCTCGCGAACACGCCGCGATTCACTTCGACGGCGAAACGACCGAAATCCGCGACTTGGGAAGCAGCAACGGCACCTACGTCAACGACCGCAAGATCGCGTCCCCGCAGACGCTACAGATCGGCGACACCATCCAGCTCGGCGCGGACCTTCTCGAGGTCTTGCCAGCGGAGCAGTCGTCACGATTTCGGGCTGGCGGCGATGGTGCCGACGCGACGGATGTCCACGCGATCACCGTCGAGCTCGCCGAGGCGATGATTGTCAGCGCCGTCGAATCCGGCAGCGAGGCGGCTGTCGCACAGAGTCTGCGCGAGTGCATCGAGGAGCTCGCCGAGGGGCACGCCACTCGAAAGGCTGTGCTGACGCGGAGTCAGGTTGTCCGGCTCACCGCCGCGATCGAGCGCGTTGGTGGCTGGGGCGAAGGCGCTTCGACGGACGCATGGCGGACATCCGCGCTCGCGGCGCTTCACAGGGGTTCGGTCGCGCTCGACGGTTAGCCTCCGCGCCGACGTCGCTGCCGAGGGCACATGCCTTGGGTCGAAGCACAGCCAGCGGAGCGATTTCGCGGACGCCACGATGGCCGCATCGCTCGTGCGCCTGGGACTCCTCCTCGCGGGCGGGACTGCCGTCTCATCTGCCATGCGTCGTCGGCGCCTTCCGTCCCACCTTTAGGAATTGGGGAAATGGCCGTTCTACGGGTTTGACCGGGAGGGACAACCATGAGCGACGTAACAATCGAGCACGCGGCGGTCGACGACCCGGTGGCGTCTCGGGCCAGTCTGGCCGCGCGCCTTGCTGTCTTGGAGCAACACCCACGAGGCGTCATCATCACGGATGCGCGGTCAGTGATCTTGTACGTGAACCCGGCGCTCAGTGCGCTCACTGGCTACGGGTCGGACGAGCTAGTGGGTCGAACGCCTCGGGTCCTCCAGTCGGGCGAAACGCCCGACGAGACCTACCAAACGCTGTGGAAGACCATCAGCGAGGGCGGCTCGTGGCGCGGTGAGCTGCTCGACCAGAAGAAGGGCGGTGAGTTCTACTGGGCGGATACGCTCATCCATCCCGTGATCGATTCCAAAGGGAGGATCCGCTACTTCGCCGGCTTTCAAGAAGACATCACCGCCCGACGAGCAGCAGAAACGGGCGGTCTCCTCGAGACCTCGGATGTGCGCCCGGAGCGTCGCTCGCTCCGCACCCTCGAACTTCGGGTCGGAATGGTGCTGGCGGACGACCTGATCACTTCGACCGGCGTTCTCTTGGTCCGGAGCGGCCACGAGCTCGACTCAAAGCTCCTCAGCCGCGTCATCCGGCTGCATCAGGCGACGCCGCTGCGTGAACCCCTCGACGTGTGGGTCCCCATGGGGCGTGCCCAGGGGGAAATCTCGTGACGCTCGGGTCTCGGGTGCGAGATTGGATGACACCCGCGCCGATCACACTCGGGCTCGACGGTTCCCTTGCCGACGCTTGGGCGCTGATGAGCATCAATCGCATTCACCACCTGCCGATAGTCGAGGAAGGTCGCGCAGTCGGCGTCGTGGCTGAGCAGGACCTCCGGTTGTTCGCTGCGGCGCGAGGTCGACTGAGCCTGAAGTCGATGCCGGTTTGCTGGGTCATGCTCTCGTGCGACTTCTCGGTGCCGCCCGACACGCCCGTGGCCGACGTCGCCGAGAAGATGGAATCGCGGAGGCACACCGTCATGGTGGTCGCCGACGACGGTGGTGTCGCCGGCGTCTTCACCATCACCGACGCGCTGAGAGCCCTACGTCAGCACATGGCCGCTGAAAGGACATAGGCGAGCTGGGCGGGATTACGCCTACGGAGTACGTGCTGCGGCGAGCCGCGGCCTTCGGTGGAAACACCACCAGCGCACCACCGACGTTCGTTCCCGAGGTCGACGGGGTGAATTTTCTTCAAGACGGTTTTGGGGGCGCCTTAGTCATGGTTCATGGGATTTACATCACGCACCGTCATCAAGCCCCGTCGAAGACGTCTGGGCGTTTCTCACTGACTGGGACCGCACGCCGGAATGGATGAGCGGTATCGAGCGAATGTCCCCGGTGGGCACCGATCCGGTGGGCGCCGGTACCGGAGTCGCCTTTTTCACGCGGGGCGCTGACCGCCGATCGACCATCGCCGCGTGGAAACCGCCTAGAGAGCTGATCCTAGTGTCGAAGCAAGGCGGTGTCACGGCGACGTACACCTACCGCTGCGCGCCCACGCCCGAGGGAGGAACGATCGCAACGTCGTCAAACTCCTCAGCAACCGCTCACGCCTGAACCAGAGCGGGGGGCCGCAAACTCTGGGCAACCACGGTGGAAACATTGGTCGTGAGGTCGTCCTTCGGGACGACGTCGATATCCGTCTTGGCGAGGAAGCCAGCGACCTCGTCCGGGGCGGCACCGGTCATGAAGACAAAGTGCTCCGCGACAACGGGACGGACCTTGGCGATCTCTTCGTGAAGCTCGATGCCGCTGAGATCGGGCATGATGATGTCACAGAGGACCAGATCGAAGTCCCGGCGTCGAAGCAACTCCCGGGCGGCGAGCCCACCGTTCGCAAGCGTGATGTCGTAGTCACCAGCGAGCGTCCGCTGGAGGGAGCGGAGTAGCTCCAAGTTGTCATCGACGAGAAGCACAGATGGCCGACGAGATACCGGAGCGTACTCGGAGTCCAGAACGGTCCGGACTCGGCGTGCCAAGTCGTGCGGCGTGAACGGCTTTTGGATGAACTCGATGCCGTCATTGAGCACTCCATGATGCACGATCGCGTTATCGGTGTACCCCGACATGTAGAGAACTTTCATGGCTGTGTGACGACGGCTGAGGCGATCCGCGAGGAGTTTCCCGCTCATACGCGGCATCACCACGTCGGTGAGGAGCAGATCGATAAGCGGAGCTTCCTCGCCAGCCAGCATGGCTTCGCCACCGTTGGCGGCTTCAAGAACTTCATAGCCCAGACTCTTGAGGACCCGGACGGCACTGCGGCGAAGTTGCTCGTCATCCTCCGCGACGAGGACTACTTCGCTGCCGGTGGCAGGTGCCGCTGGAGTCGGGAGATCGGACGCTGATGTCCGGGCCGCATGGACGCGCGGCAGATAGACCTTGAATGTAGTTCCATTGCCGACCTCGCTATAGACCCAGATGAACCCCCCGGCTTGCTTGATGATGCCGTAGCAAGTGGACAGGCCGAGGCCGGTCCCCTTGCCGTCCGACTTGGTCGTGTAGAAGGGTTCGAATATCTTGCGGCGCGTCTCAGCATCCATTCCGCACCCGGTGTCGCTCACGACGACGCAGACGTACTCGCCAGGAGGGACTTCCGCCCCACGCTCGCTGCCATAGTCGTCGTCGAGCCGAACGTTGACGGCTTCGATAGTGAGTTTGCCGCCCGTCGGCATGGCGTCTCTTGCATTGACAGCAAGATTGACGACGACCTGTTCCAGCGCACCAGGGTCGATTTTCGTGTGCCAGAGATCATCGCTGAGCATCGTCCTCGCTTCGACGTCCTCTCCTAGAATACGCCGAAGCATCTTGTCCATGTTGGACACGTGTTCGGCAACACTGAGGACTCTCGGGGCGACGATCTGTTTCCGTGAGAACGCCAAGAGCTGCCGTGTCAGGGTCTCCGCTCGGCTCGCTGCAGCCAAGACCTCCTTCAGATCCTTGTGCGCCGATTCCTCCGGGCGAAGCGCGTCAAGGGCGAAGTTGCCGAAGCCGAAGATGGCCGTCAGAAGATTATTGAAATCGTGAGCGACGCCACCTGCCAACTGTCCCACGGCTTCCATTCGTTGAGCCTGCCGGAGTTGCCCTTCGAGCTGCCGCTGTTTGCTGACGTCCTGGAACACCGCAATAGCGTATTGTATCTCGTCGTGAGCGTCTCGGACGGGAGCCGCGGAAACCCATAGTGGAGTTCGTCCACCCGGTCGTTGGATTTCTGTGTCGGTGCTGGTCACGGTCTCCCCTGCAAGTGCCCGCACAATCGGCATCTGCTCGCTGGGGTACAGCGTGTCCGTACCCTCAAGGTAGGCCTGATACGTTTCGCCGAACTCATCGGGCGTCGCCCCCGGAACGATGCCCCGACCGAGGAGAGTTTTGGCGTGCTCGTTGGCGTAGTACGGCGTGCCCTTGCTGTCGCAAACGAACACTCCAAACGGGATGCCTTCTAAGAACCCAACGAGCAGGTTCTCGGTGTCGGACAGCGCCGCATGCGATACAGCCAACGAATGTTCGGTACTGCGGAGTCGCTGCTTTAGATCGGTTCGACCTTTTTTCGCGTGCTCGGCTTGGGCATCTCTTCGTGTCACGTCATCGATGGACAGGAGAATCGTCGTGGCATGGTTGCCCGGTCGATACATCTTCCTGGCGTTCAGAGATAGCGTTCTACGGCCCTGCTTTGACTCGTAGTGGACCTTGAAATCCTTGACGGACTTCTTGGCGGGCAGCACCTCGCTCAATAGCCTTCTTAGTTCGGGCACGTTCCAGCGGTCGTCGACGATCTCGTATAGTCGTTTCCCGACCGCGTCTTGCTCGGCTACGTCGAATTTTCGACAGAAGGCTCGATTGATCGTCAGGACGTGGAGGTCTCGGTCCAAGGCCAGCAGTGGTTGATGAACCGTTTGCAGGATGCTCTGAGTGAAGCGGAGCGTTTCGCGGGTTTGTTCGGTCTCAACGCTCGACTCGGTTCGGGCATCCTCCGCGGCCGTCACGTCCCAAGCGACACCCAGGCAGCCCGTCGCCTTCCCGTTCTGATCGCGGAACAACCGGCACTTAAAGGTCAGTAGTCGCTCCGCGCCGTCAGTTCGGACGATCCGGTAGCTTCCCCCGTAGTCATCGAGGTGGTCCATCGCGTCCCGATTCTCCTTGAGAAGTCGCTCGCGATCATCAGCGTGAACCCGTTCCATGAATTCGTCGAATCGGCCCTCGAAAGCTCCCGGCTCCTCGCCAAAGATCCGATGCAGCGCGTCGTCCCAATGGACAGTTCCGGCAACAAGGTCCCAGTGCCATGTACCGACGCCGGTCATGGTGGGCGCAGCGGGATGCTCCGACGGCCGAACCGATGCATCACCCAAGATCGCGTTGATGACCTCGCCGAGCCGCCGGTGCCCTGCATCGCCGCGTGGGTTCACCCGAGTGCGTTCCCCCGTAGCCCAAAGGGCTGTCAAGGCGCTGGTGTATTCCTCCGTAATTTCCCCTACTTTGCTCATTCTTACAACGGTACCAGACTATGTCTGTGGTGTGGTCTCCATAGTTTCTCGATTGGTTGATCTTTGGCACCTGACACCTGATCAGTTGCGCCGTATCAGTCGTTGCTCGCCTGGCGAACCAGCCGCGACGCCGCTTCATCGCTTCCCGCGCGGTCGAGAACCCGTCGAACGGCACGCAGGAGCGATTGTTCGGTGATGGGCTTGCGGAGCAACGGCCACGGGCTGCCCTGCCGCACAACGTCGTCGGTGTAGCCTGACATGAGAAGCGCTCGCATCTCAGGTTGAACTCGCGTCAACCGTCGACAAAGTTCCGGGCCGTTCATCAGCGGCATGATCACGTCGCTCACGACGAGCTGAAACTCCTCCCGGCGTCGCTCGCATCGTAGCAGGGCGTCTCCTGGAGAACAGGCGACAACGACTTCGTAGCCCGCCCGAGCCAGGATGCGCTGGACCAACGCACGAACTTGCGGCTCGTCCTCAACGACGAGGATGGTCTCATGGCCCCCAAGAACTTCCGGGTTGGCTTCCGGCTGTTGCACGGCTGGGCACCATTTTTCCGACGTCCTGGGAATCAAGATCTTGAACACCGATCCCTTTCCCGGTTCGCTTTCGACCGAGATGGCCCCGCCACTCTGCTCGACGATCCCAAGCACCGTGGAGAGTCCGAGCCCGGTCCCTTCGCCCACCTTCTTGGTCGTAAAGAAGGGTTCGAACAACCTGGCGCGTGTCCGGTCGTCCATGCCGATGCCGCTATCGACAACCGTCATGAGGACACTCGGCTCCGACTTCACACGGCCACCGCCAATCTCCGCCGCCTCGTCCGCCGTGACGTTGCGAACGTTGATGCTCAACCGGCCGCCGTTCGGCATGGCGTCCCTCGCGTTGACGGCCAGGTTGAGCACGACTTGGGCCATCTGCCCTGGGTCAATGAGCACCTTGGCTAGGCCGCTGGCGTGAGATACGTCCAAGTCGATGTCCTCACCGATGAGCCGGGTGAGCACCTTCTCCAGCCCCTCGACCAGTTCACCGAGGGATACAGCCTGTGGTTCAAGAACTTGGCGCCGACTAAAAGCGAGGAGTTGGCTGGTTAGCTCGGCGGCTCGTCGTCCGGCATCGCGAATCGCCAGCACGTCAGCCCAAACGGGCGACCCTTCATCGAGGTCGTCAAGGACGAAGTCGCTGTAGCCCAAGATCACACTCAAGAGATTGTTGAAGTCGTGGGAGATCCCCCCGGCGAGTCGTCCGATGGCCTCCATCTTCTGAGCCTGGCGAAGTAGCGCCTCGCTCTCTCGCAAGGTTTCTTCGGCCTGTCGTCGCTCCTCGATCTCCGCCCTCAGCCGCTCGTTGACGCGACGGAGCTCGGCAGTCCTTTCTTGGACGCGGCTGTCCAACTCTTCATGAGCCTGCCGGAGGGCTTCTTCGGCCTGCTTCTTCTCGGTGATGTCCTCCGAGATACCAACCAGGCACCGGGCAGTGCCATCCGCATTGTAGACTGGCACCCTAATCGTGTGGAGCACGCGCGAGCCATCGGGACCCGTCAGCGTCTCCTCGACCACTACGAGCTTGCCCTCGTCCAGCGCCTTGCGATCACGCTCTTGGAAGGCGTCCATCTGGGCAGCTGGGAACGATTCGCATCCCGTTTTGCCCAGGATTTCGTCTCGGGCCACGCCAGTGATGGTCTCCGCCGCCTTGTTCCATACTTCGACTTCGAGCGTGTCGGCTCGCTTGACGAAGAACATCACGGGCGCATTGTCGGTAATGGACTCCAGCAGTGCGCTGACCTTGGCGAGTTCCTCGTGCTCGGCTCGTTGCAACGCCGCCGTCCGGCGGAGGTTCATTTCGGATTCGACGTGCCGAGCCAACAAACCCAGCACCTCTAGCTGTTGGGCCGTGAGGTTCCGAGGCTCGCGGTCAATGACACAAAGGGTCCCAAGCCCGGCACCTTCGGGCGAAACGAGGGGCATACCAGCGTAGAAACGAATCCCCTGTCCGCCCGCGACGAGCGGGTTGTTTCGGAATCGGTCATCCCGACTTGCGTCTTCGACGACCATCGGTTCCGAGGAGCGGATAGCTTGGGAGCAAAAGGCGTATTCCCTCGGGGTCTCGTCAACCTCGACGCCAACCTTCGATTTGAACCACTGCCTCGACTCGTCGACCAGGCTCACCAGGGCTACGGGCGCTCCAACCACGTGGGCGGCCACCTGGGTGATACGGTCGAAGGCGTCCTCGGCAGGTGTGTCGAGTATCTCGAACGACCGCAGCAACCTCAACCGCTCGCCTTCGGGCAGCTCTTCGCTGATCTTCACCATGGCTTGAAACCGCATCGCCGACATCCCAAGCGTTGTCGAGCCGATGCTGAGAGTGTCAATCCGTCTTCCGTCAGACTGGGAAGTCACGTGAGGGTTTACCGAAAAGGAATCCTTGCAGGAGATCGCAGCCTGCCTCCGCCAGCCAGGCGTGCTCGTCAGCCGTCTCGATGCCTTCGGCCACGACCTGCGCCCCGAGTTCGTGCGACAAGCGAATCATCCCGTTGACTATCATCTGCCTGGTCCGGCTCGCGTGGATGTCTCGGACAAGCGACATGTCGAGCTTCACGATCTCGGGCTCCAGCAGAACCATCGCCGTCAGCCCGGAGTAGCCAGCCCCGAGGTCATCCACAGCAATGCGGTAGCCGAGGTCTCGAAGCCTCTTTATGCAGTCGGTGACGTGGTCAACCGAGGTGAGCGACGCCCGTTCAGTGATCTCCAGAACCACTCGGCTCGCCACCTGTCCGAGCGGCGTGTCGTCTCGGTAGAGAGAGTCGTCAGCAAGGTCGGTCGAGTGAAGGTTGACGAACAGCAACACATCGGCCGGCGCTGACGCCAGCGGCTTCGGAGAGATGCGACGGATCTCTCGACCGAGTTCCCCCACGCGGTTCAACTTCTCGGCTGCCGGGAAGATGGCTCCTGGATGTGGCATCGGCTTGTGATCAGACCGGACGAGAGCCTCGCAGGCAACAAGACCCACGTCGCTTGTGGCGACGATGGGCTGGTACGCCATCCACAGTTTGCCCATGGCGGCCGTCAGGTCGGAGTCTAGCCCCTCACGCTCATGGCGAGACCGATCCTCCGCGTCCGCAAGCGCCCTCTGATGCTCCAATTCCGCGTTGATCGCGACGGCTTCGCCGACGGCCCTGCACAGCTCCTCGCGATTGATGGGTTTCTGCAGGTATCGGGTAGCCCCGAACTCGACCGCTCTCGCAGCTGACTCCACCGTAGGGCGGCCGGTGACCAGAATGGCGGGCGTCGTCACCCCCGACTTTCGAAGCTCTCGAACCATCTCCGTGCCGTCCATGTCCGGCATGTTGATGTCGCTGAGCACGACATCGACCCGCTGCGAATCCATCATGGCTAGCGCAGTTCGGGCATCCGGCGCTACGATGATGTCGTGACCAGCCCGCTCCAGGGAGCGAGCGAAGAGCCTACGGACTTGGTCCTCGTCATCGACGACGAGAACCGTCCCGCGAGCCTCGGGGGCAGGGAGAGGGAGATTCATGAGCTGGGTAACGGTCGGTCTGCGAAAACCTTTAATTGCGGTGCTCGCGACGACGGCCCGGCATCCAAGTGGGAGCCTTCGTCGTCATCCACGAGCGTCAACGAGAGCGAGTTGCCACACGAACAACGTCGAACATCGAGCTCGCGTCCCGCGCCGTCATCCAGTGCGATGACGTGCTCCAAGGCGTTCCAGGCCGGAGCGTCGAACACGGCATGGCATCGGGGGCACGGCCTCCGGACGTGGGGCTCTGCGACGGAAGAGGCGACATGGGGAACCGGCACCGAAGGGCCGTTCGCAGCGGCAGCAGCGGCGATACCGGTTGGTGTTTCGCGTCGTTGAGCGCAACGTAGGGTTTTCGTTCGGGCCTGCGGCGACGGCGACAGCTCCTTGTCCGGGTGCATAGCCTACCTCCGCGACCTACGCGTTGCGGGCAAACGTGTGGTCGCCGCCGATCGGCGACGGGCCTTCGACCCGCGGCGGCCACGCTTGGGATCGCACGCCCCAACGAGCTCCCGTCGCACCGTGTCGACCGCTTCCTTTCGAATTTGCGAGACTCGGGACTCGCTAACACCCAACTCGTCGCCGATTTCTACGAGCGTCGCACCGTGGAGATAGAACAGTTCGAGGACTCGCTCATGCCTGGGCGAAAGCGCACTCATCGCTCGGCGGACTTCGCCGTAGCTGCGGGCCATGTCGATGGATTCGTCGATGTCCAAGCCTCGTTTGTCGGCTAGCTCGATGCCTCTTGGAAGCTCCCCACCCCCAACGGTGTCGACCGGGACCTGCTCGTGCCGGCAGACTCGATTGCGCCGATCGAGGTATTCTGTCTCGCTGAGGCCTAGGCGCTTTGCAATCTCGTGGTCCTCGGGATCTCGACCCAGCTGGCTTCGCAGTTTGGTTTCTTCGTTCTTGAAGCGACAGACGTCGATGCGCTCTAGCCGAGTCAAGCTATCCGCTCGGCGGATCTCGTCCCGAATAGCACCCTTGATTCGCGTCAGGGCGTAGCCCTTAAAGTGAGTATCCCCCTCTCGACCAACTCGACGCACGGCTTGTGCGAGACCGAGTTGACCGGCGGCGACCAAGTCGTCCCGGTCGACGAGCCCTTCAAGTCCGCGACTGGCACGGCGGGCGATGCGGCTAACTGCGGGCATCAGCTCTTCAATGCGCTGGCTGAGTTTGATGCCACTGACTGGCTGGTGGGACGAGCTCATGGATTTGCCTCCTCTTTCGCCGGTCCACTGCGAGGAGCGTGCCATCCCCAGAATTGGCCAAATTCATCCGGCCTGGCTATTTGTGGTGGTCATTCTGACCTCTGCGCGGTCGGAACGACCGCATGTCAGACGACGCCGACCGTTGCGAAGTCAGTCTGGCTCTATCCCATGTCGCTTGAGCATTCGCCGGAAGTTTGACCGATCCAATCCGGCGAGTCTCGCGGCGGTTGCTTGCTTTCCGTCCGCGAGTCGTAGCGCCTTTTCCAAGTATCCTCGCTCAAAGCCCGCACGAGCGTCGCCGAACTTGATCAGCCGCTTCGCGTCCCTCCGTGACGGCTTGGCCTCTCCGGCATCCAGCCGCACATCGTTGATCTCGAGTGTTTCCCCGACAGCAAAGATCAGGGCACGTTGGATGACGTTGTCGAGTTCACGAACGTTGCCGGGCCACTCGTGGCCTACCAGCCTGTCGAGCGCGCCGGCTTCGATGCGCGTGATCGTCCGTCCCGCTCGGTCGGCATGCTTATCCACGAAGTGTTTCGCCAGAGGCGGGATGTCGTCGCGTCGCGCCCTAAGCGGCGGGATACGGATCTGAACCACGTTCAACCGGTAGTAGAGATCCTGTCGGAAACTGTCCTCGGCGACCGCACGTTCGATGTCTCGATGCGTGGCGCCGATAACCCGCACATCAACCTTGCGATTGCCGGTCGATCCGACCGGCCGAACCTCTCCCTCTTGTAGAACCCGGAGCAGTTTGACCTGGGTGGCGGTTGAAAGTTCGGCGACCTCGTCGAGCAAAAGCGTGCCCCCGGACGCTTCCTCAAATAGGCCCTGTCGATTCGCCACTGCCCCTGTGAACGCCCCCTTAGCGTGGCCGAACAACTCACTCTCCAGCAGCGTTTCGGTCAGAGCCCCGCAGTTCACGGCCACGAGCGGCTTGGCGGCTCGAGGGCTGCGCTCGTGGATCGCTCGGGCAACGAGTTCCTTGCCCGTGCCGCTCTCCCCGAGCACGAGCACCGAGCTATCCGTGGCAGCGACGGCATCGACAAGTTCGAGCACACGAAGCATCGGTTCGCTGACGGCAATGATGCCCGCGAACCGTTCTGCAGTCTTCAGCTGGCGTTCGAGGAACCGGTTTCGCGACCACAAGCGGCGGTAGTCCAACGCTCGTTGAACTGCTGTGCCGAGGACTTCCGGTGGCTCGAACGGTTTGACGATATAGTCATACGCACCTTGTCGAATCGCCTCGATGGCGCTCGAAATCGTGGCCCGCCCCGTCATCAGGATCACCGGGACCGTCGGCCAATTCGCTTTTGAATGACGCAGTACGTCCAAGCCCGTCCTCTCGGGCATGTGCAGGTCGGTCACGACAAGAGCGACCCGAGGGTTGGTGCGCACCTCGTCCAGCGCTTGCTCGACGTCGTCGAAGGTCCGCGTTTCGAACCCCTGCCTTTCCAAGAGGCGTCGCACGATGGTCAGCACCTTCGGTTCGTCATCAATCGCCACGATGAGCGGCTCCTCCGAGGAATCCTCGACGTTCAAGCTCGTCATTGCGTCACCCCGCTTCGCTCAATCATCGGTACGTTAGCCCCATTCTCCGGCAGTCTCGACGACCGCATGGAAGGCAGAGAGTGCCAGCCGTGCCTCGCCCAGCCCGCCATGTCTTTTGAATGCAGGGCACATCAGCGGCTGGTCGTGCTCGGCAGTTCTCGCAGTGAGCGTCGAACAGCACGTGTCGCACCGCGCAGGGTTCTACACGGATTGTCATTGCAATAACCGCGGATCGTACGAACTCCCAGGTCTGCTCGATACCCAGGAAACTACGGACGCCATTGGGCTGTCCGCGCGGCGCCCAAGGCGATGTGATCGAGACATTCGCGCAGAACGTTTCGCAGGAAGCGCTCGCCGTACGCTTTCGACCGCGGTGCACGAACAGCCTGCGCAGCGTGGTCGAAGTCCACGCCGAACTCGTCATCGTTGTCCCTGGATGGCCGGCAGATGAAGGGTCTTGTTTGCGTGCTCGCGAATCGGAAGAAGCTCGCTGGATGCAGGGGCGCGTAGGCCGAGGGAGCGTGTGGACGACGGTCGGCGCTGCTGCCCAAGTGGGCGGCGTCGCGATGGGCAGGGGAAGGCCGAGCTCCGTGACTTGGTTCCGGGGTCGCGCCGGAGTTCGCCCGCCAGGCGGGCCAAATCGTCGGCGCCGACCCCAGATCGGCGCGCCGTGGCCCGGATACGCGACGTCGTGGTTTTCCTTACACTTCGATCTGCAGCGCCGTAACTCGAGGGTCACGGCTCCCTACCACTTCCACGACAACATCCTCATTCTCACCAGCGGAAGGTGATTCGCGACGTCTGGAATCTGCTTTGCGACACTGATGGACGCCGCACGAGATTCGCGACTTCGCGCGCCGATCAAGGTGCTGCTCGATCTTCGCGAGTCTGAAGAGCCAGGGTAGCCACGTGGGGAAATGGACGCCGGTCGGCGGCCCCGGCCATGCCAAGCAGCGACGGCCCTCACCTGCTGCTCGACAGTTCAGTACGCTCCCTGCGGCACTGGGCTCGGGGCAAATCTGCGACAACAAAAAGGGGGTTGTCAGGTATCTCCCTAGTACTAGGAATCGTAGACTTGCCATCATACCACTTCGACTACGACATTCTCGTTCTCAAGAGCGGTCGAGGCTCCACCACCGCCGGCCTCGCCGCGGTGCTCCAGGCC